>CAZAUP010000021.1:0-22110 GCA_964488415.1 uncultured Lachnospiraceae bacterium
AGAATATTGGGGATTTTGCAGGACGGAGTGTTTTGCAAAGTCCCTTTTCGCGTTTCTGTCCTTTTCCGATTAGCCGCAGAACAGACGGTATCCGAGCAGCAGAAACAAAATAATAAGAAGAACGGCAAGCAGAGAGCTACGCAGAAAGAAGGTAAGGAACATTCCGACTGCAATCCAGATTAAAATAAAGCCGATGACTTTTTTCATGGAGGGTCTCCAAAAGGGCGTTCTTATGATACGGTATGCGGGAAGTTACAAAGAGAGCCTGTTTTTTTGAAAAATAGGTTCACTTTTTCAAAAAAATGAGGTATACTAGAATCGGTACATAGTCTGTACGCGGTCCGTTGCAACAAACGGGCAGAAGGAGGGATAGAGATGAACGCTACGATGAATACAAGTATCGGTGATGTTATGATTGAAAACGAAGTGCTTGCAAAGTATGCGGGTTCTGCCGCTGTAGAGTGCTTTGGAGTGGTCGGTATGGCTGCGGTAAACGTAAAGGACGGTTTGGCGAAGCTGTTGCGCAGAGAAAGCTTAAGCAGAGGCGTACAGGTTACGGTAAATGAGAACAAAATCACGGTTGATTTTCATATTATTGTATCTTATGGTGTCAGTATTTCTGCTGTGGCAGATAATCTTGTCAGCAATGTAAGGTATAAGATAGAGGAGTTTTCGGGTATTCCGGTAGAGAAAATCAATATTTATGTAGAGGGTGTCAGGGTCATTGATTAAAAAACGTGCATTTTCATGCACAAAGGAGGAGAAACGTGAGTATGAAGACAATTGATGCCGCTATGGTTCAAAAGTGCTTTCTTGCAGGAGCAAAGCGCATCGAGGAAAATAAAGAATATATCAATGAATTAAATGTATTTCCGGTTCCGGATGGTGATACGGGTACGAATATGACGCTTACCATTCTGTCTGCGGCGAAGGAAGTGAGTACTCTTGAAAAGCCAACCATGGAACAGGTTTGTAAGGCAATTTCGGGCGGTTCCCTGCGTGGCGCAAGAGGAAATTCCGGTGTTATTTTGTCCCAGCTGTTCCGTGGCTTTACCAAGGAGCTTCGTGAGTATGACGGAGTGAGTGTAACGGTTCTTGCCGCAGCCTTTGAACGTGCGGTAGAGACGGCGTACAAGGCGGTGATGAAGCCGAAGGAGGGAACCATTCTTACCGTTGCAAGAGGCGGCGCAGAGCGTGCAAAGCAGCTTGCGGAGGAGGGCGAAGAAGATATTCTGGCATTTGCCGAAGAAGTAAAGGCTCATATGAAAGAGGTATTGGAGATTACACCGGAGCTTCTTCCGGTATTAAAGGAAGCAGGCGTGGTGGACTCCGGAGGACAGGGTCTTTTAACGATTATGGAAGGTATCGTTGATGCATTAAGCGGCAGGGAGACGGATTTTACGCTGGCGGTGTCTAAGCCGGTGGAACGCGCGGCAGCCGGTGCGGCAAATGACACGATTTCTACGGCAGACATTAAGTTTGGATATTGTACCGAGTTCATTATTATGGTGGAAAAGCACTATGATATGGAGGAGGAGTTAAAGTTTAAGGCATATCTGGAATCCATTGGTGATTCTATCGTTGTAGTTTCCGATGACGATATTGTAAAGGTACATGTGCATACCAATGATCCGGGACTTGCGATTCAGAAAGCACTGACCTACGGTTCTCTTACAAAAATGAAGATTGATAATATGCGTGAGGAGCATAACGAACGTGTGATTCAAGGGGCGAGCCAGATGGCGGAGACGAAGCAGGCTGCTTTGGTGCCGAGAAAGCCGGTAGGATTTGTGGCGGTTTCTATCGGAGAGGGCTTAAACGAAATCTTCAGGGGAATCGGAGCGGATTATATCATTGAGGGTGGTCAGACGATGAATCCGTCCACGGAGGATATGCTCACTGCCATCGATAGCGTAAATGCGGATACGGTTTTTATTCTCCCGAACAATTCCAACATTATCCTTGCGGCGGAGCAGGCGATGAAGCTGACGAAGGACAAGGAAATCGTGGTAATTCCGTCTAAGACGGTCCCACAGGGGATTACGGCGTTAATCAACTACATGACGGATAAGCCGGTAGAGGATAATAAAAAGCGTATGACGGAGGAAATGCAGAATGTAAAGACCGGTCAGGTGACCTATGCGGTTCGTGACACGTCCATGGACGGTAAGGAGATTAAGGCCGGTGATTATATGGGAATCGGTGATAAGACGATTCTTTCTGTAGGCTCTGACATTGAAACGGTTACTTATGAGCTTTTGGAGAGCCTGATGGATGAGAATTCTGAGCTGATCAGTCTTTATTACGGTGCAGAGACTTCGGAGGAGGCTGCAGAAGCGCTGGCTTCCAGAGTGATGGAGGCGCATCCGGAGGTAGATGTTGAGGTACATCAGGGCGGACAGCCGATTTACTATTATGTTCTTTCGGTGGAATAGTACGGACAATACACGAGGGTGTTGTCATAGATAAACAATAGGAGGATAAGAACAAATGGAAAAGACAAAGTTAGGAATTTCAGTTTGCTTAATGGGGGCGTTGGTTTTCTTAACCGGATATGTGGGGCTTACGGCACTTGTTTTGGTAGGGGGCTATGTTTTGCTGAAGGAAGAAAGCCGGACGTTAAAAAAGTATGCGGTGTATACGCTGGTGCTGTATCTGGTGTTCCTTGCAGCATCTATGGTAATTGCTTTTGTCGGAAATGTGTTTGATGTTCTGAACTTTAAGAGCTGGATGTATTCTGTAGATGTAATAAGTACCATTTACGGTATTATCAGAGCAATTCTTTCCACCTTAAGCAGCATCCTTTCCATTGCAGAGAAGCTTGTATTTGGTTTGTTTGCGGTAGGTGCACTTACAGGCAAGGAAATCAAGATTGCAGCGTTAGATAAGCTTGTAGAAAAGCATTTCTAAGCATGGCATATCATCCGGCAGCCGCGTCGTAAGGCGCGGCTGTCTTTGTCTCTTTATAGGAAATACCGTGTTGCGACAGCGTGTTAAAATACGTTCCTATAAAGCAAAAAACGCTCCGCGGGATGCGCACTCGCGCGATTGGAAGATGTCGCATGCGACCGCGCTCGGCGCGAGAGTCCGCAAGCGGACTCTTTGTCTTAAAGAGAGGAAAAGGTATGCAGCAGAACGATAGCGTGGCAAAGATTAAAGGAATCGGAGAGAAAACGGAAAAGCTGTTGCAAAAGCTGGAAGTTTTTACGGTGGGGGATTTGCTTGCTTATTATCCGCGCAGCTATGAGACCTATGAGCTGCCGGTGCCGATTTCGGAAGTAAAAGAAGGAAAAACAGTGACCATCGAGGCATCGGTAATAAAAAGTGCTGATGTGACCAGATATCGTAATCTTCAGGTTTTGACCTGTATGGTAAAGGATCCTTCCGGCAGCATAAAGCTGACCTGGTATAACCAGCCTTATATGAAAAATCAGCTGACGATGGGGACGAGACACCTGTTTCGCGGACGAATTGTGCGTAAAAAGGGTGCGCTTGTCATGGAGCAGCCGAAGAAATATAAGCGGGAGGAGTATCAGCGTCTGCTGCGGGTGCTGCAGCCGGTGTACGGACTGACAGAGGGGCTGCATAACAGCACGGTTTCCAAAGCAGTGGCGGCGGCTTTGGCAGAGTGTGAGAAGGAGCCGGAAATTTTACCTGCCAGAATTGCAAAAGAAAATGATTTGATTTCACATCGAAGTGCCGTAGAAGAGATTCATTTTCCAAAAAGCAGGGAAACATTGCTTGATGCAAGAAAACGACTGGTGTTTGAGGAGTTTTTCCGCTTTATGCTGATTCTGGATCATTATAAAGAGCAGAGAGAGAAGGAAAGCAATGACTGTCCGATTCGGGAAACGGAGGCATGTGAGGAATTAATCCGCACCCTGCCGTATGAATTGACAGAAGCGCAGAAACGTGTATGGGAAGAAATTAAGAAAGACATGGCGGGAAACGGTACCATGGCGAGACTTGTGCAGGGAGATGTAGGCTCTGGCAAAACGGTACTTGCCATGCTTGCCATGCTTGCGGCGGTAAAATCCGGCTATCAGGCGGCACTTATGGCACCCACCGAGGTGCTGGCGCGTCAGCACATGGCAGAGGCGGTCCGGCTGTTTGCAGCATTTGGCATTCGAACGGTATTGCTGACCGGTTCTATGACGGCAGCACAGAAGAAAGCGGCAAGAGAAGCAATCGCGGACGGTTCGGCAGATATGATTATCGGTACCCAGGCATTGTTTCAGGAAAAGGTGGAATACTGTTCACTGGGGCTGGTGATTACCGATGAGCAGCACCGGTTTGGTGTAAGGCAGCGGGAGCTGCTTTCGGAAAAGGGTGGGCATCCGCATATTTTAGTGATGAGTGCAACGCCGATTCCGCGGACACTTGCTATTATTTTGTATGGAGATTTGGATATTTCCGTTGTGGACGAACTGCCAAAAGGCAGAAAGCCGATAAAAAACTGTGTGGTAGGAACAAATTACAGAGAGACGGCATACCGTTTTATTAAAAAACAGATTGCAGCCGGAAAACAGGCATATGTTATATGTGCCATGGTAGAGGAAAGTGAGACCACCGAGGCGGAGAATGTACTTAATTATACGGAGCAGCTGCGGGAAGCACTGGGACCGGAGGTGTGTGTGGAGTATTTGCACGGGAAATTGCCGGCAAAGGAAAAAACTGCAAGAATGAACCGTTTTGCAGAGGGAGAGATACAGGTGCTGGTATCCACTACGGTGATTGAGGTGGGCATAAATGTACCGAATGCCACGGTGATGATGATAGAAAATGCGGAACGCTTCGGTCTGGCGCAGCTGCATCAGCTGCGGGGCAGGGTAGGCCGCGGGGATGCCGAGTCCTATTGTATTATGATAAGTGCCTCTGATGCACCGGAGATTATGGAACGCTTGGAAATTATGAATAAATCAAATGATGGTTTTTTTATTGCAGGGGAGGACCTGAGGCTCAGAGGACCGGGAGATTTGTTTGGAGTGCGCCAGAGCGGTGAACTGGAATTTGCCATCGGTGATATTTATGCGGATGCACAAATTTTAAAAACGGTAAGTGAAACAGTAAAAGCATTGACAAAAAAAGAGGCGGAGGAGCTGTACGGTCTCTGGTTTCATGAAAATACCATGGGAAGAATACAGGGAATGGCGGAATCTATTTAGAAAAAAGGATGGGGCAACCTGTTTTTTAGCGGCTGGCGGTGTGTGCAAAAAAGCATACATCGCCTTAACTTTTTCTTTTCTTTTTATGAAATAAGTGGTATACTTACTATGTGTATTTGTAGAAAGCGAATTCGGTGTGTGCTTGGAAAGGAGCGGTGATATGCAAAAGGAATATACCAATGACCAGCTGCAACATATTGCGGGCGATAATTACCGCCTTCTTTCGGAATATTGTGCGTCTTTAACTGAGGAGGGATATTTTTCCAAGGCGGAGGAGGTGCTCCGCTTATCGGTGGAGGAGGTGCTGGATTTATATGTACAGTCACTTTTAGTGCAGTTTATGGTATTTGGAAAACGTTTGAAGCGGGAGGAGCTTTTCTTTGCTGCAGAGCTTACCGGACAGGATATGCTGGGGCTGAGGGAAGCATGGGACCGGGGAGATTTGACGGAGGCAGTCGGCCGCTCTGCGAGGTTTTTGGAGTCCCCGCCGATTTTATTGCAGTTGTTTTGTCTGCGGGATCAGGAAAAGGAAAAGGGAGTAACCGGTCTTTTTTTTGACTCCCTGCTCAATGTCTTGATTTGTCTCGCCTACTTAAATGAGACAAGAGATGTACAGCTTTCTAAGTTTATCGGGTTATATTTTGATAAGGTGTCCGTTTTTTTGGAAAATCATCAGGATGCCTCCCGTACTATTGACGGGAAATATATCTTTAAAAAATTATGTTCCGGAACGCTTTCCGAGGGATGTGAAATGCTGAGAGAGGCCGGAGAAGATTTTGCTGTTTATAAGCGAAAGTATTTTTATTACCGGCAGGGCGTAGGTACTCCGGTGGCAGCGGAAGTGATGACGGAGCATTATGCGGAGCGGGAGGAAAAGCCGGGCTTTTTGCCGGAAATTTTTGCGGATGCGGCGGAGGAAGCCGTACAAGACATTAAGGAGAAAAAAACGGAGGAGGAGATTGACCGCCTGACGGGAGAGCTGGACCGTATGATTGGTTTGCAGGAGGTAAAAAACGAAATCCGTTCGTTGATAAATTTAATTAAGGTGAAGCGACTGCGCGAAAAGTATAAGCTTCCCCAGATGAATATGTCCTACCATATGGTATTTACGGGAAGTCCCGGAACGGGAAAAACGACGGTTGCCCGTTTGGTGGCACAGATATATTGCAAGCTTGGAATTTTAAGTAAGGGCACGCTTACCGAGACCGACCGCTCCGGTCTTGTGGCAGGCTATGTGGGACAGACTGCCCTGAAGGTGAAGGAAACAGTTGAGCGGGCACTCGGCGGTGTGCTGTTTATTGATGAGGCATATTCTCTGGCTCCGGAGAATGCAAGCAACGATTTTGGCGCAGAAGCAGTCGATACCCTGGTGAAGCTGATGGAAGATCACCGGGATGATTTGGTTATTATCGTTGCAGGTTATACGGAGGAGATGAAGCGCTTCTTAAAAGCAAACACAGGGTTATATTCCCGCTTTAATAAGTTTATTACATTTTCGGATTATTCAAAGGAAGAGCTTTTGGCAATTTTGGATTCCATGACGGAGGAAGCAGGCTTTTGTCTGACAGACGGGGCGAGAGAAAAGGTAGAGAGGATGCTCGGACAGATGAGTCCGGAGGAGCAGAGAAATTTCGGAAATGCCAGAGGAATCAGAAATCTGTTCGAACGGCTGGTAAGCAATCAGGCGAACCGGATTATCGGATATACATCCCAGTCCATTAAAGACATCACCGTAATTACCGAAGAGGATGTGGCCGAATAGAGGAGGAAACATGGAAAGTAAGTTACAGGAGCGGATTTCGATTGTGGTTCCCGTGTACAATGAAGGAGCACATATTCGGAAGTCCATGGCGCGTGTGGGTCAGCTTTGTGACGAGGCAGGCATTCTTTACGAGCTGGTGCTGGTGGATGACGGTTCAAAGGATAATTCATGGGAAGAAATGCAGCGTATGGCAAAGGAAGATGTCAGGGTTACGGCAGTACGTCTTTCCAGAAATTTTGGTAAGGAGCCGGCACTTTGTGCCGGACTTGACATTGCGGGAGGAGCTGCGGTGATTGTTATGGATGCGGATTTACAGCATCCGCCGGAATGCATTCCGGAGATGGTGCGGCTGTGGAAAGAGGGGGCCGAGGTAGTAGAAGGCGTAAAAGCCTCCAGAGGGAAGGAAAAGCCTGCTTACCGGTTTTGTGCGAAGCTTTTTTATGGTGTGTTGAATAAAGTGACGGGGATTGCGTTTGATAACGCTTCCGACTTTAAGCTTTTGGATCGTAAGGTTGTGAACGCCATGAAGCAAATGCCGGAGCGCATGACCTTTTTCAGGGGAATGTCGGCATGGGTCGGGTTTGAACGGAAAACCTTTCGTTTTGAGGTGGCGGAACGAACCGACGGCGGTACTTCAAAGTGGTCTCTCAAGCGTCTGATTACGCTTGCGGTGACAGCAGTGACCTCGTACACCTCCGCACCGCTGCATTGTATTACAATGCTTGGGATACTGATGTTTATATGTGCGATTGTACTCGGTATACAGACCTTATACATGAAAGTCGCCGGATATGCACAGGACGGTTTCACCACAGTCATTTTATTGCTGCTGTTTATCGGCAGTATGATTATGATGAGTCTGGGAATCATCGGCTTGTATTTAATGAAAATATATCATGAAATTAAAGGAAGACCCCGTTATCTTACGTCGCGCGTAATTCGTCATGGGGAAGAGGAGAAAAAGTAGTGGGCAGTATTGTTTTTTTGGTAATAGGTGTGCTGTTCGGCTATGCGGTGTGTGAAGCCCTGCTGCCGAATTTAAAAAATGTCGGAAGGACTACCTTCGACGGAAAAGAGCTTTTGCTATCTTCTTATCTGTTGCGAGTGCCGGCATGGGTACTTGCGGGTCTGATTCCGCTTACCTGGGTGACTTATCTTACTGCTTATGCATTAAAGGTATTCGGTGGGATAGAATATCCGCTGTTTATGGCCAATGTAGTGTCCATGTGTTTATTTTTTGCGGTAGCTGCAGGACTTTTGCTTTTTAAGTATAAGAAGCGTGTACGGGAGCAAAAGACCGGTAGCTGTAAGCTTACTGTGGGAGAGTGGATTTTTCTGGCGGTACTTGCGGTGTTTATTACCCAGATGATGTTTTTGACTCTGGCTGTAAAGGACAACCGGCTGTATGTAGGTCTTTCGGTTTTTAGTGATTTTGCACCGCATATGGGGATGATTCGTTCTTTTTCCTATGGAAACAATTTTCCGACGGCTTACTCCCACTTTGCGGGAGAGGATATCCGGTATCATTTTTTGTTTCAATTTTTGGTTGGAAACTTAGAGTTTTTAGGAATGCGGATTGATTTTGCGTTTAATCTGCCGAGCATTTTCGGTATGCTTGCCTCCTGCGTGCTGCTGTATGCATTGGCGGCACGTCTGACCGGAAAGCGGTCGGTGGGGTATCTTATGACCCTGTTCTTTTTGTTCCGCAGTTCTCCGAGCTTTTTTCGATTTCTTGCGGAAATTCCAAAGGGACAGCTGGGGCAGACCTTACTGACGCAGACGGAATTTATTTCCTATACCGAATGTGAGGGCTGGGGCTTCTGGAATCTGAACGTATATTGTAACCAGCGTCATCTTGCCTTTGCGATTGCAGTCATGCTGCTGGCACTGCATTTTTTTATGCCCTATGTATATGCCATGGCAGAGAAACTAAAGAACACAAGAGACGGGTTCGCAACCGATACAAAGAAGCGGAAGCCGTCGGAAAAGCTGTGGAGGTATTGCAAGGTGTTGTTTTTCTCCAAGGGAGCCTTTGGAGTCAGACATCCGGTGGTAGCTCTGTGTCTTGGCAGTCTGCTTGGCGGTCTTGCATTTTTCAACGGCTCTGTTTTGATTACCTGCTGTGCCATGCTGTTTTTTATGGCAGCTGTTTCAGACAGCCGTTTGGATTATTTGATTACCGCAGGCATAGCATTGTTGCTTTCCCTGGCAGAGTCAGGTCTTTTTGTAGAAGGCTCCGCGGTTTCTCCGGACTATTATTTTGGCTTTCTGGCGGAGAATAAAACCTTTTTTGGTGTTCTGGATTATATGTGGCAGCTTTGGGGAATTTTGCTGCTGGTTCTTGTGGGCTATCTATTACTTGGGAAGGGGGTAAAGCGTTATTTGGTGTTTGTATTTTCCGTGCCGCTTGTTATGGCATTTACCCTGTCTCTTACGGTAGACATCGGGGTAAATCATAAGTTTGTAATTATGGCGGAGATGCTGCTTTCCTTGTTCCCGGCCATTGTGGTGGCAGAGCTTTGGGACAGGAGCAGCACGATTTTGCAAAGCCGCCTTTTTGCGCGGCGGCTTGCAGCAGCAGTGCTTACAGTGTTGCTTACTGCCACGGGAATATTTGAGTATGTGATAGTACAGAGAAGAAATATGCCGCAGAATAATCTGGTGTATGATTTAAACGACCCGCTGACGCTTTGGCTGAAAGAAAATGCGGATTCGGAGGATATTATTTTATCCTCCTGGTATCATTTGCACAGAGTGGTATTGGGCGGCGGTATGTTATATTACGGGTGGCCGTATTATGCATGGTCCGCAGGCTATGATACAGCGTACAGAGAACAGCAGGTGATTGCTATGTTTGAGGCTTCTTCTGTGGAGGAGCTGGATGCCCGTATAAAAGAAAATGGAATCCGTTATATTATCGTGGATAATGATGCGAGAAACAGTACCCTGTTTTTTTTGCGGGAGGATGTTATTGATGCTGCTTATGCAGCGGTGTATACAGAGGGCGAGGGTGACTGGAGGGTGACCGTTTATGACACCACACAGCCGCTTGCACAATAGAAAAAAGGAAGAAGTAAGAAATGGAAGGAGAAAGGTATGAAATTTGATTATGTAGTAGTAGGTGCAGGACTTGCAGGACTGACGGTAGCGGAGCGTATTGCCAATGTGCTGGACAGAAAGGTGCTTGTTATTGAGAAGCGCGGGCATATCGGCGGTAATGTATATGATTCCTACAATGAGGACGGTGTGCTGATTCACAATTACGGACCGCATATTTTCCATACCAATGACAGGGGTGTATATGATTATCTGAGTCAGTTTACAAAATGGAATGATTTCTGGCACAGAGTGCTTTCCTACGTGGATGGTAATCTGATTCCAATGCCGATTACGGTGGAGACGGTTAATAAGCTGTATAATTTAAATTTAAGCACGTTTGAGGTAGAGGAGTTTTTTGAGAAGCAGGCAGTGAAGCTTCCGGAGATTCAGACAAGCCGGGATGTAGCATTAAGTAAGGTCGGTGAAGAGATTTACCGGAAGTTTTTTGAAAATTATACGAAGAAGCAGTGGGGACTTGATCCGGCGGAAATCGATACCTCCATTATTTCCCGTATTCCGGTGCGTACCAACCGTGATACCAGATATTTTGCGGATAAGTATCAGGGAATGCCGCGTTACGGTTATACGAAGATGTGCGAGAATATGGTAAAAAATCCGAACATTAAGCTAATGTTAAATACAGACTATAAGGAAATTATCGGGGATTTGGAGTATGATGCACTTATTTATACCGGTCCGACGGACTATTTCTATGACTATAAGTACGGCAGGATGGCGTACCGGAGCATCCGGTTTGAGTTTGAAACCTTTGACTGCGAGTCTTATCAGGAGGCTCCGGTCGTGAACTATCCGAATGATTATGATTTCACGAGAATCACGGAGTTTAAAAAGCTGACCGGGCAGAAACATGATAAGACGACTATATTAAAGGAATATCCGAACTCCGAGGGCGAACCGTATTACCCGTTTCCGACTGCAGAGTACAAGGAACAGTTTGCTAAGTATCGTGAGGAGATGGACAGGGAGACCAAGGTGTTTTTTATCGGCAGACTGGCAGAATACCGGTATTACAATATGGATGCAGTGGTGCGGAGCGCACTGGACTTGTTTGAAAACAAGCTGAAGCAGGGCATTTAAAGGTTTTTTATACTATTTCAAAAGGAGCAGAGTATGGACAAGTTATATATTGTAATTCCTGCCTACAATGAGCAGGAAACGATTCAGAGTGTGATTGAGGACTGGCATCCGGTTGTCGTAAAGGCAGGACCGGAGTGCCGTCTGGTGATTATTGACGATGGAAGTAAGGATAATACCTATGCCATGTTAAAGGAGGCGGAAAAAAATTTTCCGCAGCTTATTGCCATCACGAAGCCGAACGGAGGGCATGGCGCAACCCTGTTGTACGGATATCACTATGCGTTGGAGCAGGGCGCAGATTTTATTTTCCAGACGGATTCTGACGGGCAGACGAAAGCGGAGGAGTTTGATGCGTTCTGGCAGCTCCGTAATGAATATGCAATGGTAATCGGTCACCGTAATAAGCGTGAGGACGGCGCTTCCAGAATATTCGTGACCAAGACCTTAAAGCTTGTCTGCTTTTTGCTTTTCCATGTAAAGCTGACGGATGCCAACACGCCGTTCCGGCTGATGCAGGCCGAGGAACTTAAAAAGGTGCTTCCGCTGATTCCAAAGGATTACAATTTATCCAACGTGGTGATTTCCGTTATTTTTGCAAAGAAAAAGCTTCCGGTAAAGTATATTCCGATTACCTTCCGTCCGCGGCAGGGTGGGGTTAATTCCATCAACATGAAGCGTATTTTCAAAATCGGAAAACAGGCAGTAGGTGACTTTATCAGAATAAATAAGGTAGTGAATCAGGCGTGCAAAAAGGAAAAAAGATAGACCTGCGTTAAAATAAAAATTGGTCAGAGGATGTGGTACAAGATATGAATAAAAAGAAAAGAAATGATACATTATTGCTTGCAGTGTCTGCGGTGTGTGTGTTCCTGTGCATCAGGACTGCGGCAAAGAACAGTTTTCAGCCTGCGGATTTTGCACCGTTTATGAGCTGGTGGAGGGTGCTGCTTCTTATGGGACTTGCCTTTTACCCGCTGGCAGCATTGCTGTTTCGCAAATTTTCCGACAAAGGCTATTTTTTTGGCAAGGTGCTTGGTATTGTCATCAGCGGATGGCTTGTATGGGTACTTTCCTCTATTCATCTGGTAAAATTCAGTACGACTGGCTGTTATGTCATTCTGACGATTTGTGCCGCTTTGAACTACGGACTTGCTTTCTATTTCTGTAAAAAGAAAAAGCTTGCCACCGGTGAGTTTTTCGGCATTACGGACGGCTCTGGGGTGCCGGCGAAGGCACTTTGGTATGAGGTGTTTTTCTTTGCGGTATTTGCGGCACTGACCTATCTCAAATGCTTCAACCCGGATGCAAACGGTACAGAGCGTTTCATGGATTACGGCTTTATGACCAGCATGATGAAGTCGGAGTATATGCCGCCGGAGGATTTCTGGTTTTCCGGGACCTCGCTCAATTATTACTATCTGGGACAGTTTTTTGCAACCTTTTTAACGAAGCTTTCCGGTGTTACGGTAAATTATGGCTATAATCTGGCATTGATGATGACGGCGGCACTGTGTATGGTGCTGACGTACGCGTTGGTTTCCCGCATTTTTGAGCTTTATCTGACGGAAAAAGCGGAGGAATGCAGAGCACTGCATAAGAAAACCGTGGTATCGTCAAAAGCACTTTGCAGCGTGCTGTGTCGGGTGGCAGGCGCGTTTTCCGGGCTTGCGGTTACATTTTCTTCTTCCTGTCATTATTTCGTATACAAAAAGCTTGTGCCGATATTCAGAGAAATTTTAAAGATTGAAGGAGAGGTTTCTTACTGGTTTCCGGATGCAACCCGCTACATCGGTTATCAGAGAGAGGGAACCGGAGACAAGACAATTCATGAGTTTCCGAGCTATTCCTTTGTACTTGGTGATTTGCATGCACATGTTACGAATATTATTTTTGTACTGACATTGCTTGCAGTGTTGTTTGCGTGGCTGTTATACCGCAGGGAGCGCATGAAAAAAGCAGCCGCAGGAATCATGGAGCCGGTTGATTATAAGGCAGAGCTGCTGCAGCCGCATATTATTGTACTGAGCTTTTTTATCGGCATTTTTCAGATGACAAATTATTGGGATTTTCCGATTTATTTTGTGGTCTGCGGCGCAGTGATTTTGGTATCGAATGCGGTAATCTGCGGCTTTAATAAAAAGACATTTCTTCTTACGGCATTGCATGCGGCAGAGTTTATCGTGATTTCTTTTGCTACGGCACTGATGTTTACGCTCCGTTTTGACAGTATGGCAGGTGGAATCGGTCTTTGTGATAAGCATACCGAGCTTTACCAGATGATTGTAGTATGGGCGCTGCCATTTATCATGATAATCGGGTATCTGGTTACACTGATTAAGGAAGAGCAGGAAAGACGGAAGGAGAGGCTTTCGGCGGCGGAACACAGGAATCCGTTTTTTGCATGGCTGCAGAATTTAAAGGCTTCTGAGCTGTTTCTGCTGATTCTTGGCCTGTGTGCGATTGGTTTGGCGCTGCTTCCGGAGGTGGTTTATGTAGTCGATATATACAGCGGTGATTACAAACGTGCCAATACCATGTTTAAGCTTACCTATCAGGCGTTTATTTTATTCGGAATTTGTATGGGAGCCGTTATTACAAGATATCTGTTTCTTCCGAAGAACGGAAAGCAGTTTGTGGCCGGTGCGGCAATTCTGTTTTTGTTAACGCAGAATCTGGGCTATTTTAAAACCTCCTGTGATTCATGGTTTGGAGAGTATACGAATCCGGAGAACTATAAAACATTAGATGCAGGGGCCTATATTTATGAGGTGCATCCAAAGGATGCAGAGGCAATTGCATGGATTAATGAAAATATTGGGGGAAGACCCGTGATTTTGGAGGCAAACGGTGACAGCTATACTACCTACAATCGTGTGTCGGTGCTGACCGGCTGCCCGACGATTCTCGGATGGCATACCCATGAATGGCTTTGGAAGGATGATGTGGAGGCAGTAAATGCCCGTGCAGAGGATGTGAAAACCATTTATACCTGCAATGATGCTGCTACGGCAAAGGCACTGCTGGAAAAGTATGATGTGGAATACATTTATGTGGGTGGTTTGGAACGGGAAAAATACATTTCAGAGACAGTACTTGATTATGAATATTTAAAGTCTTTGGGAGAGGTGGTATATGAAGATCCGGAGACCGGCTATATCGAAACTTTTATTGTAAAAGTAAATTAGTACGTTTTATTGTACTCTGTTTTTGCTAGAATCTGCTTGTAACAAAAGGAAATCAGGCAAATGATACGGAGGACAATACTATGACAGCAACACTTTTTACAATTATTATAATCGGTTTGGTTTTCTGGCTGGCATTTCAGGACGGCGTACTTGCATTCTGTGCGGCATTTTGTATTTTGGGATTAATTGCTCTTATTTATGATGAAGTACGCAAGGAAAGAGAGGAAGAACGTCATTTGAAGGAACAGGAAAGAACGGTTTAAACTTCCAGTTTAGGATTTGTGCAATGACATATAATATCACCGTAATCAAGAGAGACACGGACGGCAGAAATGCAGTGCGGGTATCCGCGATTACGAAACTTGAAAAGCGACCCGCACTGCGGGAACACTAGAAAGGAGAGTATTGTATGTCGAAAGGTAGAAATCGTGTAGAAGTTCCGGAAGCAAGAGAAGCTATGGATCGTTTCAAGATGGAAGTTGCATCTGAAATCGGTGTACCGTTAAAGCAGGGCTACAATGGTGATTTAACCAGTGCACAGAACGGTTCTGTAGGCGGCGAGATGGTTCGTCAGATGATTAAGCGTCAGGAAGAGAATATGTCCGGCAAGTAAAATCAGCCTATGGGAAATGAAAAGGATGGAATGCGTACAGGATGCGCATTCCATCCTTTTTCCGTCTCGATTTCTTTTTTTGCTTTTTTTGAAATAAAGGTTGCATTTCGGGGCAAGATGCGATACACTTAGACTGTGTATTTGTATACATATTTGAATGGAGGTACAGGAGCACTTTGAGAAAAGAATGGGATACAGATACATAGGTATGGAGGATATGCCATGAGAGTAATAGCAGGTTCCAGACGAAGTATCCGGTTAGTGACAGCAAAGGGAGACCGTGTTCGTCCGACAACGGACCGGATAAAGGAAACTTTGTTTAATATATTACAGCCTGACGTACCTGGTGCACGCTTTTTAGATTTGTTTTCGGGAAGTGGTGCAATCGGGATAGAGGCGTTAAGCCGTGGAGCAAGGGAAGCGGTTTTTGTGGAGCAGGACAGGGAGGCACTTGCCTGTATTCAGGCAAACCTGAAGGCGACACATTTTGAAAAAGAGGCATTGGTAAAAGCAGGTGATGTACTGTATGTGCTTCGTACCCTGCGGCAGGAGCCGTTTGATTTGATTTTTATGGATCCGCCGTATTCCCAGTCCCTCGAAGAAAAGGTTCTTTGCGTATTAAGCAAAGCAGACTATGTGGATGAAAATACAAAGATTATAGTAGAGGCGGCTGCGGATACAGCGTTTTCTTATGTGGAGGATCTGGGGTTTAGCATTTACCGCGAGAAGTCTTATGGTTCAAATAAGCATGTATTTTTGGAAAAGAGGAAGCTATGAGAAGAGGAATTTATCCGGGGAGCTTTGACCCGGTGACCTTAGGTCATTTGGATATTATACGCAGGGCATCGGTACTGGTGGATGAACTGGTGATAGGAGTACTAAAAAATAATTCCAAGAAGAATCTGTTTTCTACCGAGGAACGGATGGAATTTCTATGCAGGGTGACGGCAGATATCCCGAATGTGCGGGTGATTTCCTTTGATGGGCTTTTGGTGGATTGCGCCGTAGAGTACGGAACGCATACCATTATCCGCGGACTTCGTGCGGTAACGGATTTTGAATATGAACTTCAGCTGGCACAAACCAATAAAAGGTTACGTCCGGATATTGATACTGTATTTTTAACGACGAATGTGGAGTACGCATATTTAAGCTCCAGTGTGGTGCGGGAGATTGCGGGCTTTGGCGGTGATATCAGTCATTTTGTACCGGAATGTATTATTGAAGATGTTTATAAAAAAGCAAAGCGAGGAGAGGCAGTATGAGTACAAAGCGTATTGAACAGTTAATCGAGGAGATTTTTGAGTTTGTGGAAAGCTGTAAGGCATCTGCCTTTTCCGGTTCCAAGGTCATTGTACCGAAGGAGGAGCTTTATGATTTGTTAGATGAGCTTCGCTTGAAGGTTCCGGAGGAAATAAAGCGTTGCCAGAAGATGATTGCGAACAGAGATGCCATTATTGCCGATGCGGAGGACAAGGCTGCAGCCATTGAGCAGTCTGCAAGACAGCAGGCGCAGCTGTTGATTCATGAGAACGAAATTACCCAGCAGGCATATTATCAGGCAAACGAAATGATTCGTCAGGCTACGGAGCAGGCAGAGGCGATTATGGCGCAGGCTACCGATGAGGCAATGCAGATTCGTCAGGGAGCACTTGGCTATACCAATGATATGCTTTCCCGTGTAGAGCAGGTGTTAGCCTCCTCTTATGAGATTACGAAGAATCGTTCGGATGCCATGTTAGAGGCGTTGCATCAAAATCTTGAAATTGTTACTGCAAATCGTAAGGAGCTTTGTGAAGAGGTGGAGCCGCAGGTGTCTGAGCAGGCAGCAGCTCCGCAGCAGCCGGAGGAAGAGTTTGAGTTTGACGAGAACGTGTTTTTAGATAATGTAGAGGGTGAGGAAGAGGAATAAGGCTGTTATCAGTGCGGCTAAAGCTTTTGTAGCAAGATAGTGTGTGAGCGGGAGTCCGGTTCCTGCAAGCACACTTTTTGTTTGTGCCGCGGTGGAAAGTCCGCCGAAGGAAACAGCGGCACCTACGAAAGGAATAAGGACAGAACGGGGCAGGGAAAGGGCAGCAAGAGCGGCACTTCCGGTGGTAGTCTCAAGTACCGAGCCAACGCAGGCAAGGACAAGAGGTGGCAGCGGAAGCTTGGTAAGCAGTGTGGCAAGAACAGAAAACAGTACCATATAGCCACCCACTCTGGTAAGCACGGAAAAGGCCTGCTCAATGGCAGAATCCAGGAGAAAAAAGGAAAAAGAAAATTTTTCACAATCGGAAGGAGTCCTTTGTCCGGCTGGAACGGAAATAGCGTTTCTTCCGCGTAATTCCTTCGGCTTTGTCAGAATAGCAGCAAGGAAGGAGGAAAACAATAGAATTATAAGCAGGACATAACGAAGGGAAGGAAGCTTAAGGACGGAGATGGAAATATATCCTAAAATAAACAGGGGACTCATATTGTTGCAGAGTGGAAGGAGAAAGGTGCCTTCCTTTTTTGTGATTTTTTTCTGCTCCAGTAAGGAGGCGATAGTTTTTGCACCTACCGGAAGTCCGGCAAACAGTCCAATGACAACGGCATAGCAGCCGGAAGGACTGCAGTGAAGGACGGGGGAGAGAAGGGGGGAGAGCTTTTGCGTCAAACGCTCGGACAGACCGGTGGATAAAAACAGCGAAGAGAGAATTAAAAATGGAAGCAGACTCGGAAGCACCTGATTAAACCAAAGCAGTAATCCGCTTTTTGCACCGGAAAGGCTTGTTTCCGGAAACATAAGCAGCAGACACAAAAATAGAAGTAATCCGCATTTTAAGAGCAGCGGGCGCAGGGAAAAAAAAGAGGGCATGGGCTGTCTCCCGGTGATTAGGCATTTGTGATAATATATGAAAACTCATCCGGTAAAAGAACGCCGTATTTTTGCTGTGCAACCCGGTTGTAAACATCGGCGGCTGCAATGTCATAGGACAGCAGTTCATTTTCGGCAGGACTGCAACGCTTTCCCTTTTGGGCAAGCTTTGTCAGAAGCGGAAGCGAGGCAGTTTTTTTGAGCTGCTTTAAAAGCGGTGCTGCTTCCCTGCGAAACCCTAATATGCGGGCATAGCTCACATCGTCGGAACGAAACCGCTCTAAAGTCTCTGACGAAAGACCGGACAAAATGTGCAAAAGACAGCGTTCGATGCGGGTACGGGTGTACTGCTTTGTTTTGATTTTGTTTAAAAAGTCTTCGTAGGAACAGGAACCAATGCGCGCGGACAGACGCGCTGCAAGCTCCGGGGAAACATCAGCAAAGGAAGTCAGGTCATCCCTTCTTAGGTCAATGGCAGTACGGTACAGGAGAAAAAAGTCCTCTGCAAATAGTGGTGCGTAAGGCTTTTTTTGGAGAATGCTTCTAACAGGGTCAGGAAGCCCTGCCAGGAAAGCATCGGAAAAACAGCCGTCTTTTGCAAGCAGGGAGCGAAGTGCCGTGGCAGAGGAAAAGCCCTCTGCGGAGACTGCCCTGTCGTGGTAGCCGGAGCCGATTCGCTTTATGGGATAAGGCTTGATGCTGCTGCTTCTGCGGAGCAGGGCTTTGCAGTATTCCAGACCAAGCAGGGCATTAGGCGTGGAAAGAAGCGAAAGGGCTTCCCTGCTTAAAAAAGCTTCTGCTGCGGAATGGCGGGCTTTTGGAAAACTTTCACCGGCTTTTAAATGTTCTTTTAAAGAGGTGCGGTAAGCCGGAGGCTCTTCGCAGAGAAAGGCGGCGGTATCCATGTAAAGGGAGCTATCAGCCGGGACTTCCGTACCAAAGCAAAGGCTGTCCACAAGACCAAGGCGGTCCAGGATAGCTGCCGCTCCGGTGGCAAAATATTCTGCACTGCCGGTAGCATAGCAAAAAGGAAGCTCAAGTACTAAATCAACACCGCAGGCAAGGGCACATTCTGTTCGTGTAAATTTATCCAGACAGGCAGGAATGCCACGTTCAGTAAAAGCACCACTCATGACCGCAATGACATAATCCGCCCCGGTGAGGCGTTTGGCTTCTGCTATATGATATTCATGTCCTTTGTGGAACGGGTTGTATTCCACAATAATACCGGTGACCTTCATGTGGGATTCTCCTTTCCTAATGTGCATATTTGTAATAATTGATAGCTATTACTTAGTGTATCATATATTTCCGGGAAAGGAAAGAAAAAGAGAAAGGTAGTATGCCGGTCGAAATGGTGAAGCTTTTATCAGTTCTGTACGAGTGTAATAAAAACGGAAAAATTGCGAGAAAAGTTCTTGAGAAAATGATAAAATTATTGTATAATAAAAGAAATGGAGAAGCAAAACTGAAAATTGTCAGGATGGTAGACACACAAAAGGATACGAGGAGAGTCTATGGAGCAGGATACAGAAAACAGAGAGTCCATGGCAGAGCCGCATATACTGCGGCAGATAATGCAGGAGCTGGAAGCACCGGATTATCTAACCGGATTATTGAATCGTAAGGTGGGGGAAAGCAGAATCGAAAAGGCAATGACGGAGCAGCCGGGCTGCCTCGTTTTATTTGATGTAGACAATCTGAAACGAACCAATGATACAATGGGACATCTGGCAGGAGATTATGTGCTGAAGACGGCAGGTGAGGTGCTGGCGGAGCATGGAGCGAATGCCATTGTGTCGCGTATCGGCGGAGACGAGTTTTTGTTTTATCTGCCCGGAATGCAGAGACGTGAGGCAACAGAAGTCATTGAAGCGGTGCTGGCGGACTTTGCGGAGCGGCGACGGGAAAGTGAGTATCTCGGAAGGTCGTCGCTGTCTGCGGGGGTGTGCCTGTGTACGCCGGCAGATACCTATGGAGAGGTTTTTCAGAAGGCAGACAAGGCGCTTTATCATGTGAAGCAAAGCGGAAAGTGTGGCTATTATTTTCATGCGGGCGGAAGCGGCAGTACAAAGCAGAAGATGTCCGTGGATTTGAAAAAGCTCGTAAACAATCTTGCGGTGTACGGCTCCTATGAAGGGAGCTTAAGTGTAGAGTACAGGGATTTTGCAAAAATATACGATTTTATCCGTCATCTGGTGGAGCGTTACGGCTATCACATGCAGCTCATTCTCGTGACGTTGGAAATCTCCAATGATGCAGGCTTTTTTATCGACGAAAAGGAATATGCCATGATGTGTCTGGAAAAGACAATACAGGCATCCCTGCGTACAGTGGATGTATGTACCAGATTCAGCGGGGAACAGTTCCTGATTGCCTTTTTCAATGCAAAGCGGGAGGATATCGTTATGATTACCGACCGGATTTTTGAAAAGTTCTATAATGTATATGACAAAAAATCCGTTACACTGAGCTATGATATAGCGGAGGTGCCGGATGTCTTTTAAGCCTGTATAATAAAAACATAAAATTTATTTATAAAGGAGGACACCCTATGAACAGATTTATCCTTAACGAAACTTCCTATCACGGTTCCGGCGCGATTGCAGCAATCGCTGACGAGGCAAAGGCGCGCGGCTTTCAGAAAGCGTTTGTGTGCTCGGATCCGGACCTGATTCGATTTGGTGTGACGAAGAAGGTGTTGGATGTAATGGACGCAGCAGGGCTGGCGTATGAGATTTATTCCAATATCAAGGCAAATCCGACCATTGAAAACGTGCAGTCCGGTGTGGCGGCGTTAAAGGCATCCGGTGCAGATTATATTGTTGCCATCGGCGGCGGTTCTTCCATGGATACCGCAAAGGCTATCGGTATCATTATGACAAATCCGGAGTTTGCTGATGTGAGAAGTCTGGAGGGCGTGGCACCGACGAAGAATCCGTCTACGCCGATTTTTGCAGTGCCGACCACGGCAGGTACGGCAGCGGAGGTAACAATTAATTATGTTATCACCGACCCGGAGAGAAACTGCAAGATGGTTTGTGTGGACCCGCACGATATTCCTGTAGTAGCGTTCGTGGACCCTGATATGATGTCCACTATGCCAAAGAGCCTGACGGCAGCGACGGGGATGGATGCCCTGACCCATGCCATTGAGGGCTATATTACGGGCGCAGCCTGGGAGCTTTCTGATATGTTCCACCTAAAGGCAATCGAAATTATTGCACGTTCTCTTCGCAGCGCGGTAAAGGGTGAGGCTGCCGGAAGAGAGGGGATGGCGCTTGGTCAGTATGTGGCGGGTATGGGCTTTTCCAATGTAGGCCTTGGTATTGTGCATTCGATGGCACATCCGCTGGGAGCTGTGTATGACACACCGCATGGTGTGGCGAATGCCATTATTTTGCCGACGGTTATGGAGTATAATGCGGAAGCTACCGGTGAAAAGTATCGTGAAATTGCACGCGCCATGGGCGTGCAGGGTGTAGATGCCATGACGAAAGAGGAGTACAGAAGAGCTGCCATTGATGCGGTGCGGCAGTTGTCGCAGGATGTGGGAATTCCGGCAGACTTAAAGGACATTGTAAAGCGGGAGGATATTCCGTTCCTTGCACAGTCAGCTTATGACGATGCGTGTCGTCCGGGCAACCCGAAGGAAACCAGTGTGGCAGATATTACGAAGCTGTATGAGTCGTTGATTTAATGGCGTATGGCACCGGTAGATGCTAGGAGCAGCGTTTTCTTATACCATTAATGTGATGAAAATAGTCAGCTGATAGCATGGAATGTAATGCAGCTATGCCGAAAGTATTGCTTGTATAGTGTGGAAAGTGTACCGTAGGACATGGCTGGGTTACATCCCATGCTTTTTATATTCTCTCGGACTGTATCCGGTGATTTGGGAAAATACCTTTGAAAAATAGGAAAAATCCGGATAGCCCACTGCCATGGCGACATCCGATATTGTCAGATTCGTTGTGTGAAACAGGCGGATAGCTTCTCTGATACGGGTCTGCTGTATGAATTTGGTCAGGCTGATACCGGTTTCCTTGTGAAAGATGTGGGAGAGGGCAGAAGCGTTTTTCTGAAAGTAATCTGCTAAAAAACGGAGCGACAGCTCCTCCTCCAGATGCAGCTGGACATAATCAATGACATCCTTGGTAAGGCGGGAGTATTCAGGATTAGCGTAGTTTTTTACAAGAAGACAATATTTGTGGCAAATTTCATTCGGCATCTGCTCCAGCCTTGCCATGGAAGTCATTGTTTCGATTTTTATGCGGGAGGATATCATTTGTTTAATAACTAAGACTTCCCACACCAATACGGTGTGCTGAACCTTGAAAATTCAATAT
>CAZAUP010000022.1:0-21513 GCA_964488415.1 uncultured Lachnospiraceae bacterium
AAATGGGCATTGCCGCACAGAAGATTTACGATTTCATCTGGGAAGAATTCTGTGACTGGTACATCGAGATGGTAAAGCCGCGCCTTTACGGAGAGGACGAACAGAGCAAGGCAGCTGCTATCTGGACGCTCCGTCATGTACTGACCGATGCGTTAAAGCTGCTGCATCCGTACATGCCGTTTGTGACAGAGGAAATCTTCTGTACCTTAAAGGAAATGGAGAATGACACCGCAGAGGAATCCATTATGATTTCTGCATGGCCGGAGTATTCGGAGGAGTATTCCTTTGCGGCGGAAGAGGAAGCAGTTGAACTGATTAAGGAAGCGGTAAAGGGTATCCGTAACGTGCGCAGTGAAATGAACGTTCCGCCGAGCAGAAAAGCCATGGTATTTGTTGTTTCCGAGCAGGAAAGCGTTCGTACCGTTTTTGAAAACAGTAAGGTATTCTTTGCAGCGCTTGGCGGTGCAAGCGGGGTAAAGATTCAGGAGAATAAGGATGGCATTGATGCAGATGCGGTATCTGCGGTGATTCCGAATGCGACCATCTGCATTCCGTTTGCGGAGCTGGTGGACATTGAGAAAGAGATTGAGCGTCTGACCAAGGAAAAGGTGAGACTTGCAGGTGAACTCAAGCGTGTCAACGGTATGCTTTCTAATCCGAACTTTGTAAACAAAGCACCGGAAGCAAAGCTTGCGGAGGAGCGGGCGAAGCTGGAAAAGTACACTGCAATGATGGCGCAGGTAGAAGAACGTCTGGCACATTTTGCAAAATAGTATTTCAAAAGAAACGGTCGAAAAAAGGCGGGAATGCTTGAAAAGGAAAGCATTCTTGCCTTTTTTGGCAAGGCCGGAGAAAAAAAGTAAGGATAGCCTATTGATTTTTCTGCACTTTCTCTATATGATAAAAGAGAATAGTGCGATTGGAGGAAACGATATGTTAAATTACGAAGAGGAGCTTGCAAAGTTCCAGCCGAGTCTGGAAATTGATGAAGCCGAAGAAGCAATTATGAATAATGATTTGACCGATTTATCGGATTTATTGGAACAGGTGACGACAGGAAAAAAGGATAGAAGGTAGGGAGTGCGATGAATTGTCCGAAATGCGGATACGAGATGGGGCGAAATCGCCGGTATTGTGAGCATTGCGGGGCCGATGCTGCCATCGCGGTACGTCTTGACCGGCGTTCGAACCGTTATTATAATGAGGGACTGGCAAAGGCACGGGTCAGGGATTTGTCCGGTGCGATTGTAATGCTGAAAAAAAGTCTGGAGTGCAATAAAAGAAATATACAGGCGAGAAATCTTCTCGGACTTGTGTATTTCGAGCTGGGTGAGGTGGTTGCTGCATTAAGTGAATGGATTATCAGCAAGCACTTTATGCCGGAGAATAACATTGCCGATTACTTTATTGATAAGGTGCAGTCCAATCCGGTGAAGTTCGATTCTATGAATCAGACGGTGAAAAAGTTTAATCAGGCACTTGCCTATGCCAGGCAGGGAAGTGATGATCTTGCCATGCTGCAGCTTCGCAAGGTGATTGGTGTGCAGCCGGGTTATGTCAGGGCATTACAGCTTCTTGCCCTGCTATATATGAAAAACGGGGAATACGAAAAAGCAAAGCGGTGTCTTATCAGGGCAGGAAGGACCGATGTGGCAAATACTACGACATTGTCTTATCTGGCAGAGGCAGAACGGGTGCTGAATCCGGAAAATGCTCCGGTACATACCGAAAAGAATCCGGAGGCTTCTCCTTACAATGTGGCGCCGCCTACGGTGTCATTTCAGGAGGATAAGCCGAATTATATTGCGTTTATTACGTTTTTTGCAGGCATTATAATCGGAATTGCGGTGCTGTACTTGCTGGTAGTGCCGACCGTGCGTTCCGATATGAAAGCAGAGTTTGCGAAAAATGAACGGGACTATGGAGCGGAGATTGCGTCTTACACCGCTTCTGTTTCAGTGTTGGAAAACGAAAAAAAGGATTTGCAGGAAAAGTTAGAAGAGGCAAATAAGGAGATAGGGCAGCTTCAAAAGGAAAATGAAGCAAAGGCTGTGTTTGATGCTGCAGCCTATGAGGGGGTTCTGTTGCTTGTAGCAGAATATCCGGAGATAGAGGAACGGCTTTTGAAGGCGGAGGAAGAGAAGGACGAGCTCGCTGTACTGGATGATTTGATTGCATATGCGGAGCGTCTGAAGACAGGAGAGGAAGCGGCACTGGTTCGTGCAAAGACAGCAGCCGTGTATCAGGAAATTACCAAAGAGGTATATCAGAAGGTGCGGATATACGGTTATGAGCAGGGTCATGCACTGTACAATGCCGGGAAGTATGGGGACGCGAAGCGGTATCTGCTTGCGGTGTACCAGGCCGGCGGGACAGATGCAGACACGTTGTATTTTCTTGCCCGCTCCAGCCAGCGTAGTGGCGATGCTGCAACGGCAAGAACCTATTTTCAGATGCTGGTTGATCAATATCCGGGAAGCGAGCGTGCGGAAATGGCGCACCAGTGCATGGACGGATTGGATTAACAATAGAATAACGCAGAAAGCTTTTACGAAGGAAGACATGACATGTGCGTGTCTTCCTTCTTTGCGTATAGGCGGGAAATTTGTATGCGGAGGCTGAGGAAAAGCAAACTGCGGGAAAGGAGGCAATATGCAGGCGGCAGAATACGAGGTACGGGACAATGTGCTGGTTATTCATCTGAAGGCAGATTTAGACCATCATACGGCACTGACGGTAAGAGAAACGGCGGATACATTACTTGCACGCAGCCGGGCGAAGCATATCCTGTTTGATTTCACCGGAGTGGACTTTATGGACAGCTCCGGAATCGGTGTCATTATGGGACGATATCGTCAGGTGATTTTTAACGGAGGCCGTGTCGGTGTTATGGGAGTCGGAGAAACGGTAGACCGGATTTTTACCTTTTCGGGGTTATATAAAATCGTAGAGCGGTATGACAGTGAGAGGGAAGCGTTTCTAAGACCGGCAAAGGATGTTTTGGAAGAAAGCAGATAATAAAAAAAGGAGGCAGGAGAGTGGAGAAGTATGATAACGAAATGTGCCTCACGTTTCAGGCAAAATCCTGTAACGAGGCACTGGCACGTATGACTGTGGCTGCGTTTTTGACAGCCCTGAATCCGACAATAGCCGAGCTTGCGGATATTAAAACCGCAGTATCGGAGGCTGTTACGAACGCAATTATTCACGGTTACGGAGAGGATGGGGGAATTGTTGAGCTTTGGTGCGCAAGAAAAGGACGCGAGGTGTTTTTTTATGTGAAGGATACCGGAAACGGTATCGCGGATATCAAGGCGGCAATGGAGCCGATGTATACGACGAAACCGGAGCTGGAGCGTTCCGGTATGGGTTTTTCTTTTATGGAGGCATTTACGGACGAGCTTACGGTGGAATCCACATTGGGGGAAGGAACCGTAGTAAGGATGCGTAAAATGATTGGGTAACGAAAGGGGAGAAAAATTGGATACAATCGGGCTGATACGTCTTTCGCAGGAGGGAGACAAGCAGGCGAGGGAGCAGCTCGTGACCGAGAATGTGGGACTGGTATGGAGTATGGTACGGCGGTTCCTAGGGCGCGGCTGCGAAGCAGAGGATTTATTTCAAATCGGAACCATCGGACTAATGAAAGCAATTGATAAGTTCGATGTAAGCTTTGATGTGAAATTCTCCACCTATGCAGTACCGATGATAATCGGAGAAATTAAGAGGTTTCTTCGGGATGACGGCATGATAAAGGTAAGCAGAATACTAAAAGAAAATAATATGAAGCTGCGGGCAGCGGGAGAGCGTCTGGCGGCCGAACTTGGACGCGATGCAACGTTAGAGGAGCTGGCGACCGAAACGGGAATCGGCATGGAAGATTTGGCACTTGCAATGGAAGCCTGTACAGAGGTTGAATCGTTATCCAGAAGCGTGAACCGGCCGGATGGCAGTGAAAGTACATTGGGAGAACGGTTGACAGGGGAAGAGGACGGGACGGAGCAAATTGTGAATCAGCTGGTAACAAGGCAGCTTTTAGAAGCATTAAACGAAGAGGAGAGGCGTTTGATTATACTCCGTTATTTTGAAAATAGAACGCAAACGGAAATTGCAGGGATATTTGGTGTCAGTCAGGTACAAATCAGTCGCATGGAAAAGAAAATATTACAGCGGATGAGGCGATTACTTGCATAGTTTGTACAAAAAAGGCACATACTTCCGTCAGTATTAGGAAAGGCGGTGAAGGGATGACTGTAAAACAAAGAGTCGCGCTGATACTGGCAGTACTTGCTTTGGTTGGAGCAATTGTATTTTTTGTCTGGTATCTGAATCAGCCGGAGGCTGCCCCAAACGGTATGCTGGTGTATCGTGAAGCCTATATGCGGATTGCTGATCAGCCGTGGCAGGGGGAACGCTTATGTCACAGCAGGTAACCGTGGTTCTTCATTTTGAACAGTGCAGGCTTGTGCATAAGCAGGAAGTATATCTGACGGATGTGGCATCTGTTTATGCAGCTGATCCGGTATGGAAACGAAAAATTGAAGAATTGGAGCTGTACCGATTTTGGGGAACAAAAAAGCAAAAGGTGGCATTTTCTGCCATGAAGGTGCTCCAAATCATAGGTACGGCGTATCCGGAGGTGTCGGTGACAATTCTTGGTGAACCGGATTTTATTGTAGAATATAAGCAGGAAAAAAGGAACTGCCTTGCAAAGGTGTTTGACTGGGGAAAAGCTGTGTTTGTCTGCTTTGTTATGTTTTTTGGTTCTGCCTTTACAATTGTGACCTTTAATAAGGATGCCAGTGTAGAAGAAATTTTCGCCATGATATATCGTTTGTCGGAGGGGGCGGAACGAAACGGACCGGGAGAGCTGGAGATTGCCTACAGCATTGGAATACCGCTTGGAATCATTTTGTTCTTTAACCACTTTCTCCGGAAAAAAATTGATAGTGATCCGACCCCTCTTCAGGTGCAGATGCGCCAGTACGAAAAGGATGTGAATGCTACCATTATTGAGAATGTGTCCAGGGAGGGAAAAAAAGAAGATGTCTGAAGCGGTTCGAACGGCAGTATATTATGTGATAGGCATTTCCTTTGGAGCGGCGGTGGCAGCGGGCCTGTTTGCCTTTCTGGTAACGGTGGGGGTTATGACAAGGCTTGCCGCGGGAACAAAGACGGCAAGGTATGTGATGCTGTATGAAACGGTGGCTATTTTTGGCGTTGGAATTGCAAATGCCGTGGATTTGTTTCGGATTCCACTGACGGATGGACCGGCATGGAGGACTCTGTGCGGACTTTCCTGTGGTGTTTTTGTCGGGTGTCTGGCGGCGGCACTGGCTGAGGTGGTAAATGTATTTCCGGTGATGATGCGGCGTATTAAGCTCCGGCTGGGAATGTTGTATATTATACTTTCTTTTGCAGTAGGGAAAGGCTTTGGCGCGTGGTATCAGCTGCTTTATGCAGCCGGGAAATAGACGGGAAAGGAGTGGCGGAAGATGGATGATAAACAAAGAAAACGTATGATACATGAGGTGGTAAAGGAAAAGGATAGTACAAAGCGGGATGAAAAATATAATCAGTATGTGGAAAAAATAACCCCGAAGCATAATCCGTGGATTAATATTGCATGGGCTTTTATTGTAGGAGGCGGAATTTGTACCCTTGGGCAGGGATTGATAAACTGGTACCAGAAGCTGGGGGCAGAGCAGGAGGATGCAGCATTATATGTGACAATCAGCCTTGTCTTTTTATCGGCACTGGCAACCGGCTTAAACCTTTACCAAAAGCTGACAAGGTACGCGGGAGCAGGCAGCGTGGTGCCGATTACGGGCTTTGCGAACTCTGTGGCCGCTTCTGCCATTGAGTACAGTAAGGAAGGACAGGTATTCGGGATTGGCTGTAAGATATTTACCATTGCGGGACCGGTGATATTGTACGGGATTCTGACAAGCTGGGCGCTGGGTGTGATATATTGGATATTAAAGCTGCTGGGGGTGGTGTAGACTGCTCCCGCTTTTATATGAAAGTGTATCCTTTCGGAAAAACTACTGGATTTTCTTTGAAGAATGTACTATAGTGTGAGTAGAAAATGAAATTGGACAAAGGAGGATAAACCATATGGGCTTTCATGCAAAAGAAATGAAGGACAGATGTGTGCAGTGGATTCGTGACTGGTTTGAGGAAAACGGAAGGGATTGCAATGCAGTAGTGGGAATATCCGGAGGCAAGGACAGCTCCGTGGTTGCTGCATTGTGTACTGAGGCGCTGGGAAAGGAACGTGTCATCGGTGTGCTGATGCCGTGCGGAGAACAGGCAGATATTGACATGGCGAGAAAGCTGATAAGCTTTCTCGGAATCCGGAATTATGAGGTGAATGTAAAGGCTGCGGTAGAAGGGGTACTGAATGCACTGCCGGGGATAGAGCTTTCCGCGCAGACAAGGACGAATCTTCCGCCGCGTATCCGTATGACGGTGCTGTATGCAGTGAGCCAGAGTGTAAACGGCAGGGTGGCAAATACCTGTAATCTTTCCGAGGACTGGGTGGGATACTCAACCAGATACGGCGACAGTGTCGGTGATTTCAGCCCGTTATCCAGACTGACGGTGACGGAGGTAAAGGCAATCGGCAGGGAGCTCGGACTTCCGGCAGATTTGGTGGATAAGGTGCCGATTGACGGGCTTTGCGGTAAGACAGACGAAGAAAACCTCGGATTTACGTATGCGGTGTTGGATAAGTATATTCGTGAGGGGATTTGCGAGGATTTGGCATTAAAAGAGAGAATCGATACGCTGCATCAGAGAAACTTGTTTAAGCTGGAGCTGATGCCGTGCTTTGAACCGTAGAAGAAGGAAATCATCGAAAAGAGATTGCATCACGGGAAATTTTGTGGTGCAATCTCTTTTTTGAAAGTGTTATTGCCGCTGCAGTAATAGCTTAAAGGATTTCGGGCTTGCATTTCCGTCACCGCGGCAGGTCAGGCAGATGGCGTGAATGCCGTCCGGAATATATTCCGGCTTAGCGCGTAAGGCGGTACATTGCCGCGCCATGCGGCGGAAGAGTGACGGAAATGCATCCATCGGTAATGCGGTTTGTTGTGCCGTTCCAAATATCGGTGACGGTGTAATCCGTACCGAAGGGCGGCTCGGCATCGGCGGTAGCTGTGTGTTCCCCAAGATTGAACAGTGCTATGCAGTAGTCACCGTTTTCATAGGTCGCAAGCCATGCGCAGGTTTCTGAAGCAGCGTTCTTTTTGCGGTAAACAGGGTGGGCGGAGTGACTGTGGTTCAATACCTGAAGGAGCTCTGAGTTGTTTAATAGGCTCATGGTGAAGTCATCAAAGCCGGTCATGTCACCGCCAATCATAAGCGGAGAGCGCAGGATACACCAGAGTGTCAGCATCGTGCGCTGTTCATCCTTGGTAAAGCTCGTGCGGTTTGCTTTATCATAGACCTGGTTAATTGGTCCGATTGGCAGCATATCCGCGTCCGGCCAGTGACCGCGTCCGTCTGAGATACCGGAATGGATACACCATTTTTCCGCACGTTCAAACATATTGTAAAGCAAATCCCAGCGGTCCCAGAAATCATCCGTGATACGCCACATATTGGCATTCTGCTTCATGTGTTCTGCCATGTCAAGGCGTGCCGGACCCGGAGAAAGGGAAAGTACCATTTCCCTTCCGCTGTGTCTGATGGCGGCGGAGATGGCTTCTACCTCGGCAACCGGATAACCGCGGCAGATATCATCTACCTTGACAAAGTCAACACCCCAGGAGGCGTATAAATTGAAAATGCTGTTATAGTAAGCCTGTCCGCCTTCTTTGGTACAGTCTACGCCGTACATATCTGTATTCCAGTCACAGATGCTGTTTGGAGCGGTGATTTCGCGGGCAGTTTTATCGGTGCCGAGCACCGGTGTATTCTGATGCACGGCCTGACGCGGAATGCCGCGCATGATGTGAATACCGAATTTTAAGCCAAGAGAATGAATATATTCTGCCAGCGGTGCGAACCCCTTACCGTTTGCTGAGGAAGGAAAACGGTTTACTGCAGGCAGAAGACGGCCGTATTCGTCCATGCAAAGCTCTGTAAAGCTGTGGTAGTAGTGATTCTCTGCGGTTGGCTCATACCACTGGATATCAACTACAATATAGTTCCAGCCGTATTGCTTTAGACTGGTTGCCATAAAATCGGCATTTGCCCGTACAATGTCTTCTGTAACGGCAGCCCCGTAGCAGTCCCAGCTATTCCAACCCATAGGTGGTGTTTTTGCGACCATAAGAAATCTCCTTTCAAAAAAGTAAAGAGTATCATTGAACTTTGCTTTAAGTCTAGCATTTGAATGAAAAAAGAAACATAGGAAAATGTTGACACGACATGGGGAAATGTGATATACAGAGAGAAAGAGAAAACGGAGGAAAGGCTATGGGAAGGTTTCATGTATGGTATGCGGATACAAAGCTGCTGCCGCAGGATATTTATCCTTTACAGTATGGAGAACAGGAATGTGACAGCGGATATGGCTATGGACCGTGTATCCGTAATTTTTATTTTATTCATTATGTGTACAGTGGCAGGGGGTATCTTATTACGGAAGGAAAACGGTATGAAATCGGAGAGGGGCAATATTTCCTAATCTATCCCGGACAGATGGCGTATTATGAAGCGGATAAGGAGACTCCCTGGGAATACCGCTGGCTGGAGCTTTCCGGAGCGTTTTGTGAGAAGGTGCTGGCAGCGGCCGGTTTCCGAAAGGAGCATCCGCTGGTGACAGATAAGGAGGGGACGGTCGGAGCGGCAATGAAGTACCTGACGGAGGCAGGTGATGCGGAATTTAGTCTCGTGATGGAACGGCTTTGGAGAATCGTATCTGCCATGACGGCAGGAAAACTGGAGGGGACAGGGGAAAGGAAGGGTAGTGAATATGTACGGAAATGCGAGGCTTATATGCGTATGAATCTTCATAAAAGGCTTCGTATCACGGAACTTGCGGAGTATGTCGGAATCGACCGCAGTTACCTGAGCCGCATATTTAAGGGGCAGCTGGGGCTGAGTCCGCAGCAGTTTCTTTTGAAACTGAAAATGGAAACGGCGGCACAGCATTTAAAGGACCGGGAACGTTCGGTAAAAGAGGTTGCTCTTTGTGTGGGGTATGATGACCCGCTGGAATTTTCCAAACAGTTCAGACGGCACTTTCACGCCTCGCCCAGTGAATGGAGACGGCGGCAGTTTTATGAGCAATCGATACAAAAATTCTCAAAAGTATAATAAAATGAACAAATTGGAGAGAGGGACAAGAAAAAGAAAAATACTTAAATATAAAAGAAAAGTGGCAATGTAATAAAATGAACAAAAGAAAAAATATAAATATTTGCAGAGTTTGACTTGCAAGCGGGACATAATTGAGGTATAGTAAAGAAAAGTAAAAGGTATTGTTGACGATATGTCCGATGGTTTGGAGGAAGTTTGCAAATGAAGCAGAAAAAACAAACAGAAATAAATGAAAAGACATCCATGCTTTTTCTGGCAGGACCGATTTTTGCGGAGCTGCTGCTTAATATTTTGCTCAGTAACGTGGATACCGTGATGCTTGGTAACTATTCCCAGAACGCGGTAGGAGCAGTGGGAAATGCAAACCAGATGATGGTTATGTTTATTATTTTGTTTAATGTTATTGCGGGAGCTACCGGAGTTGTGGTGGCACAGTATCTGGGAGCGAGAAAAACGGAGAACATGAATCAGATATATTCTCTGGCAGTCGTGTTTAATCTGGTGCTTGGTGTTTTGATGAGTCTGGCGGCTTTTTTGTTTGCAGAAAGACTTATGAAGCTGTTGAAGGTAGATGCCAGTCAGATGCTGGATGCGGTTACCTACATGAAAATTGTGGGTGGACTTATTTTCCTGCAGGCAGGCTATAATGTGATGGTACAGATTCTGCGGTGCCATGGCTACACCGGAGTGGGGATGTATATTTCACTGGCGGTAAATCTGGTCAACATTGTCGGAAACTGGATGTTCCTGTACGGACCATTAAAATTCTTAGAGCTTGGTGTGGCAGGTGTTGCAATTTCTACGGTAACGGCGAGGGCACTGGCACTGGTGGTTTCCTTCGTTATCTTCTATCGGTTGAAAATTGGTAGAATTTCCCTGCGGGATTTAAATCCGTTCCCGCGGCAGATTTTAGCACGGATGTTAAAAATCGGGATTCCGTCCGCAGGAGAAAACATGGCATATTCTTTTTACCAGCTGATTCTGCTATCCTTTATTAATCCCATGGGGGCAAGCGCGGCAAATGCAAAGGTGTATGCCAACACATTGATGTCCTTTTCCGTCGTATTCTCCAATGCGCTGGCACAGGCGACGCAGATTGTAACGGGGCATCTGGTAGGCGCGGGGCGTGAGGCTGCGGCGGATAAGCGCGTGATGAAAACAATGTATGCCTCGCTTCCGGTGTCAGTAGGGATTGCGGTACTGAATTGTCTGCTTTGTCCGCTGACGCTGCGAATATTTAATTGTGATGCGGAAACATTAGTACTGGTACGCCAGGTGCTGGCGGTGGGAATTGTGATGGAAATCGGCCGTACCGTCAATCTGGTGGTAATCGGCAGCATGAAGGCGGCTGGGGATGTACTGTTTCCTGTACTGGCCGGGATGGTTTGTATGTGGGGCATCGGTATTACCGTCGGTTACGGCTGCGGTGTACGTTGCTCTCTCGGTGTAGCCGGCGTTTTTATGGGGACGGCTGCGGATGAATGTGTCCGGGGCATAGTTGCACTTGTTCGCTGGAGGAGAGGAAGCTGGAAGGGAAAGTCTGTTGTAAAGGCAGCGAAGAAATCGTAGGAGCGGACTGCGTATTCATTCATGCAGCAGACGATTCTTTCTTTTTTCGCGGCGGACGCGGTTGATGTGCCGCTCGAAATCGCCGTTGGTAATTAATTCAGCCAAAACGTATTGGACGAAGGTGGGAACGGTGCAGGAGTAGAAGCCGAGCTTTTCCTCGAAAATCGGCACCAAATGCTTCGGCAGTACCATATATCCTGCCCGGAGGGACGGGGAGATGGTTTTTGAAAAGGTGTTCATGTAGATAACGTTATCGTTGGCGGTATGAGAAAACAGGGTTTCCTCCGGCTTTTTGGAAACCGTAAATTCGGATTCGAAATCATCCTCGATAAGGTAACGATTGCTTTTTGCCGCCCAGCGCAGGTATTCGTGGCGTTTGGAAGCGGAAGCGGTAACGCCGCTGGGAAAGCTGCGGTAGGGAGAAAGGTGCAGTACATCTGCGTTGCAGGCGCGAAGGGCCGTGCTTTTAATGCCATCTTTACCTAAGGGCAGCATAAGATAGCGGACCTCTGAGGCAAGATAGACCTGCTCAATCTTTTTGTAGGAGGGAGATTCTAAGCCGTAAATGCGGCTTCGCCCTAAAAGCTCGACAATAAGTCCGTAAAGGTATTCCGAACCGGAGCCGATGATAATCTGTCCTGTTTCTGCAAGGATGCCACGGCTGCGCGCAAGGTATTGGCGGATTGCCTCGCGGAGAATAAGGCAGCCCTCATTCGGAGCGCGGTTAAGAATCGTTTCACTATAATTACTGATGACACTGCGCATGGTTTTTGCCAGCACCGAAAAAGGGAACTCCGGAGAAGCGGTGTTCTGGCGTTCTAAAAGCGGCGCATGAAGGAGTGTGTCCGCGGCAGTATTCATGAAGCCGTCATCGGTGCGAAAAATAACAAAATAGCCGCTGCGTTCCTTCGGGTCAATATAGCCCTCCTCGCAAAGAAGGGCGTAGGAATGTTCCACTGTTACCGTACTGATATCCGCTTCTGCGGCGATGAGCCGTTTGGAGGGAAGCTTTGTTCCGTATGGGTAAAGTCCTGCGATAATGTCCTCACGTATCTGCTGATAGAGCTGAAGATAAGCGGGAGCTTCACTTTCTTTTTGAATTAAATACTTCATCTGGTCTTATAAAAATCTCCTATTCTGACTATTATCATATAACCAAAAACAGTATATACTAAAACCGTAAAAAATGCAAGGAGGTGGCGCGGTGTCGCATAATCATCAGAAAAAAATAGCCGTAGTGAATGATTTTTGCGGATTCGGCCGTTGTTCTCTGACGGTATCCATTCCGGTGATTTCTGCCATGAAAATTCAGTGCTGTCCGTTGCCGACATCGATTTTTTCAAACCATACGGGGTTTGACAGCTTTTTTTATACGGATTTTACCCGCTACATGGAGGCGTATATGACGGAATGGGAGAAGCTGGGTCTGAGGTTTGACGGTATCCTGACCGGGTTTCTTGGCTCGCCGGAGCAGACAGAGATTGTAAAACACTTTTTAGAACGGTTTAAGACGAAAGAAACCATTACCGTAATTGACCCGGTGATGGGGGATTATGGTAAGCTGTATCCGACATATTCACCCTCGCTGGCAAAGCAGATGAGTTCGCTTGTGCCTTTTGCAGAGGTTCTGACACCGAATCTGACGGAGGCATGTATTCTGGCAGAAGCGGAATACCGGGAGAATATGGGGGAAGCAGAGCTGGAGAGGCTGTGTGAACGGCTGTGCGCGATGGGACCGGAGAAAATTGTTATTTCGGGACTGGAACGGGGAGAATACTTTGAGAATTTCGTCTATGAAGCAGGAAAACCTCCGGTTCTTGTAAAGGAGCAAAGGGTTGGTCCGTGCCGGTCCGGAACGGGCGATGTGTTTTCCTCCGTGCTTGCGGCGGATGCCGTGAAGGGTGTGGATTTTGTTGCCTCGGTGCGGCATGCCTCAGCCTTTATTGCAAAGGTGCTGCACCGTGCGGTAGAGCTTGATTTGCCAAAAACCGACGGACTTTGTATTGAGGAATGCTTATCAGAGCTGGAAGGGAGAGAAGAATAATGAAGCAGAAGAAAATGAAGAATATGTGTCTGGCGGGTATTCTTACCGCAATTGTGTTTGTAGTTACGGCATATTTACATATACCGAGTCATACCGGATATACCCATGTGGGAGACGGTTTTATTTATCTTGCTGCCTGTCTGCTCCCGCTTCCGTATGCGTTGTTTGTGGGAGCGGGCGGTGCGCTTTTGGCGGACTGCCTTACGGGATATGCCATGTGGGCACCCGGCTCGGTCGTAATAAAAATGCTTGCAGTGCTTTGCTTTTCCGGAAAAAGCCAAAAAATACTGACCGGAAGAAATCTGGCGGCACTGGTGCCTGCGGCAGTATGCTGCATTGGAGGCTACTATCTTTATGAAGCATTGCTTACCGGAAATTTTGTGAGTCCGCTTGCCGGAATACCGGGCTATGTTACGCAGTCTGTGTTAAGCAGTCTGTTATTTGTGGTACTTGGCGGAGTGCTGGATAAGACCAAAATCAAAGAACAGTGGTAGAACGGAGGAGATGGTCATGATGACAATCACATATCCGGTGAAAAACGGAATTTATGTAAACATGACAAACCGCTGCCCGTGTGCCTGTACCTTTTGTTTGCGGCATAACGGTGAAGGGGTATTTGGCTCGGAGCCGCTCTGGCTGGATCGTGAGCCGACTGTGGAGGAGGTCTGCGAGAGCCTGAAGCAGTGGGACTTTGCAAATTATAAGGAATTAGTTTTCTGCGGCTACGGAGAGCCGACGGAACGTTTGGAGGATTTGCTGGCAGTTGCAGGATATGCAAAGAAACAGTATGGTGTAAAGATTCGGATGAATACCAACGGTCTGGCAGATTTGATTTGGAAGGGAAAGACGGCATATAAGCTGAAGGGGCTGATTGATACCGTTTCTGTAAGTTTGAATGCCACAAACAGGGAAACGTATTATGAGCTGGTACGGCCGAAATTCGGGAAGGAGTCCTACGATGCCATGCTGGAGTTTACGAAGGACTGCACGAGGTATGTGCCGGAGGTGGTCATGACGGTAGTGGATGTGGTGACGACACCGGAGGAGCAGGAGGAATGCCGCAGGATATGTGAGCAGGTAGGTGCAAAGCTCCGCGTGCGTCCTTATGAAAGCAAAGAAAAGTAAATAAAAAGTGGAATCTCCGTTTTTTGCATAGTTTTCAAAAAAAGGCAGACACTAAGCACAGGCAGTAATGCAAAGGCAGTGTGACTGACGGGAAGAATGCAAAGAAAGGCGGAAAACCATGAGCGAGCAGAAGTATCTGGGTGCGCAAAGTGTTAGGTTTACAGAGGATGTGTATGTGCTGGGACGCGCGGCGGTCGTCGGAAAAAAGGAAGGCGACGGACCGCTGCGTGCTTTTTTTGATGAAATCGATGAAACGGATTTGTTTGGCGGTGAAAATTGGAATGATGCGGAAAGCAGGATGATGCAAAAGGCAGCGGCACTGGCCATACGAAAGGCTGGAATTACACCAAAGCAGGTACGGATGCTGTTTGCGGGAGATTTACTCGGACAGCTTCTCGCGACTTCCTTTGGGGCAGGAGAATTGCCGATTCCGTTTCTGGGTGTGTACGGAGCCTGTTCCACGATGGGAGAAAGCCTGCTGCTGGCATCCATGGCGGTGGACGGAGGGTTTGCAGACTGTGCGGAGGCGGTGACCTCCAGTCATTTTGCCAGTGCGGAAAAGGAGTTTCGTTTTCCGCTTGGTTATGGAAATCAAAGACCTCTTGCGGCGACCTGGACGGTGACGGGAAGCGGCGCGCTGGTGGTTGGAAACAGTACGGCATTTGGACGAAGCAATCTGCAGAAGGCAGATGTGGAGGGAACGTACCGTACATCGGGAAAAAATGGTGCAGAGGTTGTGGTCACCGGAGGAACGGTAGGAAAGGTAACGGATTTTGGGGTGACCGACAAGGCAAATATGGGAGCCTGTATGGCACCGGCAGCAGCGGCAGTGGTTGAAACCCATCTGAAGGATTGTGGACGAACACCATCGGATTACGATAAGATTATTACCGGAGACCTGGGAGCCGTGGGCGCAAAAATTTTTGCTGACCTTATGGGGCAGAAGGGGTACCGGGTGGACCGGGTACAGGAGGATTGCGGTCTGCTGATTTATGATAATGAATTGCAGGATACGCATTCCGGCGGCTCCGGCTGCGGCTGCAGTGCGGCAACACTGGCAGGCTATCTGCTTGACAGGCTTTATGAGGGAGAGTGGAAAAGGATTTTGTTTGTTCCGACGGGAGCACTGCTTTCTCCGGTGAGTGCAAATGAGGGAAGCAGTATTCCGGGAATTGCGCATGCCATTGTTCTGGAACGGAAGGAGGAGAGAAGGTAGATGGACTATTTGATTGCATTTCTGGTGGGTGGCGGAATTTGTGTGTTAGTACAGATTTTAATGGATCAGACGAAGCTGCAGCCGGGGAGGATTATGGTGCTGCTGGTATGCAGTGGTGTGGTGTTGAGTGCCGCAGGGATATACGGACCGTTTAAGGAGTGGGCGGGGGCTGGTGCGTCCATCCCATTGTCAGGGTTTGGGCATACTCTGTTTGAGGGTGTGAAAAAGGCAGTGGACGAGGACGGCTTTCTCGGAATTTTCAAAGGCGGCTTTACCGCGTCGGCAGTGGGCATCAGTGCCGCGTTAATCTTTGGTTATCTGGCAGCCCATGTTTTTAAACCAAAGATGAAGGGTTAAAAAGATTGAAAAGATTGTGAACAAGAGGACAGCTGACTTCATTTTACTTGCGTTTTTGCTTTTCTCATGGTATACTATAAAGCGTGTTTCCCGAATTTGGGAAAGGCGCTTTTCTTTTAAAATAAAAGAAAGCATTCCGTGGGGATGCATTATTCTAAGTAGAAAGAGGAGATATTATGAGAAAGAAATTTTTTGCAGTCGTGCTTTGCGCGGCAATGAGTATGGCAATGTGCGCATGTGGTGGAAGTGCTCCGTCAAGTTCCGCAGACCCGTCGCCGGAGGCAACGGTAACGGAGGCACCGGAGGCAACCGTTACACCGGCAGGAGAAGACGAAGAAGAACTGCCGATTACCAATTATGAGGATTGTGTGGCAACGACCACGCTTCCGGAGAGCTATGTGGGAATTGAGGTTAAGAAGATTACCGATGCAGACATAACCGCATATTTTGAAGAGCTTTGTCTTGAAAATATGCAGCTGGAGGAGGTTGACCGGGCAGTTGAGGACGGCGATGTCACAAATATTGATTTTACCGGTTATCTCGGAGAAGAGGCTTTCGAGGGCGGTTCGGATACCGGTTTTGATTTGGAAATTGGTTCCGGGCAGTTTATTGATGGCTTTGAAGCGGGACTGATTGGTGCGGTAAAGGGTGAAACCAGGTCGCTTCCGCTTACATTCCCGGAGGATTACTACAATGCGGATATGGCAGGTAAGGAGGTTGTGTTTGAAGTAAAGGTAAACACGGTTTCCGAGTATGTAGTGCCGGAGATGAGCGATGATTTTGTAACTACTTATACATCGGGTGAATATACGACTGTGGCGGATTTTACGGAATATGCCAGCGGTCTGCTGACAGAGGAGAAGGAATACAAGAGTGTCATGGAGTATCTTGTAGAGAACAGTACCTTTGGCGAATTAAACGAAGCGTATGTACAGGCGAGCCTGGATTCCATGAAGGCGTATTATGAGTCCTATGCGGCGATGTTTGGTGTTGATATGGAAAGCTTTATGCAGATGGCAGGGGTGACGGATACCGAGGCATTCTGGAATGATATGGCTGAACAGATGCGCCGTTCCGAGAAGGAGCGTATTGTACTGTACTGTGTGGCAAAGGCAGAGGGGCTTACGCTGACCGAGGAGGAGTTTACAAAGTACGCAACCGAGCTTGCGGAAAGCTATTCAGTGACGTTGGAGGAGTTTTTGGAGGATTATGACAGAACCTATGTTGAGCAGAGCATTTTGATGGAGCGTGCATTGGAATTTTTACTGGATAATATTGTTACGGTTGAAGGATAAGGGGGCAATATAAATGAGTGTAAAGGATAATTTAAAGGGGCGTTCTTTTTTAACCTTAAAGGATTTTACACCGGAGGAAATTGCTTATTTCCTGGATTTGGCAGCGGAATTAAAGGCAAAGAAGAAGCAGGGAATCACCGGAAACAGCTTAAAGGGGAAGAATATTGCCCTGATTTTTGAAAAACCGTCCACCAGAACCCGCTGCTCCTTTACCATCGGCTGCATTGACGAGGGGGGACATCCGGAGTATTTGGGACATGATGATATTCAGCTCGGTTACAAGGAAAGCGTGGAGGATACGGCACGAGTGCTGGGCAGAATGTTTGACGGCATAGAGTTCCGCGGTTTTAAGCAGGAAAATGTAGAGAAGCTCGCAAAGTACAGCGGGGTGCCGGTTTGGAACGGTCTCACCGATGAATATCACCCGACGCAGATTCTTGCGGATTTCTTAACCATGCGGGAGCATTTGGGGGGGCTGCGCGGCAGGAAGCTTGTATTTGTCGGTGACGGTCGCAATAATATGGCAAACAGCCTGATGATTGGTTCTGCAAAAATGGGTGTTCACTTTACCATTCTGGCACCGAAGGAGCTTTGGCCGGAGGAAGGTCTGGTAGCTCTTTGCAGAGAGTATGCAAAGGCATCCGAAAGTGAAATCGTGATTACAGAGGATTTGGACGGTGTGCAGGGCGCAGATGCGGTGTATACCGATGTCTGGTGCTCGATGGGCGAGGAGGATAAGGCAGCAGAGCGTGTTGCGCTGCTTCGTCCGTATCAGGTGAACGAAGAGCTGATGGCGCGTACCGGTAAGAAAAGCACGATTTTGCTGCATTGTCTTCCGGCGGTAAAGGGCAACGAGGTAACCGCAGAGGTGTTTGAAAAGCACGCGGAGGTTGTGTTTGATGAAGCAGAAAACCGTATGCACACGATTAAGGCGGTGATGGTGGCTACCCTTGGTAATTATTAGAAGCTGCGATTTTCTAATGATTTTTTTATTTGCTTTTTCGCAAAGCCTCTTGTATGATAGAGGTATAGAAAAAATTTTGCGAGAGAGGGATAGCATATGAAAAAAAATAATGCGGCAGGCATGATACTTGGAATTTTATTTCTGGTAATCGGCGCAGGCTATCTGGCGGATGTGCTTGGTTTAATTGACAGCTTTACTATTTTCTTTGACGGCTGGTGGTCTTTGTTTATTATTGTTCCGTGCTTCTGCGGACTGCTTGGAAAGGGTGAGGGCAGAACCGGATATTTAATCGGAATTGCCATTGGTTTGTTTTTGCTTTTATCGGCGCAGGGCGTGATTGATTCTGATAAACTGTTCACTCTGCTGGTTGCAGGTGTGTTTGTACTGATTGGTGTAAGTCTGCTTTTTCCGAAAAGGAAAAAAGAGCAGAAGGAGCAGGACGAAATCAATCACACGGACCGGTTTGACAGAGATGTTACCAATAAGGCGCATACGTCAGCTTATACGGCAACGGCAGAGGGTGTGGTGTTTGAGGATGCGCCGGTCATAACGGTAGAGTCTGAAGCGTCCGGAGGGACGGCAGGGGCTTCTGCAAAGGAAGGCTCAGGCAGCGGCGCGGATAAGGTGGTTTGCTCCGCAATATTCGCGGGAAAAGATATCCGTGTAGATAATTCTCCCTTTGGAGGAGCAGATTTGTCTGCATTTTTGGGCGGTATTGATATGAATCTGAAGAATGCTGTCGTAACGAAGAATGTGACAATTGAGGTGAAGGCGGTCTTTGGCGGTATCAGTCTGACTATGCCTCAGAATGCCCGTGTGGTGGTAGATGTTACGCCGATTCTCGGCGGCGTGGACAACGGAGCCAGAACTCCGCTGGGCGCGGATGAAAATACACCGACGATTTATGTGAAGGGCACATGTATGTTTGGCGGTGTGGACATTAAATAAAAGTCGGAGGCTTTTATGTACGAAGAACGTGTGGTGTTGTGCGTCAGCAATGCCTATGAAAGGAAGTACTATTTAAACGACGATTTTGAGACGCTTCCGCAGAGCGTGAAGGATGAACTGAAAATCATGTGTGTACTTTACACGGAGGATGTAGGCGGCGTGCTTTCACTGGTGTTTGAGGAGGATGGCAGTCTTGTGTTTGATGTAAATGCGGACGAGGGGGACCTGCTTTTTGATGAAATCGGCAGTGTACTCATGATTAAAAAGCTGCAGGAGGACAAAAAGGAGCTGCTGGAGTCCCTGGAACTCTATTTTAAAGTATTTTTCCTCGGAGAAGAGGCATCGCAGCTTTTGTTTCCGGGATATTAAAACGAAGTGGTACGAGGGATATACGGTACAGGACCGTTCCCTCGTTTTCTTCATATAGGGAAAGAAGAGTCTGCCTGCGGGCAATAAGGAAGAAAAGGAGAAAACACGATGTTACTGGCGATTGATGTGGGAAACACGAATTTTACCTGTGGTATTTTTGATGGAGAAAACTTAGTTGCTACCTTTCGCATGACGACGAAGGAAAAGAGGACCTCAGATGAGTACGGCTTTTTATTCCGTGGTCTGGTAGAGAGCCGCGGTGTGGGAAGCGAGCAGATTACGGATGCGATTATAGCCTCGGTAGTTCCGGATGTGATGCATTCCCTGACAAATTCCATGATTAAGTTTTTTCATTGCAGGCCGGTTATTGTGGGAGCAGGGACAAAAACAGGTCTTCGCATTGCTACTGCCAATCCAAAGGAAATTGGTGCAGACCGTGTGGCAGATGCAGTGGCGGGGTATGAGTTATACGGTGGTCCGGTGCTGGTGATAGATTTCGGTACAGCCACTACGTATGATTTGGTTACTGCGGATGGTGAGTTTGTGGCCGGAGTGACGAGTCCGGGGATTGCCATTTCTGCAAATGCACTTTGGAATGAGGCAGCAAAGCTTCCGGAGATAGAGATTAAGAAGCCGGACTCCATTTTGGCGAAGGAAACGATTTCCAGTATGCAGGCAGGGCTGGTGTATGGGACAATCGGCCAGACCGAATATATCGTAAAGAAAATGATTGAAGAATCCGGTTTTACGGAGGTAAAGGTGGTGGCAACCGGCGGACTTGGGCGTATTATAGCGGAAGAGACCGACTGTATTTCCGCATATGACCCGATGCTTACCATGAAGGGTCTGTATTTGATTTATTGCCGCCACAAGGGGCAGGGGAGGTAAGATGAAAAGCAGTTTACAAATCGGGGATGTGGAGATTGGCGGAATTCTGGCACTCGGACCGATGGCAGGTGTAACCGACCTGCCGTTTCGTTGTCTCTGCAAGGAACAGGGTGCAGACCTGATTTATACGGAGATGGTCAGTGCCAAGGGGATTTACTATAATAATAAAAATACGAAAAGCCTGCTCGAAATTGCAGAGACGGAACGACCGGTGGCGTTGCAGCTGTTCGGTGAGAATGCGGAGATTATGAGCGAGGTGGCAAAACGCATTGAGGAGCTGCCCTTTGCCATGCTGGACATTAATATGGGGTGTCCGGTGCCGAAGGTAGTCAACAACGGCGAGGGTTCCGCGCTGATGAAGGAGCCACAAAAGGCAGGCAGGATTATCGAAGCTGTTGCAACGGCAATAAAAAAGCCGGTGACGGTGAAAATACGCAAGGGCTTTGGGAGGGACGAGGCCAATGCTCCGGAATTAGCACGAATTGCCGAGGCGTGTGGTGCGGCTGCAGTGGCGGTGCACGGGCGTACAAGAGAACAATATTACAGCGGAAGGGCGGACTGGGATATCATACGGCAGGTCAAGGAAACAGTGAAGATTCCGGTTATCGGGAACGGAGACATTTTTACTCCGGAGGATGCGAAGCGGATGCTGGAGATTACCGGTTGCGACGGGCTGATGCTGGCACGGGGAGTGCAGGGAGATCCGTGGCTGTTTCGCAGGGTAAGGCATTATTTGGAGACGGGAGAGCTGCTTTTGAAGCCGCCAATATCTGAACTGATTGATACGATTATGCGTCACGCAAAGCTGCAGCTGGATTTTAAAGGCGAATACCTTGGAATACGTGAGATGCGGAAGCATGTGGCGTGGTATACTACCGGATACCCCTACTCTGCAAAGCTGCGGGTTAAGGTGAATGCAGTGGAGACGCTGGAGGAGCTTTCGGAGCTGCTTTCCGAATATGCACGAGAGACGGAGAACGCTCCGGAAGAGGCATAAGCCCTATGGTTTGCGAAGGGCAGAAAATGTCATAAGCCCGGAGATTCGTCAGAATAGGCAAAAGGCAGGAGGAATTCTGCCTGTTCTTGAGCAGAACTGACAAAAATGAAAATGTTTTAAAATAGCGGTTGACAATTTGCAAAAAAGAGTGTATGATAGCGAAAGACAAATGTTCGCGGCAGAAAAACAAACCGAGAAAAACGCGACACTCGGACAAAACGGAGGTAGAAGATTATGGCAAAGTTAAGAGTCGGTATTTTAGGTGCAACCGGTATGGTAGGACAGAGATTCATCGCTCTGTTAGAGAACCATCCGTGGTTTGAGGTGGTAACGGTGGCTGCAAGCCCGAGAAGTGCCGGAAAGACCTATGAGGAGGCAGTGGGCGATCGATGGAAGATGACTAATCCGATGCCGGCAGCAGTCAAGAAGTTAATTGAGCAGAATGTAAATGAAGTGGAAGCGGTTGCTGCA
>CAZAUP010000023.1:0-21234 GCA_964488415.1 uncultured Lachnospiraceae bacterium
GAGCTAAGACCCCGAAGAATTCTCTCACTCGAACGGTACGTTTGATATTATATTAGATTCAAACTCGTTTGTCAAGAACTATTTTTTCTTTTTTCTGTTTTTTACTTTTATTTTTGCTTTTGTGCTATCGGTAGGCTTTATCCGCAGCTGATGCGCCGGCGAAACCGGCAGCATGGACTGCTTCTGCAGACTTCCATTGCCGGGCATATTTGCCCGGAGACATACCGGTAGCCTTTGTAAAGCTTCGAATGAAATTGGCATAGTCTGAAAAGCCGGCCTGGTGGCAGACCTCAGTAATACTGAGGTCGTTAGCAAGAAGGGAGCGGGCACGGGAAATACGGCGCTCTAAAATGTAGCTGCGAAGAGTAAGACCGGTGTGTTTTTTAAATTGGCGGCTCAAGTGGGTGCCATTTAAGAAAAACTCCTGTTCCAGTGTTTCTAAGGTTATTTTTTCACTCAGGTTATCATCAATGTAACGAAGCAGGTCGCGAATCAGCTTTGGCATAATATTCGGCGTAGTGTTTTCCGCGGTCTGAAAGGCGGTATTTACTAATACCAGAATTTGTAGCAGGTATGCCTGAATCAGGATATCGGCACCGAATGCACTGCAATGAAGCAGCTCCTTGATTTGTCCTGTAAGGGAAAGAAACTGTTCAAGCTGTTTTTGGGAAAGCGGCACGAAGCAGGCCGTGTTTTTCGGGTGATTCCGGAAAACAGCGGAAAGGTTGCTTTTTTCGCTGGAGAGATGCTGGAGCAGGGTTTCGTGAAGATTCATGGTAATACGTTCATAGTCACTGTTATCCAGCGTAACCGGCCGGTGATATTCGCCCGGCCGTATGATGAGCAAATCGCCCCGTTCCAGGTGGAAGCATTGCTGTTCCACATAGCAATTGACATTTCCGTTTAAAAAAAGATAGAATTCATAGCCGTCGTGACGATGATATGCACCCTGCATCATGTAGTTTGTAACTAAATGGCGGAACAAAAAGTCTTGTCGGATATTATCGAAATAGCCGGTTACGAGAGATTCCATGGGGACTCCTTTCAATAGAAGAAATTACATCAATCTGCGCAATAAAACCAACATAAAAAGCAAGGATTATTTCTTTAAAAGACTTTATACTTGTATCATACCATGTTTTTAATAAATCGGCAAGGTGAAAAAGGAAATCTGAGGTTTGGGTAAAAAAGGAGAAGCAATATGGGAAAGATAACAAAAAGGATGCTTGGAGTATTTGTTCTTTGTTTGCTTGCGGGCTGTACAAGTCCGGAGATGGATATGAAACCGGAGCCGGAACCGACCGGAGCTGTACAGGCGGAGACTACTCCGGAGTTTACGGCAACTCCGACGTATTCCCCGGAAGTCTTGTACTGGCAGGAGGTTTTAGAAGGCTTTGCGGACAGTGAGTATGATTTGACTGCCGCACTGACCGGAGAGGGCTTAAAGGATTTGTGTAACGGTTATTTTAAGCTGGGGGTGGGGCTGACCGGAAGCTCTTATCAAAATCTGGCGATTCATTCGAAGGAATATATGGCAGTTTCTAAAAAACACTTTAACAGTGTAACATTGACAAATCTGATGAAACCGTCCTATATACTGGATCAGAGGGGCAGCAAGCAAAATGTTGCAGACGGAAGCGATGCACCGGCTTTGGAGTTTATGCTGATTGAGGAAGCACTGCAGTGGTGCTTGGATAACGGCGTGCAGATGCGTGGACATACCATTGTCTGGCATACACAGACACCCGACTGGTACTTTAGAGAAGGTTACGAGTCGGACGGAGAGTATGTGGACCGGGAGACCATGCTTGCCCGTCTGGACAGCTATACGGGACAGCTTATGACCTATTGCCAGGAAAATTATCCGGGCGTGGTATATTGCTGGGATGTGGTGAATGAGGCGGTAGATCCGACAAATGGTGACCCGGACAGTGCGTTCCGCTGCCGGACGGAGAATGCCGGTAAGCCGAATCTGTGGTATCATATTATTGGTGAGGATTATGTAGAGCAGGCGTTTCGAATAGCAAGAAAGTATGCGGCGGAGGGCGTTTCTTTATTCTATAATGATTACAGTACCTATGATGCGAAGAAGAGTGAATACATTTATCAGCTGTGCAAAGACCTGGCAGAAAAGGGTTTGATTGACGGTATCGGAATGCAGGCGTACTGGGGGCTGACTAATCCGACTACAGCGGTTTTGGAAATGCGGATGAAGCGGTATGCGGAGCTGGGGCTTGAACTTCAGATTACGGAGCTTAGTATCAGTTCGGAGGATTTATCCGAGGAGAATCTGGAGCGTCAGGCAAAGCGTTATGCTTCTATTTTCTATATGCTGAGTACGCTTGATACTGAGGGAGGGGGACCGGTTAATATAACGGCGGTGACGCTGTTCGGATTAATGGATGGGTATGTGTTTTACGAGAATGATACATCCACCGCGCGTTTGTTTGACAGAAACTTTCAGCCGAAGCCGGCATTCGACGCAGTGAAGAATATGCTGGAAATTGCATATAAGCCGAAGGAAGAATAAGACAAAAGGATATGTTTTGGAAGGAGAGGGCATATGAAAAAAGGAGTACGGGGTAAACAGGGGAGCAACAGTACTGTTTCATAATGTAGTGGGTGAGGAATGCTGTAACCGATAGAAAATTTTCTGGTGGTGAAAGTAAAAAATGAGCTGTGCAGGAGGACACCTGTACAGCTCGTTGTTGCTTTAAAAGGAAGTTAATTCGTTTTTTATCGTTTTGCGCCCAGATGGAATAAAGCTACTGTGCCGGGACCGGAATGAGAACCGATGGTCGGACTGACATGATTGATTAAAATGTCAGAGATGCCGAAGCGTTCCTTTACCTGTTCTGCTACAAACTCTGCATCCTCAAGACAGTCACCGTGGCTGATGAAAACGGTGTCGTTGTCATAGCCCTCCATTTGCTGCCCCATATGCTCCACAAGCTTTAATAATGCTTTTTTGCGTCCTCTTACATTGCAAACGGAGGTGAGGTGCCCTTCGTCATCCACATGAAGCACCGGTTTGATGTTGATGATGGTGCCTACGATGGCGGTAGCCTTGGAAACGCGGCCGCCGCGATGCAGATGGAACAAATCATCCACAGTGAACTGGTGGCATAAATGCAGTTTGTTCTGCTCCAGCCAGTCGTGAACCTCGTCGATGGAAGCACCGTTTTCTTTCATGGTCACGGCCTTGTGAACTAAGAGTCCCTGACCGAGAGAGGCGCATAAGGAATCAACCAAAAGAATCCGGCGTTCCGGATAGAGCTCTGCAAGCTCCTCTGCGGCGAGACGGGCATTGTTGAAGCTGGCGGAAAGAGCAGAGGAAAAACCGATATAAAGTATATCAAAGCCTTCCTTTAAGCAGGCTTCAAAACTGATTTTTACCTCCTCCGGGATACAGGCATTGGTGGTTGGCATGTTGCCTTTACGCATCAATTCATAAAAAGCGTGAGGATCCATTTGGTTATTCGCACCGTAAACGGTGTCACCAAAGGTATAGGAAAGGAACTGAATTGCCAGTCCGTGTTCTTTTACATAAGACTCCGGCAAGTCTGCGGTAGAGTCAGTGGAAATAATGTAGCTCATAAGAACCTCCTTAATAAAACGATACAATGCGGTTCGCAAATTGTCCACATCTAGTAATCAAAACTATTTTATAATAGTTTTACAAAAAATGCAAGTGAAAAAGTAAAAAACTCTTTTTTTCAAGAAGGGAATATGCTATAATGTCGTCAGACATTATACCTGCGCCGATGCGAGTCCGAAGGCTATGCTATAATGAGTGGTAAACATAGCGTATCATCGGGCTTATACGGGAAAAAGGGATATGCGGAAAGAGGGAAAGGTTATGAATTACAAAACAAAAGGCTTTTTAAAGCTGCTGCTGGCACTTGCGGTCTGTGTGGCAGTTGTGTTTGTTGCATTTTGCGGCATCGGCGAAAATAAGAGGGGAAGCGCGGAGGGAATTCGCCTTGGTCTGGATTTGGCGGGCGGTGTCAGCATTACATACGAAACCGTAAAAGAGAACCCGACAGAAACGGAAATGGCGGATACGGAGGACCGGCTCAGAAAGCGTGTGGACTCGAACGGACAGACAGAAGCAGATGTCTACAGAGAGGGTTCCAACCGTATTAATGTAGATATTCCGGGAGCAACAGACGCGGAGGCAACCTTGAAGGAGCTGGGACGTGTCGGTGAGATTTATTTTTTACTTGGTACAAATAATATTGAGCTGGTAAATTACAATGAGAAAACCGGTGAGGTTACATATGCGCTGACAAAGAGTCTGGAAGAGATTCGTGCGGCGGGGGATATTATTCTGGATGGTACGGATATCGCCGGTGCGGAAGCAGGCTGGATGAATGAATACGGAACTACGCAGCACATGGTGTCGCTTACATTGAATGACAGCGGCAGAGAGAAATTTGCGGTTGCAACATCCGCCCATGTCAACGAGGCGATTGCCATTGTGTATGATGGTGAGGTGATCAGTGCGCCGGTTGTACAGCAGGCACTGACGGACGGAAAGGCAACCATTTCCGGTAATTTTACGGCAGAATCCGCAAATAATCTTGCCACAACGATTCGTGTAGGGGCACTTCCGTTAGAGCTGAGAGAGCTTCGCTCCAATGTAGTAGGGGCAAGCCTTGGTGCAGAAGCAATTTCCACCAGTCTGACAGCAGCGGTTATCGGACTTGCGCTTGTGCTTATTTTTATGGCGGTACGTTATCGCATCTGCGGTATTGCCGCGGATTTGGCACTCTGTATTTATGTGGGACTTATGGTTATCTGCCTGAATCTGCTGGAGGTGACGCTGACCCTTCCGGGGCTTGCCGGTATCATTCTTTCCATTGGTATGGCAGTGGATGCCAATGTGATTATTTTCTCCCGCATTCAGGAAGAAATCGGGGTTGGAAAGACGGTGAATACGGCGATTAAGCTTGGTTTTTCCAAGGCATTTTCTGCAATTTTCGACGGTAACATTACGACGCTTATCGCGGCAGTAGTGCTGTATATTCTCGGCTCCGGTACGGTAAAAGGCTTTGCAATCACACTTGCACTTGGTATTATTCTTTCCATGTTCACGGCATTGTTTGTGACACGCTTCATTTTAAAGGCATTGTATGAGGCAGGTTTTGATAAGGAAACGTATTACGGTGAGGTGAAGGGCTATAAGGCATTTGCGTTTACCAAGCACGGCAAAAAGTATATGCTGATTTCCGGTCTTCTGTTTTTGGCAGCGGCGGTCGGTATGGTAGCCGGTAAGGTAAGAGACGGAGAGGCACTTGCATATGGTTTGGATTTTAAGGGGGGGACCGCGATGACGGTAACCTTCCCGGAGGAGAGGGAGGTCTCCATTGCTGAGTTGGAAAAGGCGGTACGGACTGCCATTGATAAGGATGCGGTAGTAAATCTTGTATCCAGCTCCAATGCGGCAGTAATAAAGACCGAAGAGCTTGATGAGGAGCAGAGAAATACATTAATCGGGTATTGGGTAAACGAATACGGTGCCGCGGAAGGCGAGATTGAGGTGCAGAGTATCAGCGGTACGGTCAGCGGTGAGATGAAAAAGGATGCCGTGATTGCGGTAGCGGTGGCTACGGTAGCAATGCTGATTTACATCTGGATTCGTTTTTCAAATTTTGCATTTGCAACCAGTGCGGTGCTTGCATTGCTTCATGATGTTATTGTAGTGCTGGCGGTATATGCGGTAGGAAGAATTGCGGTAGGCAATACCTTTATTGCATGTATGCTGACGATTGTAGGTTATTCCATTAATGCCACGATTGTTGTGTTTGACCGTATTCGTGAAAATCTGAAGGAACGTCTGAAGAAAGAAACTTATGAGGATGTGGTAAATAAAAGTATTGCGCAGACCTTTACCAGAAATATTTACACGTCGCTTACTACGTTCTTCATGGTGGCGGCACTTGTGGTATTTGGTGTCAGCTCGATTCGTGAATTTGCGGTTCCGCTGATGGCGGGTATTGTATGTGGTGCATATTCCTCTATTTGTATTACAGGGCTTTTGTGGCTGAAGATTCGTGAAAAGTTCCCGGAAACGGAAGAAGAATAAAAGGCTTTAGAATTATTTCTTTAAAGTTTATAAATAGTTTCTTTTTTTCAGAATGCCGATATGGTATAATGTCGTCAGACATTATACCTGCGCCGATGAGCGTCCGAACAAAGAGAGGACAGATACAAAAGCGAATCGTGCGCATCCCGCGGACAAAATGGAGCTGTTAGCGTGCGGGAGTGCCGACAAACCTGAAAAGGCTCCTTCCGGTCCGCTGCTTTGCGGCTTTGTATGGGAGAATGATAATGAGGTGATACATATGGATGTTTCGGATAAAAAGACGGTGCTGGATGATTCTGCGTCCATTTACCAGAGGCGAGAAGAAAAGACGGATCGTGTGAAATGGAAAGAGTTAAAAGGCTTTCGGGCAAAATGGGAGCATTTTAAGGCATATTATTTGTTAAAGACATTTATTTGGGCGTGTGTAATAGGTTTTGCAACATATTGTGTGTATGAGATGGTTAAGCCTAAGCCGGAGCGGGTGGTTTATGTGGCAATTTTGGATGCGGTTCTTTTAAATGATGAAACGGATGCCCTGCAGAAAGGGTTTGAAGAGTATTTCGGCCTTGATGCAGAAACCCAGGAGACCTGGTTTGATAACTCCATGATGATTTCAAGTGCCTCGGATACCGCAGGAAAACAGAAGTTTACAACCCATTCCTTTGCAGGAGAGATTGATGTGATCATTGCACCGGAGTCAGTGCTTCAGGGATATGCGGGAGTGTATCTGCTTCCGCTGTCGGAGCAGCTGCCTTCGGACTTATATGAGGAGGTTTCCGGGCTGTTTTGCTATGCATCCGTAAAGGACGAGGACGGGAACTATATTGAGGACAGCGAGGAGCCGTATGGAATTTATGTGACGGATTTGCTGGAGGTGAGTGCATACTGTAAGGAACCGGTGGCACTTGCAATTTGCGGTAATTCCGCGAATGAAAAAAACGCAGAAGAGTTTGTCCGCTATGTGCTGCAGCAAAAGGCGGTTACAGGCGAGTAAGAAGAAAGAAAAACGGAGGAGGCCGCATTTGGTCGGTCAGGCCTCCGTTTTTGCGGTCGGAAGAAATCTTAACGACTAATTTACAGGGAAATATGGTATACTTGGAATTCAAGGTGGGGAAGAAGGTGCGAAAGCGAATTGGAAAGGAGAATAAGGTGGCAAAGCTACGGAAGAAAATGCCGCTGTTCCGGCTGGGGTTGCGGGACAGTCTGATTACTTTGGGTATATTGACTGTTGTGACTGTGATTTGTGCATGTACCCGCGAAGAGGACGGGGCATATAGTCATGCACCGCTTTTGTTCGTTCTTGCAATACTTTTGATATCGCGATTTACTGACAGCTATTTTTATGGGTTGCTATCTTCTTTGATTGCGGTGATAGAGGTTAATTATGTATTCACCTATCCGTATTTTAAACTGAATTTTACCCTGAGCGGCTATCCGCTTACCTTTCTGGTTATGTTTTCAGTGTCGATTGTCGTCAGCATGCTGACAACCCAGATTAAGCAGCAGGAGAAGATTCGCATGGAAATCGAGAAAGAGAAAATGCGCGGGAATCTGCTGCGGGCGGTGTCACATGATATCAGAACACCGCTTACCTCTATTGTGGGTGCTGCATCTGCGGTGTTGGAAAATCACGACAGGCTTTCGGATGAAAAGGTGCTTTCCTTACTGGATGACATAAAGGAAGAGGCACAGTGGCTGGTGCGGGTGGTAGAGAACCTGCTTCTGGTGACAAGAATTGATACCAATGAGGCAAAGGTGACAAAGGCACCGGAAATGCTGGAGGAAATTGTGGCAGAGGCACTCACAAAGGTAAAAAAGCGTTTTCCGAGCGCGCCGATGAAAATTGAGGTGCCGGATAATTTGGTGTTTGTTCCGATGGATGGTATGTTAATCGAGCAGGTGATTTGCAATTTGTTAGAGAATGCAATGCTGCATGGCGGCAGCCTGACGGAAATTCTGTTCCGGGTTACGGTGGATGAGGAACAGGCACTTTTTGGTGTATATGATGACGGAGACGGGATTGCGGAAGAGCTGTTGCCGAAGCTTTTAGAAGAAAGTCTTTATAGAGGAAACGATAAAACGGTGGATGGAAAACGGAATATGGGAATTGGACTTTCCGTGTGTAAAAGTATTATTTCTGCACATGGTGGCAGGATGAGAGCTTACAACCGAAAGGAAGGCGGTGCGGCTTTCGAGTTTTCGTTGCCAATGAAGGAGGGTTGACATGCCGGTAAAAAACAAGGTGCTTGTTGTAGAAGATGAAAAAAGTATTAGTAATTTTATAGTTGCAATTTTGACTGCAAACAATTATGATGTAGTTACGGCTAAAACCGGTCAGGAGGCATATAGCCTGATTACATCCTGTTGTCCGGATATCGTGATTTTGGATTTGGGGCTTCCGGATATGGATGGTATCGATGTTTTAAAGGCAGTCCGGAAGTGGTCGATTTTGCCGATTATTGTTGTATCGGCAAGAGCAAATGAGAAGGATAAAGTGGAAGCACTGGATTTGGGAGCGGATGATTACATAACAAAGCCTTTCGGTACGGCAGAGCTTTTAGCGCGCATCCGTATGGCACTCCGGCATACAAGGACGGCCGGGGCGAACCGTGAGGTGGCACAGAGCGGCAGATTTACCGTAGGAGATCTGATCATTGATTACGACAAATACCGGGTGTATATTGAAGGGAAGGATGCGTCGCTGACGCAGAATGAGTTCAAGATTGTAAGCCTTCTTGGAAAGTATGCAGGAAAGGTATTGACGTATGATTTTATTATCCGTGAAATCTGGGGACCGAACACAAATGGGGATAATCAGATATTGCGTGTGAATATGGCAAATATCCGAAGAAAAATTGAAAAAAATCCGGCAGAGCCGAAGTATATCTTTACAGAGGTGGGTGTCGGATACCGAATGGTAGAAGGAGATTAAAATGAGAAAAACTAAAATTGTGTGTACGCTGGGACCGGCAAGTAATAACGAGAAAACGTTAACACAAATGTTAAAAAACGGGATGAATGTTGCAAGATTGAATTTTTCCCATGGAACACATGAGTATCATAAGGCAAATATCGAGCTGTTCCGCAGGGTGCGTGATGAATTGAAGGTACCGGCAGCAATTATGTTAGATACAAAGGGTCCGGAAATCCGGACAGGTAATTTTAAGAATCATTCGGAGGAGTTAAGGCGAGGAGATACGTTTACCTTTACCTCCAGAGAAGTTGAAGGAACGAAAGCTGAGGTCAGTATTACCTATAGCAAGCTTCCGGGACAGCTGGTGCCGGGAAATCAGATTCTGGTAGACGACGGAAAGCTTTTGTTTCGTGTGAAGGAGACCACGGAGACAGATATTATTTGTGAGGTAATAACCGGCGGTATTATTTCGAATCACAAGGGAGTGAATGTGCCGAATGTGCATTTGGATTTTCCGTATTTGAGTGAGCAGGACGAGGCAGATTTGCGTTTCGGTGTGGAGCAGAATGTGGATTTTATTGCGGCATCCTTTGTACGCTCCAAGGAGGATGTGATAGCGATTCGTAATTACCTGGACTATTACGGCGGTTATGACATTAAAATTATTGCCAAGATAGAAAATATTGAGGGAGTAGAGCACTTCGAAGAAATTTTGGAGCATTCTGACGGCATTATGGTAGCTCGTGGTGACATGGGCGTTGAAATCGAGTATGAGAAGCTTCCGGGGCTGCAAAAGAAGTTTATTAAAAAATGTTATCAGGCGGGTAAGATGGTAATTACCGCAACCCAGATGCTGGACTCCATGATTCACAGCACCACACCGACCAGAGCGGAAATTACGGATGTTGCAAATGCGGTATTTGACGGTACTTCTGCTATTATGCTTTCCGGTGAAACTGCAGCGGGCGAGCACCCGGCACTTGTTGTCGAGGTGATGGCTAAAATTGCGGAGCAGGCAGAACAGGATGCTTTTGAGATGGATATTTACCGCGGAATGCAGTACGATAATGATACGAATGATACGACCAATGCAATTTGCGATGCGGCGTGTACAACGGCAAAGGATGTAGGAGCCACTGCAATTATTGCGGTTACCATGTCCGGCTATACCGCAAGAAGGATGTCTAAGTTCCGTCCGCAGCAGGCGATTATTGCGGCAACGCCGAATGAGAAAACCTTTCACCAGCTGGCACTTTCCTGGGGGGTATATCCGGTTACTGCACTGTATCAGCCGGATGCAAACGTATTGTTTGATCATGCGGTGGCTTGTGCAAAGCGTTACGGTCTGGTACATGAGAATGACAGAGTTGTTATTGCAGCAGGGTCCGAGGGCTATACGGATGTGTTGAAGGTGCAGACCGTAAAGGGAGACAGGTTGTAAAGAGTTTAGAAAATTTTATAGCGTAAGCCTGATGGCGGGAAAGGGGCGGTCGCACGATGCGGTGCGCGCCCCTTTTTGGCATATCAGGAAATATCATATTGCATTAAGACACATAAAGAAGGCACACATAAAGAAGCGAGAACGTCCGTAAAGTCCCATTGCGGAAAAACGGAAAATATGATATACTGAAAAAGTGTATGGGAAAGAATACGAAAAGTTTTCAGGAGGGTAATAATATGGCAGAGGGAAAGAAGAAAAGCAATAAAAAGAAGAAGGAAGGACCGGACTTGCTGACCATTGTGGTTGTTGCGGTTGCAATTGTATTGGTGCTTATTTTGATAGCGAATTATAAAAAGGAGCAGGAAGGGAAAGAGATGCCGTCCGGCACACCGACAGCCGTGCCTTCTGCAACGATGATACCGGAAAATCCGGGGAATACAACACCGTCGGCAATACCGACCAAGGCTCCGTCTGTAACTGGCGGAATAACAGGGGAGCCGGAGCAGGAGGACACGACCCCGGTTCCGGCCGAGGAGCCGGTTTTGTCGGCAGAGGAGGCTGAGGCACTGGTACAGAAGCGTATTGATATGGATGCAGGAACCTATACAATAGAACTGTTGGATGACCATTTGATAATTGAGGGGACGGAATACTACAGCTTTTGCGTAAATGATGCAGAAGGTACAGCGATGGAACCGCTTTTGATTGTGGAAAAAAAGGAGGGGGAGCTGTCCTGCTATGATTTTTCCGGAGTGGTTTCCAGGTTTTCGAAATTTCCGTTAGACAAGACGGAAACGGGAAACGCAGAAACGGAGGCAATTACGGCAGAGGAAGCAAAGAAAGTGCTTTCCGGATATTCAGGTGCAGCACTGGGACTTGCTAAGGAGCCGTCATTCTATGAGATGACGGTGGATGATTGGACAACGGTAATCAACGGAGACGTGTGCTACGGGATTAATTTGTTCGAAAACGCAGATGGGAAGCAAAGGTTCCGCGGGGTGTATTATGTGACCCTGGACGGAAGAAAGGTATACAGCGAAGACGGAGTTACAGGAGATTTTATCCAGCGATAAGGTGTCGCAGATAGGTGGAAAACGTGAAGGATAAAGTGGAGCGATTAGCAAAAGGAATTTTTGATTATGAGCAGCCGGAGCTTTTGTTGTCCGAAGAGATGCTTTTTGTAAGTGTCGCTTCGGGTGAGTCCTTTTGCGGCAAATTTTCCGTATATAATCGTGAAATGTCCGTGATGAAGGGAGTGCTTTATTCTTCTGATGAGATTTTGGTGCTGCGGGAGACGCAGTTTGTCGGGGCGGAAAATGAAATTACCTATACGGTTCACGGAGAGTTTCTTGAAGCCGGAGAGGTACATAAGGGTGAGATTACCATTGTCAGCGAATGTGGTGAGATTAAGTTGCCGTTTCAGGTTGAAGTAACGGCATTGGGGTGCGTTTCCTCCGAAGGAGAAATCAGGGATTTGTTTCAGTTCGCAAGTCTTGCCCAGAGTGACTGGTATGAGGCGAGGAGGCTGTTTACTTCAGAAGTATTTGAAAAAACGGTGCTGGCCAATAAAACGGCGGAGCAGACCCTGTACCGCCAGCTGCTGTCCGGACCTTCCGCAGACCGGGCAATGGAGGAGTTTCTGGTTGCAAACAGGAAAAAGTCGCCGGTGAAGCTTCGGACAGATTGCACGGCTCTTTCGTTTGCACCGGGAAAGCAGTCTGTTATGGAGCGGGTTACGCTGACAAAGGATACCTGGGGCTTTACGGAGGCTTTTATAGAAACAGAGGGGGATTTTTTCTGTGTTTCTGTAAAAAAGATAGAGTTTGAAAAATTTAGCGGAAATCGTTATGTGCTGGAGGTTGTGACGGATGGTGCGGCATTGGCGGAAGGAAATTATTTTGGCAGGCTTATTATAAAAACAGCGAAGCAGAAAATACCGATTGATGTGACCTGCACCTGCGTGCATACTGCGCGCGAGGAGGAACGAAAGCGTCGTGCGTTCCGTGCAGCGGAAGCAAAGCTGTTTGAACGTTATTTTGATTTTCGTCTGGGAAAAGTAAAGCCCGGCAGCTATATCGCAGAGGCAGAAAGTATTGTGGAGCTTCTTTTGATAAGACTGCAGGAGGAGCTTTTTCCGGAAGAGGAGCAGAGAAAGAAGGAATTTTTTTATAAGCTGTACCGTGCCTATCTGGCTTTAATCGGTGGAAAAGAACGGTTTGCGGATCGTGAAATAGATGTATTGCGTGCCGAGATAAATAAAGCAGCCGAAGATGCAGAGGTGATCGGTGCATTACAGTATTTGGAAGCAATGCGCCAAAAGAGTGCGGAGCAGGTAACGGGGTATGCGGCGCGGCTGCGTCTGCTTGCCGAGCAGCATAAGGAAAGCGGGCTGTTACTCTGGTTTCGTCTGTACACGGACAAGCGTGGTGAAGGGAGCAGAGGAGCAAATTTATCGGAGCTTTCCGAACGTTTTTTAAAGGGAAACCGCAGTCCGCTTTTATATTACGAAGCAGCAGTCATTTGGAATGAAGATGCCGCTTTGTTAAAGGAGCTGGGAGCTTTCGAATTGCAGGTGCTGCATTTTGCTTTGCGGAGGCGGCTGCTGCAGAAGGAAGCGGTGCTGCAGCTTTCAATTTTGGCGCTTCAGACAAGAAGGCAGGGTGCACTGCTGTGCAGATGCCTTTGTCTGGCATACGAGCAGTATGGGCAGAAGGATATTCTTTCTGCACTTTGCACATTACTGATTGAGCAGGGAAGAAAGGAGAAAAAGTATCACCGTTATTTTGCAGAAGGGTGTATGGCGCAGCTTAGGATTCCGGGGCTGCAGGAGTATTATATCTATACATGCGAATGTGCTCTTCAGACAAAGCTGGATCAGTCGGTGCTGTTATATTTCACCTATGGAAATGAGTTGGAGGAACCGTATTGTGCATATCTGTATGCCTATGTGATACGGAATAAGGATAAATTAAGTTCGGTGTACCGGACATATCTGACACGGATTGAGCAGTATGCCGTAAATAACATAAAGAGCGGAAGAATTGATAAGCATTTGGCAATTGTTTACGGAGAGGTGCTGCGGGGTTCACTTTTGGATACAGAGCTGGCGGCAAAGCTGCCGGCATTACTGTTCAGTTATCTGGTAGAGTGTGATAATCCGGAAATGGTGGCGGTGTCCGTGCTTCATAAGGAGGAGGAGAAGGAGCGGATTATTCCTTTTTATAAGGGGACTGCGCTGATATCGATGTACACGGAGGATGCAAAGCTTGTTCTTTTGGATAGAGAGGGAAACCGGTATCTGCCGGCAGGAGAGTGCCGTATTCTTCGTTTATTGCATGAAGAGGATTTGCTATTGCGTTGTCTGGAGCTTGCAGGGGAGAATCGGATTGTGCTGCTGAATCTGCTGGAAAAGGTACATGATTACCGTGCAGTGGAGGTAGATTCTGTGGAATTAAGCAAGCGGGTGGTTCGTCTGGACGGGTTGAGAGAAAGGTTCCGGCAGAGGGAGATTTATTCGTTAATCCGGTATTGCTATGAGAATTTCCAGGGTGAATTAATGGACGGCTATCTTGCAAAATTGGATTTAAATTATTTGGTGAAGGAAGAACGCAATCAGATGATTGAGCTTTTGATTGTGCGGAACCGTTATGATCTTGCGCTGGATGCAATTGTAAAATACGGTCTTAGCGGAGTGGCACCCAAACGAGTGCTGCGGTTGTGTGAGCGGATGCTGTTACAGTGCGGCGAGGAGCAAAATGATATGCTGTTACGCCTGTGCCGTGCTGTTTTCTTTGAAGGAAAGTATAATGAGGACATTGTGAAGTATCTGGTTCGTTTTTTCTGCGGAACAACAGACGAAATGTATCAGGTATGGAAGGCTGCAGAGGAGTTCGGGCTGCCTGTGGCGGAGTTGGAGGAACGGCTGTTAGGGCAGGTGCTGTTTGCGGAGAGCTATGTACCGGAAATCCATCAGGTATTTCTTAGCTATAGCAGGCAGAAGCATAATCCGAGGCTGGTACGTGCTTATGTCTCGGTTATGGCATACCGTTATTTCATACGGGATTGTGAGGTGCCGGAGGAGCTGTTTGAGCAAATCCGAAGTGAGGCAGCGGAGGAGAATACCATATGCACTCTTGCGGTGCTGAAAAATTATGCTGCGAAGAGCAGCCTGACGGATGTGCAGCAGCAGTATGTGGAAGCAGGTATGTGTCGGCTGGCGGAGCAGGGAATGGTGTTTCCGTTTTTCGCGGAGTTTGAAGGAAGAGTACCGCTTCCGCCTTGTATGTCAGATAAGATTTATGTAGAGTATCACACAAATCCGAAGCGGAATGTCTCGATTTCATATCTGTATGATGATGGGGAGGACTGCTTTGTTTGTGAAGAAATGAAGCACGTCGGTTACGGCGTGTTTGTAAAGGAGTTCATTCTGTTCTACGGAGAAATGCTGCAGTACTATATTACGGAGGAGTATGAGGGCAGGCAGGTTATCACGGAAAGCTTTTACCGTAAAATTGATGCTGCAAGGGTACATGACGAAACAACAAAGTACGGTCAGATTAACCTGATTTTGACGGCACAGGATATGAAAGATGATAAGACAACGATTGATATGCTGGAAAGCTATTTTCGCATGGAATATACCATCAACCGATTGTTTACACCAATGAAGGAGTAGGAATTATGCAGGAAAAAGGCAGGCTTGCTTTGGGAATTGATTTGTGCGACGATATTACACAGGTTACCGTGATGCGTCCGCGTGCGGCAGAGCCGGAGGCAGTTTGTTTTGATGTCCGGGCAAGAAAGGAATTTCTTCCGACGGTGCTGTGTGTCGGACAGAGCGGAGTGTGGTCCGTGGGAGAGCCGAAAGGAAAAGAGGATGCAGTGATTGCAAATTTTTTTCATAAAGCGGTGATGGGGGAAGAGGTTTTCTGTAATGATGCCGTGTATGCAGGAGAAGAATTGCTGGGACGATATTTGAATTTGCTGTTTTGCAAAATAAAGGAATATTTCCGGGAGTATGATATCGGGGCTGTGGCGATAACCTGCGAGGAGTTAAACACAAATGAAAAGGCGCGGGAACGGTTGCACGAGGTGCTGAAAGCCGAGGAAAGCTTTTGCAGGCATTATTGTATGTTCAGTCATATGGAAGCGTTTCTTCATTTCGCAATAAGACAGGAGGAGAGCCTCTGGGAAAAGGGCTCTGCTGCCTTTGATTATGCGAAGGAGGGGCTTTTGTTTTATCGCATGGAATGCTGTAGTGCCGGAGGGCGAAGGCTTGTGCTGGCAGATTACAGGAATTATTCCGAGGTGATTCCGGCAGACTTTACGAAGTCAGGGGAAACGGAGAGAGTGGCGCTTACCTTTGAACGTCTGGCAGAACAGGAATTGAAGAAAAATGTAGCGTCCTTGTTTGTGACAGGAAGAGAATTCGATGGTGAATGGGTCGGAGATGTGTTACGTCTTCTGTCCGGCGGCCGCAGGGTGTTCAGGGGTGAAAACCTGTATACGCAGGGTGCCTGCTACGCGGCGGCAGAGGAATTAAAAGGCGAGCGGAGTGCAGAGTTTTCGCTTTTACTGCCGGATCAAATTTCGTCTGACGTATATTTGATGGCGGAAACTGCGGAGCAGGAAAATGAAGTCCGGATGGCCGGTATAGGAGAGCACTATCGTGAGGTACAGACCGAGGTGGAGGTGCTGCTGGATACGACAGACAGGGTTTCCTTTAAGATTGTGCCTGCGGGCAGGGGAAAAGAGTTTTTGTTACGGGTGGCACCGGGAGATTTGGAGCTGCGTTCCGACCGAACCAGCCGATATTTGGTACGGGTAAGCTTTGTGAGAAGAGATTGCATGGTAATTCAGATAAAGGATGTCGGATTTGGAGAGTTTTATCCGGCAAGTCACCGGATTTACGAAGAATTGGTAGAACTGTCGCAGCTGGAAGGCTAATCTGATTAGGCGTAGCAGAAAGGAAAGATGGTATGGCAAGGGTATTGGTTTGTGCAGGCAGGAGAAGCAGCGTGCCGCTCCGTTTGCAAAATACAAATATAAGGCTGTATTCCGCAGAAGAAATATGCTATTATCTATATCATAATGCAGCTACGGCAGAGGATTATTTGAAGGACCCGGCATTGGCGGAATACTACGAGGAAGCACTGGGGCTTCCCGAAACCGCGGAGCGCATTCGCGTGCTGGCATCCTCCGGCAGTGCGGCAAAGGAATATGCACAGCTTTTGTTTTCGGTAACGCCGATGTATACAGATGAAGAGGTTGCAGAGTTTTTAAAGGAGCTGGAACGGCTGGAGGAGCGGAAATACTGGCAGAAGCAGAAGGACAAGGCAGATGTGTATTTAGGGCACCGGGATTATCGTGCGGCTGCCAATGTATACGAGCGCCTGCTCCGGGAGCGAAAGGAAAATGATATGCCGGAGGGAACAACAGGGAAGGTGTACCACAATCTGGCTGTTTGTGAGCTTCACATTTCGGGAGCAGGGAGAGCAGCCGGACATTTTGCCGAAGCTTATGAGAAAAACCGTGATACGGAGTCGCTTCGTTCTTACCTGTTTGCGCTTCGTCTGGCCCGAAAGGAGAAGGAATATTATGCGGCACTTTCACAGTATGAGGTTTCGGATGCGTTGCGGAACGAAATTGATACCATACTGTTTGATTGTGTGGTAGAGGCTGGAGAAGATCCGGAATATCAAAAGGTAGCAGGAGTGAAAAAGCTGCTTGCGGAGGGGCAGCTGTCGGAGTACCGGCGTGCAACGGAGGAGCTTTTAGAGGGCTTTAAAAGGCAGTATCGTTTGGACAATATGTAAAAGAAAAGCTGGGGGATTGGAATGGGACTGTTCTCATGGTGGAAAAGTAAAAAAAAGAAGCAGACAGCTGCCGATACCGTTCGGCAGGCGGGTTTGAGCGGAAGTATAGAAAATCGGGAGGTACGGCAGAGCTTTTATGAAGAGTGCTGCGAGTTGATTGATGAAGCCGTTTTGCAGAGCGAACAGGCGAAGAATGAATATGGACTGGTTACCTCTTATCTTTCTGATGTGCAAAGACTGGAGCAGCTTTCGGGAGAAAGTAAGGCAGAGGTGGAGGCGGCTGCAAGGAGCTTAATTGCGCTGGAAAAGGAGAAGGAGCGTCTTGGAAAAAAGGAGCCGTCCATTTCCGAAGCACAAAAAGCGTTTCTGGCATTGCATGAGGATGAAATTCCGGAAAAAATACAATGGCTGCGGGGAGAGGAAGAATATCAGAAAAGTATTGAAGGAAAGATGAAGTATTTAGCCGGGGAAAAAGCGGTTTATGTAATGGAACATGAGGAATGCGTCAGCCGGAATGAGTTTTTAAAAAAATTTATTATCGGTGTCAGTATTGGTGTATTCCTGTTTGTTTGTCTGTTTTTTGTAATCAGTGAAAAGACAGGGCAGGATTTGCGCGTTCCTTTTTTGCTTACGGTCATTTTTGGTGTGGCAGCGGCGATGTACGTGATGGTTGCCATGCGGAAAAATATTTACAACATGAAGGTTGCGGATATAAAACGAAATAAGATTATTGAGCTGGAAAATAAAATTAAGCTCCGCTATGTGAATTGTACCTGGGGGATTGAGTATGCCTGTGAAAAGTATCATACGACAAGCTCTGTCCATTTGGATGCAATGTGGAAGGAGTATCTGCGTATTAAGGAGGAGGAGGAACGGAATCGAAAGAACGAGCGGCAGCAGGAGATGCATCGCAATACGATTATCAGGGAGCTGCGCCGTTACGGAGTAACAGATGCCGGAATCTGGGTGCTGCAGCCGCAGGCACTGCTTGATCCGAAGGAAATGGTAGAGGTACGGCATGGATTGAATGTTCGCAGACAGAAGCTTCGTGAGCACATTGACTATAATATGAAGCAAAAAGAGAAAAATGAAGCAGCTCTCCTGCAGTTTGCAGGAGAACATCCGGAGTATGCCGGTGAAATGAAACCATTGTTTGAACGGTATGCTTTGTTAAAGAAAATGAAATAAAAGGGAAGGACAGGAGGTGCCGGACTTGGCAGAGCAGAGGATTAAGAAGGTTAGACAGGGGTGCGTGGCCGGGATGGCACTTTGTCTGGTGCTTTTAGCAGTATATTATATTCAGAACGGCACGTCCGCAGGTCAGGCCAGTGCCGGTGTCGAGCAGGGAGGGGTAAAGCAAAACGCTCACGGGCAGTTTTTGCATATGGGAAGCAACGGGCTTCCTGCCGGAGGACATGCCCGGATCAATGTGGAAAATTCCGGGTGGTCCCAGCTTTTTGGTACAGAGCTGCCTGTATCTGCGCAGCAGCAGGGAGAGTATTGTGTCCTGATTTCCAAAAAAGGCGGTACACTGGCAGAGGTGACGGAGGAAATGATTTACCGTCGCCTTACGGTAACGGTTGCCGGTGCGGCATTGTCAGAGGAGGATATTTACCGTGTTTGCGGAAAACGGCTGTATGCAGGGACTCCGGAGCCACGGACGCTTGTGATTCCGGAGGAGGAAAAGGATGTTCCGCAGGAAAGAGAGCCGAAGACCGAGGATGAGGATACATTGCTTTCACTTAAAATGACAGAGGAAGAAGGTGCATTGAAAATTGTAATGGAGTTTAATACCGTGTATGAGGTGACGGTAACGGAGGATACGGAATTTATTTATTTGTGTCTTGTGAGACCTTACGAAATATACGACAAAATTATTGTACTGGATGCAGGACATGGCGGTATTGATCCGGGGACCAGCGGCGGGGGAACTACAGAGGCAGCCGTGAATCTTGCGGTTATCCAATATGCAAAGGAGCTTTTGGATGAACGGGAGGATATCAAGGTATATTATACCAGGCTGAATAATACATTACCGGATTTGTCTGCGCGCGTAGAGTTTGCAAATGCGCTTCGGGCTGATATGCTCATCAGTGTGCATTGTAACCATAATCCGGTACGAAGCATCAATGGTGTAGAGGTGTTGTACAGTAAGCTGCAGGAGACGGAGCTGCTGACATCGTGTGATTTGGCCGGGTATTGTCTGGAGGAGGTCAGTGCAGCTACGGGGTTAAAGAAAAAAATGCTGGTGGAGCGTTCTTCTAATCTGCACTTGATGAAGTATTGCAGAATGCCGAGTGCGTTGATAGAATTTGGTTATATGTCGAACAAAGGAGATTTAAATATTATTTTGACAGAGGAGGCTGAACGTGCCTGTGCGGAGGCAATCTGCCGTGCTGTTGATAAGGCCTATGCAGCGATGGAAATGAAGAAATAATGATAGCAGAAGGAGACTGAAAATGGCAAGAATTATTTTTGCAACCGGGAATGCCGGAAAAATGAAAGAAATCAAAGAAATTCTGAGAAATGTCCCATATGAAGTGGTATCGATGAAGGAGGCCGGGGTTGCGGCGGATATTGTGGAGAATGGAGCTACGTTTGAAGAAAATGCGTTGATTAAAGCAAAGACCATAGCGGAGCTTACCGGCGAGATTTCCATGGCGGATGATTCCGGGCTGGAGGTGGATTATCTTGACAAGGCACCGGGCATTTATTCTGCCCGGTTTTTGGGAGAGGATACGCCGTATGATGTTAAAAATAAATATCTGCTGGATCAGCTGGAAGGCGTGGAGGGCGCGGAGCGTTCCGCACGTTTTGTATGTGCCATTGCCTGTGTATGGCCGGATGGGAGAAGTAAGGTATGCCGTGCCACGATTGAAGGAGAGCTTGCAAAGGAGCCGGCAGGAGAAAATGGTTTTGGCTACGACCCGATTTTTTTTGTACCGGAATATGGAAAGACAACAGCGGAGCTTTCTTTGGAGGAAAAAAATAAAATTAGTCATCGTGCGAAAGCACTGCATGAAATGAAGAAGGAGTTTATGGCATGAAAGCGGTAGTGGTAAGCGATTCTCACGGGCGTTTTGGCGGTTTGCAAGAAATTATTGAACGGGAAGCACCCTTTGACCTGCTGCTGCATGCAGGAGATATTCAGGGGGGTATCTCAAATCTGGAGGACTGGGCCGGCTGCCCGGTATATGTGGTGAAAGGAAATTGTGACTGGGGCGGTGATTTTCCGCAGGAGAGAATGGTTGAGTTTGGAAAAGAACGGATTTTTTTAACCCATGGTCACCGTTATGGTGTCAAAAATGGAATCGAAGCATTGGCAGCGGCGGCAGAAGGTGCCGGAGCCGGTGTTGCTATATATGGGCATACGCATATTCCAAAGGTGGAGGAGCGGTATGGCGTACTTGTACTTTGTCCGGGCAGTGTATCGGAGCCGAGACAACAAAACCGGCGGGCAACCTATGCAATTTTGGAACGGACAGCCGGAAAAGGACTGTGCTGGGAGATAAAGTATTTGTAAAATCTGCAGGCGGGAGAAAACGATAAAAGCCGAAAAGAAAAAAGAAAAAGAAAAAAAAGAAAAAGAAAAAAACGGAGAAAAAATAAAAAAAATTGTTGACAATTCGTCAAACCTCATATATAATATGTCTTGCGTCACGAAAACGGGATCTCGGTTCCAAAGACTCTGACCGGGGTGTGGCTCAGTTTGGCTAGAGTGCTTGATTTGGGATCAAGAGGTCGCAGGTTCGAATCCTGTCACCCCGACTCCGTGACAATAGGTTATGCGGGTGTAGTTCAATGGTAGAACACTAGCCTTCCAAGCTAGATACGTGGGTTCGATTCCCATCACCCGCTCTTGAAAATGGTAATCATTTTCAAAGGCGATAACGCCTAATTTTTTTTCTTCATAAGAAGAAAATGTGTCAGTAGCTCAGTTGGATAGAGCAACGGCCTTCTAAGCCGTGGGTCGGGG
>CAZAUP010000024.1:0-20781 GCA_964488415.1 uncultured Lachnospiraceae bacterium
CTACTTCGTGTGAATAAATCATGCCTAGACTCCTTTCAATCCATCTTGCAATATTAGTATGCGCATCTTGTCGAATGTGATATCTTTAACAATCTGATTCGCACCTACACATACTCCTTATTTATTTTCTCATAAAAATGCGGTTTCGTCTACTCCTTTTTTGTCAAAATTTCAGTTTTTCCGAAGGAAAAGCACTTTCTACAATTCGTCAATCATAAAAAGACCATTTTTTTGTCAAAATGCCAAAAAGAAATTGCGGTATTTGCACTCCTGTGCTAAACTAAATATGATGACACGGTTGTTAAAAATGTCACACCGCGCTCCGGTTTCTGAAGCCGGGAGCCGAGTCCGGCATACAAAATCTACATACGGAGGAGCCATGAAAAAGAAAGATTACTTAAAATGGGATGAATATTTTATGGGAATTGCCCTACTTTCCGCAATGAGAAGCAAAGACCCCAACACAAGCGTGGGTGCCTGCATCGTCAGTCAGGACAACAAAATCCTTTCCGTCGGTTATAACGGCATGCCGATGGGCTGCTCCGATGACGAATATCCGTGGGAACGTGAGGGCAACGCACTTGAAACCAAGTATTTTTATGTTTGCCACGCAGAATTGAACGCCATCTTAAACTATACCGGCGTAAACATGCGGGGTGCTAAGGTTTATACCACCCTGTTTCCGTGTAATGAATGTACCAAGGCACTGATTCAGACCGGCATCTCCGAGGTCATTTATCATTCCGACAAATATGCGGAAACTGACTCTGTCAGGGCCTCTAAGCGTATGTTCGATTCCGCCGGTATTAAATATCGTAAGTATCAGCCAATCAACCGGCTTGTAACGCTGCCTCTGTAACAGGAACGCATCTATCAGACAAAATCAACGCGGGACTGCGCAGCTTCCTGCAGCAGTCCCGTTCTACTAATCCTTGCTCAGCTTTGCCGGATAATTCGGCAGTTTCCCGTCCACAGCAAAAATGTCATCATCCTCCAGCATTTTCCTGCCCTGACAGATAATACATTTGGTTTCCCCATACCCGCCACAAAATCCGCAGATTTTATTTTTATTAATCGGATTTGTTTTTTCACCGAAGCAAACGACACAAATCGAAATACCCTTTCCTTCACATTGGGGGCACTTTTTCATTCCTTTCCTCCTGCCTTTCCCTTCATGCTCTTCTTTTTTACTCTTTATTCCAGCGAAAGCACAACAGTTGTGACACTTTCCCCCGGAAGCACTACCGTATTTCCCGCACCCAATGCACCGATATTCTCATACAGTACGTTCTTTGCCGGCTCATTCACACTGAGCACCGACTGATAAATATTGCTGCCTGAAACCGTACAGCCCTCTGCCGGAATCTGTAAGGTCTGCTCCACGGCTCCAAGATTAACCACTACCAATACCAGTGTCCTTCCATCCTCACTCAGATACGCGGAATTTTTGAAATCCATACCGCCTTCCATGGATGCTTCTATACGGGTATAGCCCGGACGTATAAACTCAGAAAAATGACGCACTGCATAGTAGTCCGCACAAAGAAGCCAGCCCTCCTCGTTTACCTTCGCACCATTCTGAATGCCGATTAACGTTCCCGATTCAAACGCAGCTTCATCGTTCGGCCATACCGCGCTCCAGTAAATATATGCATTCATGTTTCCCTGTGTCATGGCATTGTTAATCAGCGCCGCCGTCTGAAGCCCTCTTCCGCGGAAAAACTCGGTCTGCCAGCGATTGTAACCGTACTCGCCGAAATAGTTTTCCAAATCAAGAAAATTCCAAACAAAGGAATCATATTTTACCGTATTATTTTCTTCATCAGAATCGCCACCGATGTATAAATGGTAACCGACTCCGTAAATACTTTCCGGCTTAGTATCAATAATTTCTTTTATGTAACCATATAACTTTACCGGCTCGCAGGTCATGGTTTCCGGCGCAATCATCTTCGGTGCATTTTCACCGAAAGCTGCCGCAAACGCATCATATACTGCTAAAAACGCCTTGGAATAGGACGCATAGCTTTCCGACTCCTCCATACCAAACTCACAGCCATCGTAGCCGGCTTCAAAATCACATTCATTCTGAATGGAAACATAATCAATCTCTACGCCCCATTCTCTATAGAACTGCACAGACTCTACCCACCACTGTGCATACTCCTCATACATATAGGTGCCATCCTCATGCTTTGCAAGCGTACCGCCACCATTTATGCTGTTATTCGACTTTAAATTTGCCGGAGGAGACCAGCAGGAAAGAAGAATCGTCGGCTCCTCACCGTATGCCGCCGCACGCTCTGCTGCTGCCTCATAGACCCTCAGCATACTGCCGATATTCCCCGCATGTCCCTCCATACTATAGGAATACTCATTTTTAAAACGAATTATAGAAAGCTTTGCATCCGTAAACGCCGCATCCAGCAAACCATTGACATCACCTGTCCTAAAAATCTGATCCGTATACCAGGTAAATGCACCGCCAAAGCCGTCAATCACCTGATACTTCTTATTCACATCAAAGGTATACTGCAAGCAGCCTTCATCGATTGCCGGAGCTTTGGTTGCCTCCGGCGCAGAAGTAGCCGCCATTTCATCCACCACAGTCGGAGACGGCTGTGAATCCGTTGTGTCCCCGCTGCCGCATGCCACACACAGCATCGCACCGGTCAGCAGCAATACACTGAATTTTTTCTTCATTATCCTCCCTCGCTTTCTTTTTTTACATCCTCTTTCCTTGTTTATCTGTTCCGTCTGCAGACTTCTCTATTTTCTCATAGCATTTTCTGCCAGTTCCTTCAGCTCCTCCACGGAAAAGGTATAGTGACTGCCGCAAAACTGACAATTTGTCGTAATCGGCTCTCCATCCGCAATCATAGCATCCAGTTCCTTTCGTCCGATACTGATAAGTGCTTTTTCTACGCGCTCCTTAGAACAATTACAGTAATAACCGGCCGGTATTTTGTCCAGAATTTTCAAACCAAAGCCGTCAAAAATATACTCTAAAATCTCCTCCGGTGTCATTCCCTCCTCAAGAAGCCCTGAAACCGCTGTCACCTCCGTGAGCTTTTGCTCCAGATGGGAAATAACCTCCTCCGTTGCATCCGGCATCAGCTGAATTATAAAGCCTCCTGCCTGTGCTACGGTATTATCCCGATTCATCAGAACCCCCAGTGCCACCGAAGACGGTATCTGCTCCGATGCTGCAAAATAATAAGTAAAATCCTCTGCAATTTCACCGGAAATCAGTTCTATTTCACCGACATACGGTTCTTTCAGCCCAAGATCCCTGATTACGCGAAGCATTCCTTTTCCTACAGCTCCGCCCACATCCAGCTTTCCTTCCGGGCTTGCCGGAAGCATCACCTCAGGATTCTGTACAAACCCCTTTACACGAGCCATGGAGTCCGCAGTTACTGTTATATTTCCAATCGGACCGTCTCCCATAATCTGAACCGTCAAAACATCCGCACGGCCCTTCATCATACCTCCCATCATTGCCGCACCGGTCAGAAGTCTTCCCAATGCCGCGGAAGCAACCGGGCTGGTGTTATGAATCGTCCTTGCCTTTTCCACCAATTCTCTTGTCGTTGCCGCAAATGCGCGGATCTGTCCGTCCGCAGCACTTGCCCGAACAATATAATCATGATAACTGCTCATAGTAATCCTCTCTTACAAATTCTTTCCGGAAAACCCGAAAGGCATCAGCTCTTCCAGCGTATAAATCAAATAATCCTCCTCAGAACGCGCCAAAAGAATCAAAAAGCTCTTCGGATTACAAAACTCTGTCATAACCTGTCTGCACACACCACACGGGGCACAAAAATCCTCCGGAGTCTCTTTCCTGCCCCCCACAATGGCAATCGCAAGAAACTCCCTCTTTCCTTCGCTGACTGCCTTAAAAAACGCCGTGCGCTCCGCACAATTCGTAGGTGTATACGCAGCATTTTCGATATTACAGCCTCCGATGATTTCATGCTGCGCAGTCAGAAGTGCTGCCCCGACCTTAAAGCCGGAATACGGAGCATACGCCTTCTTCCGGTAATCACACGCCGCCCGGATAAGCTTACGGCACACCGCGTCACTCATCGAGTCCGGAAGCCTTTGTTCCGTGTTCTGTACTGCCGGCACCTTTCTCTCATAAGGCTGCAGCTCTGTTTTTCTTTCTTCTGCCATAAAAACACCGCCCTTTCCTGCCTTTTTAGAACCATAACCTTTATTGCAGAACCGTATCTGCCCAAGTCCTAATTTCCCTTTTCCGCCTTCCCGTTTTCCTTTAAAAGCTTCACAATACGGCTGGTTCCGAGACGGGTTGCGCCAAGACTTAGAAATTTCTCGGCATCAGCAAGGGTCGCTATCCCACCGGCCGCCTTCATCTGCACACCCGCACCGACATACTTCGCAAACAGTTCTATATCCGCAAAGGTAGCTCCCGACTTGGAAAATCCGGTAGAAGTCTTAATAAACTCAGCTCCCGACTCCGTCACCACACGGCACAGTTCAATCTTTTCTTCTTCTGTCAAAAGACAGGTCTCGATAATGACCTTTAAAAGCTTACTGCCACAAGCCGCCTTCACCGCTTTTATCTCTTCGGACAGCACATCATACCGGCCTTCCTTTACAAAGCCCAGATTAATCACCATATCAATTTCATCTGCACCGTTTGCTATCGCATCCTTTGTTTCAAACACCTTTACGGCTGTGGTATTGTAGCCGTTCGGAAAGCCAATGACGGTACAAACCGGCAGCCTGTCCCCTAAATACTCCTTCGCCTGCTTTACAAAGGACGGCGGAATGCAAACCGACGCGGTTCCAAATGCCACACCGTCATCGCAAAGCTGTCTGATTTCTTCCCATGTTGCCGTCTGGGAAAGCAACGTATGATCCACATAGCTTACAACATTCTTTTCCATACCTGCATTCTCTCCTTCTGCCTTACGCCAGCTCCAGTGCAATCTGCATCATGTCATGGAAGCTTTTCTGTCTGTCTTCTGCAGAAAGTGCCTCCCCCGTATACAAATGATCGGAAATTGTCAGCATGCAAAGTGCCTGTTTTCCGGCATAAGCCGCATTTAAATACAACGCTGCAGCCTCCATTTCCACACATAGAATCCCCATCCGCTTCCAACAGTCGTTAAATGTCGGATCTGCATTGTAGAATACGTCGGAGGAGAGGATATTTCCTACCGCTGCCGGAACTCCTCTTTCCTCTGCCACCTCTACCGCACGCCGAAGCAAACCATAATCTGCAAGCGGTGCAATCGTCCCCGGCAAATGATACTGGTCCGCATAGCTGCTGTTAGTGGACGCACCCATACCAATGACCAAATCACGAAGCCGTACCTTATCAGAAATGCCTCCTGCAGAGCCAATACGAATGATTCGATCCACATCATAAAAATTGTATAGCTCGTAAGAATAAATACCGATAGACGGCATTCCCATACCACTCCCCATCACCGAAACCCTTTTCCCTTTATACCTTCCCGTAAACCCAAGCATATTCCGAACCGTATTAAAACACGTTACATCCTCAAGATAAGAATCTGCAATAAACTTTGCCCGCAAAGGGTCTCCCGGTAACAGAACCGTTTTTGCAATTTCACCCTCTACTGCCGCATTATGTGCTGTCGGTATTGCTGCCATTTTTTACTCCTTTCCGCCTGCCTCTTCATAAAACGTCTCTAAATCAATAGTATACACTTTTTGTCTAAAAGTCAATAACAATCACGGTTTCAACCCAAAAGAACCGTTGCGGATTTAATTGAAAAATACCCATTCACTTTTGTTGAGGTGAATGGGTATTTTGAGCCGCACGCAATCGTAACTGTTTTTCTATCCTGCCATGCCTCTCCTGTCGTATCAGCCCTTTACGGCACCAACCGTCAGGCCTTCCACGATTTGATTACTGAAAATACAGTAAACGACAATGTTCGGCAAAATTGCAATAATAATCGCCGGAAACATCAATGCATAGTTCGTTTTATACGGACTTACAAAATAAGACAGGGTAACCGGAAGCGTTTTCTTCATCTTATCAGAAATAAATACCATTGCAAGCAACAGCTCGTTCCAGTTTCCTACAAAGGTCATAAGACCGGTAACAAAAAGACCCGTCTTACTAAGCGGCAGCGCAATCGTAAAGAAGCAACGATAAATACTGCAGCCATCAATACATGCCGACTCAAACAATTCTCCCGGCAGCGATTTAAAGAAGCCTACCATAATGTATATTGTTATCGGCAGTGAAAAGGTTACATACGGAATAATAAGTCCGATCAGGTTATTCGTAAGATTCATCTTAGAAAACTGTACAAATAACGGAATAAGTACACAGTGTACCGGAATCATCATACCAATTAAGAAATACGTCATCACCGCACCGGAAAGCTTCCAACGCATACGACCAATGGCAAATGCCGCCATGGAACCAAACAAAAGGCTTACAATCAATGAAACGCCACAAACCAATGCAGAATTCCGCAATGCAACCCCAAGCTTTGCCTTTTCCCATGCGTCCTTAAAGTTTGCGAAATGCCACCCGTCCGTCGGTAAAGAGAACGGATTGTTTAAAATATCCATATTGGTCTTTAACGAAGAAATTGCCAGCCAGAACAAAGGTGCCAGATAAATCACAACTAAAATGCATAAAAAGATATAAATTAACACAGTACTTACTTTTATCGGCTTTTTTCTTTTCTTAGTCATTCGTCCTTCCTCCCTACATTTCATAATCTTCAACCTTGATAAACTTGTTGATAATGAAGGTCAGTAACAGACACATCGCCAACAATACCATACCAATTGCACTTGCCTTACCCATCTTCAAATAATCGAAGCCGTTAAAATACAGCCACGTCGCCAGCACATGCGTATTACCGCTCGGCTGCGCTCCCTGTGTCATATTATAAATCAGGTCAAAGAACTTCAGGGAACCGATACAGGTTAAAGAAAGAGACGTTGCCACCATCGGCTTAATAAGAGGAAGCGTAACGTGGCGGAATGCTTTCGTCTTAGTAGCACCGTCAATTGCCGCAGCCTCATAAAGTGCCGGAGAAATACCTGTAATCTGTGCCATATAAAGCATCATGGTCTGACCCATATACTGCCAGGTAGCTACAAAGCCTACTACCCACATCGGCAGGATAATGAAACCGCTCGTATCACTGAGCCACTGCGGTCCTTCGATTCCAATCTTTGCCAAGACAAAATTGATACCAATCTTCGGATTAAACAGGAATGCCCACAAAAGACCAAGGGCTGCGGAAGAAAGCACTGACGGAAGATAATAAATATTCTTAAATAGGTTTCTGCCTTTTTTAATATTCGTTAAAAGAAATGCGATCAGCAAACCGATAGCCTGCTGTGTAACAGCAGAGAAAATCATGAAGAATATGGAATTCTTCAATGCGATCATCATATATTTGTCGTCTGTAAATAATTCAATGTAGTTCTTCAGACCGATAAAAATCGGCTCTTTCATATTGGTATAATCACAAAGGGAATAATAAATTACCATCCCGATTGGGATTAACAAAATCGCCGTAAACAGAAGCAGTGCCGGCAAAATAAAAATAATGATTGCTTTTTTGTCGCGAAATATCTTATCCATGTAAAATCCCCCATATCGCTGCAAATTGCTTTACTTAAAAATATACGGGACCGGCATTCACCAATCCCGTATATTGTAAGTATTCTGGATTACAGAATGAACTTTATACTAATTCCAAACATTCTTGGTGTAGAAATCTTCTACTCTCTGGAAAGCTTCTTCGGAGGTGCAGTTACCAAGGAAGAGGTCAACCATAGCGTTATCAAACTCGTTACCTGCTTCTACAGAATCAAGAGACTCGTTGTAGAAACCAAGCGTACCGGTAGAATCCTTAAGAATATCCATTACGAAACCAAGCTGAGCCGGAGCCTTCTCAAGGTCAAACTCTACATTGGTAACCGGCATCTTACCGCCAACCTCAGCAGTGTACTTCTGAGCAGTCTCATCAGTGAACATCTTCATAAGAGCCACACAAGCCTCCTGAGACTTGGTCGTAGCGCTCATCATAAGGTTATCGGTCTTTACAATCATTCTGTTCGGGTCAGCGCCGCCCTCGATAGCCGGGAAGGAGAATACGCCACACTTCTCTTCGAATGCCGGGTTGGAACCGTTAATCTGACCAATTACCCAGGAACCCTGAATCAGCATAGCTGCCTCTTCATTGTAGAATGCAGCGGTTGCAACATCGTTGGAATCACCTGCTGCAGTTGCCTGGAAGTACTTGGAAAGCTCAACCAGCTTGTTACCTGCATCGATGAAGCTCGGGTCTAACCAAGAACCGGTACCTGCGTTTGCATTTGCAAGATTGTCCGGACCACCTGCTCTGTCGCAAAGATAACCAGCTACCATGGATAAGCACCATGCAGTACCTGCGGAACAGGAAATCGGGGTGTAACCAGCATCCTTAATCTTCTGGCAAGCAGTTAAAAGCTCATCAAACGTAGCCGGAACCTCAGCACCTGCTGCTGCAAAAATCTCCGTGTTGTAGAACACAAGAGCTGCTGCAAAGTTGGTCGGAACAGCCATAATCTTTCCATCATAGGTCATTCTTTCGAAAATACCATTGGTGAAAGAGCTATACCACTCAGAATCACCCTTCACAAGATCGGTGATATCTGCTGCTGCACCATTGTCAACATATACGTCCATATTCGGACCCGGGTTACAGATGAATACATCCGGACAGTTATCTGCTGCAATCAGAGCATTTAACTTTGCATCGTACTCCTCAAGGTTTGTGGTAATAGGCTCAACCTCATACTTACCCTTGTAGGTCTCATTGAATCTGTCAATAACCTCTTTGTAACCGATGGTGATTAAGTCTTCACTTGCATCAAGGTCATCCCAGAACATCCAAGTAATCTTCTGCACCTCACCGTCATCCTTCTTGCCACAGCCTGCAAATACAGTAGCTACCATGGCAACAGAAAGAAGAGCTGCTAATAACTTCTTCTTCATTTTTTTTCCTCCCTCTGGAAAATAGTAATTTTATGTTACAGACATATTATACCAGTCACTCCCCCGTTCTTCTACACAAATATTGCTTTTTATGTTCCTAATTCTTGCTATTGTGCATTTTGTCGGATTTGAAATCTTTTTTTCCTCGAAAATTATACTATATAGAAAAACCCGCTTCCAAAAAGCGAAAAAATGTGATAAAATTGGGACATGCAGAGTGCGAACCCACCAAAAAAGGCTCCATACTAATTGTGCATTTTTTATGTTTTGTTCCGGAAAAGCACGTTTCTTTTACAAAAATAGCACTTTTTTACCATTGCATTATTACAAGAATTGCGCGAAATGAGGTTGTTATGATAGAACATTTACAGGGCACACAGGAAACCGTGCCATTTAAGCCAAACACACATATCATGTTATACGATAACTGTAAAACCGAAACATATGTACTCCACTGGCACTCACCGCTTGAAATTATCATGCCGCTTACAAATGCTTACACGGTAAACTGTAACGGAAAGGATTTTCTCCTACAGGAGGGCCATATCCTTTTTATCAACTCCGGAACGCTGCACAGCATTCCGGCACAGCCGGGCAGACGAATCATCTTTCAGCCGGATTTCTCGCTTCTTCGTAACATAAGCGAGTTAAATTCCGCCCTTTCCCTGATTTCCTACGCAAAGGTATTCACACCGGAAAACTCTCCTGCGATTCATACGGAGCTTCAACAGATTCTTTTGGACATCCGGGACGAATACGACAGCTCCGCCCTGCTTTCGGAAGCAGCTATTTATGCAAAATTTATTGATATGCTTGTACTAATCGGGCGAAACCACACCACCAACAGCGAAATCTTTGACGTGCAGTTAGGTAAGCAAAAGGAATACGCGGAAAAGTTTATGTACATCTGTGAATACATTGACACCCACTGCACTGAAGAGCTCTCAATTGAAGAGGTGGCTGCCCGGGTAGGCTTCAGCAAATACCATTTTTCCAGGCTGTTTAAGCAGTTTACCAACACCTCGTTTTATAAATATCTGAGCCAGAAGCGCATTTCCTACGCGGAAAACCTGCTGATTACCTCCGATATTACCATCACGGATGTAGCCTCCCATTCAGGCTTTCCGAGCGTATCCGCCTTTATCCGGATGTTCAAAATTATCAAGGGCTACACTCCGACCGAATTCCGAAGCATGTGCGAGCGGTAATTCTTCCGTGTGCGCACGCCGTTTTCTTTGCAGCCCTCCCCGTCCGGCAGGTATTCTTGCAATTTCTACCAGCCTATGCTACACTGAGAGCAAAAAGAACCAAAGAGACCGCTTGCAGCATGCCGGCATGCTGCAAGTTTTGAGAAATCGCGCCCGATTTCCCTATTGAAAGGAGTACACATGGCAGAACAACACACACTTGCAAATCAAAATGAGCTTCTTTGGCGCGCAAGAAAGCGCTTACTTTTTTTCGGCTTGCCGTGGACCTTTACCGTCTATCGTCTCACCGGGGACCGGCTTTTAATCAGGCAGGGCTTCTTTACCACCCGCGAGGACGAAGTGCGCTTATACCGCATTGTGGACATCTCCCTGCGCCGTACCCTGCTTCAGAAAATTTTTGGTCTTGGCAGCATTCAGTGCCACTCCAGCGACAAAACCATGGGAGACTTTGAGATTATCAACATAAAGAATTCCTACGAGGTAAAGAACATGCTCTCCGACCTCATCGAAAAAGAGCGTATGGAAAAAAGAGTCAGCAATCGCGAATTTATCAGTGATGCCGAATGTGATTTCGATGCAGACAGCGAGGACGATTAAACCAGATCATCTTCCTTTTCACACAAAGGGCAACGGTTCTCCGTAAGCCTTTACGGACAGCCGTTGCCCTCTGTATTTATTTTGCCTCTCTAATCTCTCCGGAACAAATCCCTTGTATAAACCTTCTTCTCCACATCATCCAGGCAGGAATCATAACGGTTCGCAATAATTGCATCACTTTCTGACTTAAACTGCTCTAAATCATTCACTACCCTGCTTCCGAAGAAGGTCGAGCCCTCCTCCAGGGTCGGTTCGTAAATAATAACCGCAGCCCCCTTTGCCTTGACGCGCTTCATCACACCCTGAATGGAGGACTGGCGGAAATTATCAGAGTTTGCTTTCATGGTAAGCCGATACACGCCTATTACCACCGACTTCTCCTTTGCCGCATCCCACGCATTATTCCCGGAGTAGCTGTAATAGCCTGCCTTTTCCAGCACACGGTCTGCAATAAAGTCCTTGCGGGTGCGATTGGACTCCACAATCGCCGTCATCATATTCTGCGGCACATCCGCATAATTGGCAAGCAGCTGCTTCGTATCCTTTGGAAGGCAATAGCCGCCGTAGCCGAAGGATGGGTTGTTGTAATGGTCACCGATACGCGGGTCAAGACATACGCCTTTAATAATCTGCTGCGTATCCAGTCCTTTCATCTCGGCATAGGTATCAAGCTCATTGAAATAGGACACGCGAAGCGCTAAATATGTATTTGCAAAAAGCTTCACCGCTTCCGCTTCCGTAAAGCCCATAAACAGGGTATCAATATCCTCTTTAAGCGCTCCCCGGGTCAGAAGCTCCGCAAATACCTTTGCCGCTTCTACAAGGCGGTCATCACTCATATCCGTCCCTACAATAATACGGCTCGGATACAGATTATCATACAGTGCCTTTGACTCGCGCAAAAACTCCGGGCTAAACAAAATGTTCCGACTGCCGGTTTTCTCCCGGATGCTTTCCGTAAAGCCTACCGGAATCGTGGATTTGATTACCATAACCGCCTCCGGATTGCACTCCGTCACCAGACGAATCACTGACTCTACCGCCGAGGTATCAAAATAATTCTTCTGAGAATCGTAATTGGTCGGTGCCGCAATCACTACAAAATCCGCGTCAGCATAAGCTACCCGTGCATCCAGCGTGGCCGTCAGCTTCAGCTCCTTTTCCGCCAGATACTTCTCTATATAATCATCCTGAATCGGCGACTGTCTGTGATTAATCATCTCCACCTTTTCCGGTATGATATCCACTGCAACCACTTCATTATGCTGTGCCAGAAGCGTTGCAATCGAAAGACCGACATAGCCTGTACCGGCTACTGCAATTTTATAACCAGACATTCCTTTTCCCCCTTACTGAGCCATCACAATATAAACAAAGGCATTCTCAGAGCTTATTTTACATGAACACAAACCGGAAGTCAATGCTTTCGGTTCTAAAGGTTTACCGGCATCCCCCAAAAAGAATACTCCCTCTGATGGAAGTGCCAAAGCGAGCCCCTTATTTACTGATTTTCCCTCCACTTTGCCACTTCCGGATTAAACACTCTGTCTTTCCATTCTACCAGCTTATCCGTAAACATAGTGCGATAGTAAGTATTTTCCTGCTCCAGCTCCAAAAAGCTCTTTTCCATAAACCACATATCGGAGTTTTCCAGACACTTTACACCATTTACCACACACTGATAACGCTTTTCAAAATTCTTATCCTGTACAGAAAGCTCTCCCCTGATTAACATAAGACCAGAGAACGCCAATTGCTTTATAGCACTGCTTTCTTGTTCAGACAGATACAGGTAGCTAAACAAAATCGTGGCATACTGGTACTGCTCCAGGCGGTCCGGACGAAGCTGCTGCATGCTGTAATGAATGCAATCCGCTTTATGGTCATCCGGCAGCTCCCTTAAACAATGCACCAATACCGTCATAACACCATTTTCCACTGCTTTATACTCTCCGAAATCCATATGGACCGCCTGAAATGGTCCGTCCGGCCATCCCGAATCTGAAGCGCCCGATTCTTTCTTATCCAAAACATACTCCTGCACCATAAACCTTGCAATTTCTTTTCTGACAGAGGGTGTTCCGGTACGTGCCACATCAGTCAGCAGCCGGCAAAATTCCATAAAATACAGGCGGGACAGACTTTGCCTATACTCTTTTAAGAAATCCTGAATGCGCCCCACGACACGCAACACATCTTCCTCAGGTGCCACGCTCCAGTTCTTGTTTCCAAATCTGCCTCCGACTGCCTCCACCCGCCGGGAATCATAGCCCGTCATGCCGTTGGTCTTAAAATCCTCCAACAGACAGACCAATGTCTCTTCCGCTCCTGCCAGATCCAGCTCTGTCAGCTCACCTAAGGACTGGACATCCAACAATGTTTCCAATTCCTGATACATAATGCAATCGCCGTTCTTTCGGCACTGCTTTAAAAAGCTTTTGACTTCCTGACCCAGTTCTCCCTTGCGGAATTTGATAAGGTCAATACAAATACTGTAGACGGTTCTTTGCTTATAAGCATTCTCTTCCCAGCCATGTATCTGCTCCAGAAACTCCAGACACAACGCTTTGGGAGCGGTGCGAAGCACCTTGAAACAAAGCTCACTGTTTGACAGAAAGAAATGCTCTGTCATAAAACTGCGTCCCAGGATATCTTTCAGCTTCTTCCACTGCTCTTCCTCCAGCAGCTCCAGCATATATTGGAGATATTTGAACTCGCTCAAATTAAAGTGATGTATCTGGGTCTGTTCAAAGGCATCATACTGCACCAGCCAGTCCACCAGCTTGCCGGCTTGCTCTTTATTTACATAGGCCGTTAGATATTTCAGCCAGCCGGAGGCAAACTCCCACTGAATCCTACAGGAATCACTCGCAATAAAGTTTATTACCTGTTCCATTCCTTCCGGATACTGCCGCTGCATACAAAGAACCAGTGCCTGCTTTTCTTCCTCGGAAAACTCCTGATTGGAAATTCCCCGTATTGCATGAATCACCGCCATCGGGAGATCGCTCAAAATACCACAGTAATTTGCATATTTATCCTGATACATTCCTACTTCATAAGCCAGTCTGGCTTCATTCCGGACAGTCTCCATATATTCGCCGAGATTCCAGTAACGCAATGCTTCCAGCTGCCGGAGAGAAATCAGTCGCACTGCCCTTGTTCTTTCTCCGACTGCCTTCTGCGGTTTCTTCTGACATTCTGATAACAACAGCTCTATTTTACTTTCTCTGTTCTGCCAGAAGCTCGGAAGCCCATGCTCTAAGCAGACTCTTTGATAACGGTAATAGCTCCTTACCGGAACGCCCTTTTCCGATTTCTCCCCGGAGCAGTTTTCCAAATGCCAGATATTGAAAACAATATTTCCATATCCCTGCACCGGACAGAAATAATCAGTATTCCGCTCTGCAATACGAACCATATGCCTGTAGCTTTCTACTGCCTTGCTCCATTCTGCCCGATAAAAATAAATCCACGCCCGTGCAAATACCGGATTACCGGAGGCTTCAATCTCCTCCTCCGTGACAGCATCCACCTCCTGAAATATTTTGCATTGCAGATGCAGCCGCCCCCGCACCTCTGCTACAGCCCGGCTAAGCCCCGGCACACTATCTTTTAGTGCAACAATGTAATGTTCTGCTACTTCCTCCCACATCGTTGTGTCTGCTGCATGATACCAGAACATCCCGATGACTGTTTCCAATAGCAGTGCCGTGGCAGTATCATCTTTTAGCCCGGTTATCTCCCCTTCAAGCAAACGATTTCTGTAGTTTAAAAGTAACTGCTCCGAAACCTCCGGCTGCAGAAATTTTAAAAATACATCCACCAGTGACTGATACGCCCCTTCCGCTTTCATTACCATCTGCTTTTCCCGACAATACGCCGGTTCCGGTATATTGGAATACTTACTCCTCAGCCGATAGAAATCTTCTTCCCCGGTCGAATAGACTCCAAGATATGCTACCGCCCAATAAATCTGTTCTAAGGGCGTATCCGTTTCCATGATTTCCAATGCCTCTGCGCATAATAACCGCAGCTGTCCAATGTTGCCATTGACACAGGCATCCTCTGCCAGCTCCTTTATGTAATCCAGATGCTCTTTCGTGGTTCCTGCACCATAAATAATTTTTTCTTCCGCCATCATCAGCGTGTTTGGATATAAAAACTCTTCTTCTCCGGTCAGAGACAGGGTTTCCAAGCCCGCCTCATCCAAGCGGCAGCGAAGCTGCTTATCACCGCCATCCCTGTTTAGGGCTTCTCTCATAAAGGTCTGCAGCAGCCTTCCTACCAGGCTGTATTTAAACTCCGGCAGGGTTGGCCAGATGCCGCCAAGCTGCCGCGAAATATCGTCTTCGTCCTCCGGGATACCGTCATTTGGCAGAAATTCAATATGCTTAATTTCTGCATTCAAGCCTTTTAATGCCGGATTATAGAGCCTTACCAGACGATAATGATTCCTCAGTGCCCGGTAAATGATTTCATGACTTTCCTCCGACGGCACCAGTCTGCGAAACCGCACCTGCACCTTTTTCTCTTTTACCCCAATCACCTCAGCCGTCAGGGCATGACGAATCCAATGCGCCATATTCTCGGTGCTTCCGTGGCGGTGCCGAATAAGTGTCATGGTATCACAGCGGTTAGAATCCTCATCCAGCAGGTCACAAACCGCCAATACCGCATTCAGTGCCCGGATGTGCCCCATTTCCAAACCCTTCTCAGCCAGCAGCTCCTGCTGTGCCACATAATCAGTCTCCCAGGACCATTTTTCGTGGGACATGGCAATGCTGATGCTAACCTCCAGATGTCCGTCCAGTTCTTTATCTTCTTTTCGATATTCTTCCAGTAAGCGCTTTATAAGCTTTTCAATTCGAATGACATGCGTTCGTCTGACCCAGTTGGGAATATCAGAGCATCCTTTCATGTACTTCATTCGGTCTGCATCCGGAATATCCTTGGCATCCTGGGAAAGCATACCGATATCATGAATCAGCAACGCCACTAAAAGGTACGCTGCTTCAGCAGAATTCAGCTGTTTCAGCCACCCGTCATACTCTGCCCATTCCGAGGCACGCTTTACAATGCTGCAAATGTGAGGCATTGCATGATTCGTAAACTCTGGCATATGACAATTATCCGCCAAACGATCTACATTACGAATAATATCGATTACTATATTCGTATAATTTTTGTATGGCGGAGCCTCCATTGCTTTCTTTGCCAAGGCACTTCCAAGAATAAAATCAATAGACTGCGCCAGCTCTATTTCAAAATCAGGGATGTTTTTCATAGGTGCTCCTTTGGCTGCGCCATAAATATTGAGTGATACTTCTCACAGGAAGTTCACAGCTACATAGAAACTAATCTCCATAATGGCTGAAGCTGCCATATTAAGCTTTGTAAACGGGATGGATATTAATTGACTTTGCAAACTCAACAATCTCAGCATCTGATGTATACTTTGTAGGCGAAAAACTTCTTAATGCTGCAGGAGGAATGAGATAATCTGTCGCAAAGCGATCTGCTTCATCCTCTAACTGCTTATTTACCTCCAGCATTTCCTCTGCACTGTAACTAATAAATACCGTTTTGATTTTTCTTTGCAAAACATGTTTTATTTCATGATGGTGTTAGAATTTTGTTTTTTACTAACCCATATCTTTCTGCCATTGCTGTATCCAACACAACAATTTTAACTCCCCATATTTTCCGAAGTTTCTTTAACCTCTCCCCTAATTCTTCTTTCGGACCGGCTAACCATGTACTATCTTTTGCACTTTCTATCACCAAAACGAATTTAAGTTCGTAATCCGAGAACTTCCTATCATCCAGAAAATTTTTGCCCATCTCATCGGCAGACATGTTCTTACCTAACACAACCGATAAAAACATTTGAAGTGAATCACAAAATTTTTCCGTTATTTCCCTGTAGTATTCTTCAAATTTCTCCTGTTTTTCTTCACTTTCATCTTTATTGAATTTATTAGGACAACTCTTTTTTGCCTCAACAAATAAAATGTTGTTTTTCTGTTGAAGCAAAACAAACTCTACTGTTCTAATTCCCTCCCCAAGAGAATTGTGTAAGGAAGAATGCTCTATTGCAAAAAAATTGTCATCTAAATAATCACCAAAATACATGTCTGATTCTACAACATGTTTCATCGCAACGCAACACCTACCTCGTCTCTGTATAAATTTCTAAAAGTTTCTAAGATATCATTATGTTCTAGTAAATCAAATGCCTTTGCACTTTCACACCGAACACTGTTGTCCTCCTCAGACTTGTATAACGCGTAATATACCAGCTTATCTTGTTCTTCACTTTTTATCTCTAAATACTTTGCCAGAAAATAATCATGTGTAGAAACAAATACCTGTACCCCATCTCTTTGAAGCATCAAGAGCATTTCTGCTAATACCGGAATGTATTTCGGATTTATATTCGCCTCCGGTTCATCCCAAAACAAAACCGAGCCATGCTCTAATGTTCCGTTCTTAATTAATTGCCATAATAAGGCAATTTTTCTTATTCCTTCTGCAACCAAATTAAACTCTATTTTTGCTTGCGTACCCGGTTTTAAATAGAATCTGTCATCCACCACAGTAACTTTTCCATTATTAATTGCTTGCAACTTATCCAGATATTTCTTTCGTCGTACCGAATCATTTCCGCTCGAAATGTCAACGCGTGCAGATGCAATGATATCCAAGTAGGTGTCATCAAACTCTACATTTCCCTTGAATGTTGCCTCTCTTAAGTTATATGCATTTGATAAAATTTCCTTTGCCGGAATGAACACACTTTCTAATCCGACATTCTGTTTCTCCCATGCCGCCTCATTCTGCACTTCAGCATCGTACTTTTTTGTCTTTGTTGTAAACTTCATCGTAATACTTGATGTATCCGAAAAAAGTTTTACCATTGCTGTACCACCACTATTTCTTCTGCTGACCAATCGCTGAATGCTTGAATTATCAGGAAGAAAAACTTTAACTACCTTATGCGGGAACGACACATCCGTTTTCACAGACTGGCACGCACTGTATAATAATTTCATAATATGTGTTTTTCCCAAGCCATTCTCGCCAATAAAAACATTCATACCGGAAGTGAACTCCAAGGATAACTTATCGAACACGGTAAAATTATCTAACTGAATCTTTTTGATTGCCATCTTTTCCTCACCTTCACAAAGTTTTCTGTTGGTTGCGTATTACTAACATAACCAAATTTCAGCCTTTTCTCTCTAATATTTACTATATCACTTTTTCTTCTCACCGTATAGTACTTTTTGACTTTATCCATAAAAAAGATACGAGAACCATACAGTCCCCGTATCCTCTTCGTCCCATTCAGGATATTGTTCTGAGTTTCCCTTTCCTACCGTTCCAACTCCACATCCTTCTCTCTCAGTTGTTTTTCTGCAACTTTTAAATTTCCCCATAATTTCTTCGAAGCAATAAGCTTAATTTCATATATTCCGATGTTGCATTTAATCTCGGAACGGACGATGATACTATTATTCTACCATAGACACGACTTGCACTGTTAAAAAAATTTCCATAGATTTTAATAGTATCATTAAGCTGCTTTATTGCTTTTGATACGTAAGCGCCTTTTAATTCTGTTAAGATAATCCGCTTCTCTGCGCCAGAAACAACATACATATAATCACATTTACCGGTTCCCTCTGGCACGGTCTTATCTACAACAATAATTCCGCCATCCATTTTATATGAAATCACATAATTCTTCTCTGTATTCAATAAAATGTACTTTTTCCCTTTTTCTTCACACTTCACCTCCGAACGCCTATCCGATGACTTTATACATTGATTTCTATCATTACAGCACATACCAACTACATTTCCTGCCAACTGTGCATCAACACAATCCTTTACTCTCTCTCACTTCATCCGCCCATCTCCATATCAAGCAATTTTTCCAGTTCCTCATTTGTTATGGTTGAAACGCCATCTATATACCCGGCATCTATCATATGGCTTTCCTATCACTATAAAAGGCTGGAAGTCAATGAATCGCTTTAAAAGTTTGCGTTAATCAGCAGATACTAATTATAAACCGCAAAAATAAGAGAATGAAATGCACACCGAAATTAGGTTGTTCGATTATTCTGCATCTGCAATATAAAACTCCCTATACCACTTTGCAAATGAATCTGCTATATTAAGCTTTGTAAACGGGATGGATACCACTACCAAGTCTATCCCCCGGCACTCCCTTACGCGCTGTGTTTACATTCTATCGTATATTTTTCTTTCAGTTTGGCACATCTGCTTTGCGGTAATATTTTTTCATGCTGCAATCTCCCTGCCACAATCCCCGGATGGATATTAATTGACTTTGCAAACTCAACAATCTCAGCATCTGATGTATACTTTGTAGGCGAAAAACTTCTTAATGCTGCAGGAGGAATGAGATAATCTGTCGCAAAGCGATCTGCTTCATCCTCTAACTGCTTATTTACCTCCAGCATTTCCTCTGCACTGTAACTAATAAATACCGTTTTGATTTTTCTTTGCAAAACATGTTTTATTTCATGAAAAAGCGAGAACCAAAATATGTCAGCATCAAGTCTTCTATTATTCATAGCAAGAACAACTCTCTCATCATTCACCCACTTAACAGCTCCATTTACACCTGAATTCTTCAAGCTAGGCAACAAAACAAAAGCCACCCCGCATTCCGCAAAAATCTCTTTCATTCTTGGCATAAAAACATCCGGCGACTGTACTGTCATACTACGTAACTCCGGCAAATAGTATTTAAGCTTATCTGCATTATATGGCATGGTTTCAATCTTGTTAGAAAAATTAATTGCAGTCTGAATCCAGGCTCTTGAGTTAATTACATTCTTTTCATTGACACTGCTAACCCCTGTTCTGTAATTCACTAAGAAATCCTGCCTTAACATAATTCTCAAATCCGCAACCTTTAACCAACCGCAAAGATAGGCAATCTTTTCCCTAACGACTTTTGTAATTGGCAACCCAACCACCTCTACAAAATACTTGTAATCGATAAGCTTCACCAACTCAGCCTGCTCATCAAAATCTTTCGCCTGCTGTATTTCAATTAACTTTTGATCATAAGCGCTTTGCAAATTAAGCCAAACCTCTACACTAGTACCCAGCATTATTGATAATTTTTTAGCCAGATCATTTGTTATATTTGCCTGCCCATTTAATAAATAACTGAGCGTTTTTGTATTAGTTCCCAATCTAATGGCAAATTCTGCCTGACTCACACCCATATCTTCAATAATATCCGCAATATAGTAACCCGGATGAAACGCAACAATACCTTTATATTCACTTGTATTACTCATAATGGTTCGACACCTCCGTTACTTTTACTATTTTTATCATCCTACATTGAGCCATTATGTCACCTTCAACAATTTTATTACCTGCGTCATCGCACGGAATCATTGTCACTCGATATCCAGTATTTCCAAGCCTAATACTCCATTCATCCTTCCTGTTTCCCTTCAACCGTTCAAACCGGAATGGACTATAATTTGCAATATCCATTAAAGACTCGGAACTTTTAATAAAGTTCTCTGCTGCTTCAAGTTTTTTCTTTACCTGTTCTGGATATCTCCACTTTTTCTTGTATTCAGAACAAAACTGCTCTTCAGCTGTTTTATTCTTATACAAAATAGTCATACTCAACTTATTATACGCTACCCCTTCCTTTTTATTACCTTTTTGGTAATAATATTATACATCATCTCGTTTGAGCTGTAAATATGTTTTTACATTTTCATTACTTTTTGCAAATTTCGCTCCATCGGTGTGAGCCTTTCGCTTCAAACGGTGTGAGCGTATTGGATTAACGGTGTGCTTTTTCGCACAACCGGTGTATCTTCCGCTGACTGTGGTATAGTTGTTTGTGCTAATCTAAATTTAGGTCACTTGGCTCATTGAAAATTAGGTCACTCC
>CAZAUP010000025.1:0-20070 GCA_964488415.1 uncultured Lachnospiraceae bacterium
CAAAGCAGCTTAAATGCGTGTTTCTGCTTGTGGATATCCGTCATGAGCCGTCGGAAAACGATAAGGATATGTATGACTGGATTGTTCACAACGGATTTTTACCGGTTGTTATAGCAACAAAGCTTGATAAAATAAACCGTAGCCAGATTGCTAAGCAGACAAAGCTGATTCGAACCGCTCTCGGTATGCCAAAGGAAGGAATTTTGATTCCGTTCTCTGCGGAAACCAAGCAGGGCAGAGATGAGATATGGGAAAAAATCGGGGCGGAGCTTCCTGAAGCGGAAACAAAGGATATGTAAAATATTTCAGAAAAATGGACAGGGACAGCGTAGAGGACGAAAGCACCTTTACACTGTCCTTTTATAGTAAAACTTCAAGCATTGTTGAACTTTAGTTGAGGAAGGGTTGAAGAAGGAGCGGTATATAGTAAGGCATACCGGTGTTACGGAAGATGACAGGGAAAGGGTGATTTGGATGAAAGCAAGGGAGAAAATGCTGCATTTGGAAAATGAGACAGAAGAGATAAGGGCTGTTTCGGGCATGGAGCGGGAAAGTATTCATCTGCTGGAGGCGGTAAGGAAAACAGAAGCAGAAATGAAAGGGTATTATACCCGGATGCTGGAAGAGCCGGATTCGATGGAGCTGCAAAGCAATGCAGATTCCTTAAAGCGTGCCACTGCCAATATCACACGGGCACTGACTCAGATGTATCGGGTAAGTGATGAATTTAATGCACGTTTGCGGGATATGAAAAAGCAGAAGCATAAGAAAAGGCTGCACGTTCCGAGTCCGGCAAATGCCATGATTGATTTTAGGGAAAGAGAGACCAATCATTTCGCAAAGGGGCTTAATTTATATAAAATATTGCTTATTTGTTTTATCGGAAGCTTTTTGGGAGTTGTTATTGAGCTTTTATGGTGCCTTGTTAAAAACGGATACTTGGAAAGCCGTTCCGGGCTGGTGTATGGTCCGTTTAATTTACTGTATGGTGTGGGCGCAGTGCTGATGACGGTCTGTCTTTATCAATTTCGCAACAGGGGGGCATGGATTTCCTTTTTAGGCGGGATGCTGGTGGGAAGTGTATTAGAATATGTATGCTCCTGGGGACAGGAGGTTGTGTTTGGTTCGCGCTCGTGGGATTACAGTGGTGTACCGTTCAATTTAAATGGGCGCATATGTCTGCTCTATTCGATTTTCTGGGGCTTTCTCGGCGTATATTGGATTAAGCGGGTTTATCCGATGCTGGCGAAATGGATTCTGAAGCTGCCAAATGTGATGGGAAAGGTGATAACATGGGTGCTCGTCTGCTTTTTTGTGTTTAATTCTGTTATGACGGTAGGCGCAATGACACGCTGGACACAAAGAAGGGGCGGAGCTGCCCCGCGCACCGTGGTTGGAGTGTATATGGACGAACATTTTCCAAATGAGCGGATGGAGCGCATCTTTGCCAACATGGAATTTATGGAAGAGGAGAAGGAACCATATACGCTGAATTACATGGAATAGTCAAGAGCTTCCTTTTTGTTTTCTAAAAGCTCTGCTAAGGTAATTCCGTCTAAATAAGTGTTGATGACATCGTTTAAGCCCTTCCATACAGGAAGGGTTTTGCATTCCGTACTTTTTTCGCAGGACTCTGCTCCCTCCTTTAAGCAGGCAACCGGAGAGAGAGAGCCCTCTGTCAGACGAAGAATCATTCCTACCGTATACTCCTCCGGGGTACGGGTGAGCTTATAACCGCCGCCTTTTCCTCTCATTCCAAGAAGTAAATTTCCTCTGGTGAGAATGACGAGAATGCTTTCCAGATATTTTTCGGAGATGCCCTGTCTTGCGGCAATGTCATTCAGGGGAAGAAAGCTTCCCATGCTGTTTTCTGCAATATCTATCATAACTCTGAGCGCATATCTGCCTCTGGTGGAAATCATAACACTACCTCCATTCATTTCATTCATGGTTTTGTCCTTACTTGTATTTTATTTTATCAGAAAAAAATAAAAAATCAAGTAAAACCTATTGACAAGGTATGCTGATAGTGGTAAGATGCCATTATCGAATAAAACATACTAAAATGATAGGTTATTAGGCGAAAGGGAACAGATTTATTTTCCCTTGTGCGGAAAGACTGCAGAATAAGGAGGGAGTACTATGGCGGTATATCATTCAGCGGAGGAGCTTATTGGAAAAACTCCGCTTCTGGAATTGACAAAAATTGAGAAGAAGCTTGAGCTAAAGGCAAGTCTGCTTGCGAAGCTGGAATATTTTAATCCGGCAGGCTCGGTAAAGGACCGGATAGCAAAGGCTATGTTAGATGAGGCAGAGGCAAACGGTATGCTGACAAAGGATTCCGTTATTATCGAGCCGACATCGGGAAATACCGGTATCGGACTGGCTTTTGTGGCAGCGGCAAGAGGCTACCGTACCAGGATTGTAATGCCGGAAACGATGTCCGTGGAGCGCAGACAGCTGCTGAGAGCTTACGGGGCAGAGGTGGTGCTGACCGAGGGGGCAAAGGGCATGAAGGGTGCTATTGCAAAGGCAAAGGAGCTTGCAGAAGAGCTTCCGAACAGTTTTATGCCGAGCCAGTTTTCCAATCCTGCAAATCCGAAAATACACTTTGAAACGACCGGACCGGAGATTGAGGCGGATACGGAGGGAAGGGTTGACATTCTGGTGGCGGGAGTGGGAACCGGCGGCACTGTTTCCGGAGCAGGTGAATATTTAAAATCGAAGCACCCGGCACTTAAGGTCGTTGCCGTGGAGCCGGCAGCATCGCCGGTGCTTTCTGCGGGAGTAGCGGGACCGCATAAGCTTCAGGGAATCGGTGCCGGCTTTGTACCGGCTACGTTAAATACCGGAATTTATGACGAAATTATAACCGTGACGAATGAAGCGGCCTTCGAAACAGGACGGCTGATTGGAAAAAATGAGGGAATTTTAGTCGGTATTTCCTCCGGTGCGGCGCTGTGGGCTGCAATTGAGGTGGCAAAGCGTCCGGAAAATGAAGGAAAAACAATTGTAGTAATTTTTCCTGACACCGGAGAACGTTATCTGTCTACACCGCTGTTTGCGGAAGAGTAAGCGAAGCCGGAAAGAAGGACAGGTGCTTATGTCAGGTAAGGAAATACAGGAAAAGGAGCGTAGTATGAAATTATATGTAGATAATGCAGCCACAACTAAAATGAGCAAGGCGGCAATCGAGGCAATGCTGCCCTTTTTTGGGGAGATATACGGGAATCCCTCCAGTCTGCATTCGGAGGGACAAAGGGCAAAGGAAGCTCTGTCGGGGGCAAGAGAGAGGATTGCAGGGCTGCTTGGGTGTGAGGCTGAAGAAATTACGTTTACCTCCGGAGGAAGCGAGGCAGACAATCAGGCAATTCTTTCCGCAGCAGGTATCGGGAAAAAAAGCGGAAGGAAACATATTGTTTCGACTGCTTTCGAGCATCATGCGGTGCTGCATACCTTGGAAAAGCTTGAAAGAGAGGGGTTTGAGATTACCCTGCTTCCTGTGCATGAAAACGGGATTGTTTTACCGGAGCAGGTGGCTGAGGCGATTCGCCCGGATACCTGTCTGGTTACCGTGATGTATGCCAACAATGAAATCGGAACCATACAGCCGGTTTCCGAAATCGGACAGCTCTGCAGGGAAAAGGGAGTGCTGTTTCATACCGATGCGGTACAGGCAGCAGGATATCTGAAGCTGGATGTGCGGACACAAAAAATAGATATGCTGTCCTTATCAGCACACAAATTTCACGGTCCGAAGGGCATAGGCGTACTTTACGCCAGAAAAGGGCTACGTCTTACCAAGCTGATTGAAGGCGGCGAACAGGAGAGGGGAAAACGGGCAGGTACAGAAAATCTTCCGGCAGTTATGGGAATGGCAGCGGCGTTAGAAGAAGCCTGCGCGCGCCGGGAGGAAAATGGAAAAAGGCTGACTGCATTGCGGGACAGGCTGATTGCAGGGCTTTCCAAAATTCCGCATGCAGTACTGAACGGGGATGCGGTACACCGGCTTCCGGGCAATGTGAATTTTTGTTTTGAAGGGATAGAGGGCGAGTCGCTGCTGCTGCTTTTAGATGACAAAGGAATAGCAGCATCCTCCGGCTCTGCATGTACCTCCGGTTCTTTGGAGCCAAGTCATGTGCTTCTTGCAATCGGCAGACCGCATGAAATTGCACATGGTTCCTTACGCCTGTCCCTGTCGGAGGAACAAACCGAAGCAGAGGTAGATGCCATAATTGCTTCTGTGACGGAGGCTGTTGCATATTTGAGGAGCATTTCTCCGGTATGGAGGAATCTGGTAAACGGGAAACAGGAATTTGTGATAAAGTGAGGTAGATGATATGGCACTCTATAGTGAGAAAGTAATGGAACATTTTCGGAATCCACGGAATGTTGGTGTGATTGAGGATGCTGATGGAGTAGGCGAGGTTGGGAATGCCAGGTGCGGGGACATCATGAAAATTTATTTGAAAATCGTAAATGATGTGATTTCTGATGTGAAGTTTGAAACCTTCGGCTGTGGCAGCGCGATTGCGTCCAGTTCTATGGCAACGGAGCTTATAAAAGGAAAACCGGTGTCCGAAGCAGAAAAGCTGACGAACCGTGCCGTAGCAGAAGCATTGGACGGGCTTCCGCCGCATAAGCTGCACTGTTCCGTGCTTGCGGAGGAAGCAATCAAGGCGGCATTAAAGGATTATTATGACCGTAATGGTATAGAATATAACAAAAGGGAGCTTTCGGCGCATGCCGGCTGCGCACATTGCTGTGAAGGCTAAGGGCTCCCTGACGATTAGTTTAATCGCTGCTTTCCCTTCCTTTAGCGGAAAGCAGCTTTGTTACGATATAGGTGTAGATATCCATGCTGTTATCCTTCCAGTTGTTGCAAAGGCGTTCTGCATCGGCTTCGTTGGAAACTGTGATTTGCAGATTTAAGAGTACGGAATCGCGGTCTAATATTTTACATTCTGTAAGGTATTCAGAATGCTTCACCTCATAATAATCTGCCGGTGCAGACTGCTCCTCCTTCAGGTGGTAACGTTGTGCCGCAAGGTATTCGTCGATATCGGCACGCGCAGCAGGAGAAATATCCTTAAAGAAAAAGGAGAGAGCCTCACCACCGGTCTCAGTAATATGGTAAAGGGTTTTGTTTCGGATCACCTCCACCGCAATAAAACCGTCTTCTGCCAAATCGTTTATTGTTTCGTGTAAGGTAAAATAGTCCGTATAATTTTTCCCGATGAAGAAGTCCGTAAGCTGGGAATCGGTCATGGAAAAATCAATTCGGTCTAAAATATAAAGAATCATAAGCTTGTAAAGCATCAGCATTTCGGATTGCATGAGAAACTCCTTTCCATCTCCCGGTGAAGGGCATTCAGTACATTTTTTTTATCGGCGCTCCATACGGGAGCCAGCAGAGTCTTCTTCGGACCGTCACCGGTAATGCGGTAAAGAACGGTAGCCTCAGGAATCAGGGGCAGCAAAGAACACAAGGTTTTAATATAAGCCTCCTGTGTCAGACAGGCAAATTCGGATGCCGGGGCGGCTGCGTAGTAGTCTGCGAGATCGGTATCCTGTAAAATGTGCAAAAGCTGTAATTTGATACCATGTACGCCTCCGGCAACGACATGTGTTACGGTTTCCGCCATATCCTCCGGCGTTTCCTTCGGAAGTCCTAGGATAATATGTGTAATTACTGAAAGCCCCGCAGCGTGAAGCCTTGCCACGGCATCGTCATAAACCTCCAGGGAATAGCCCCGGCGGATAAAACGGGCGGTGCTTTCATGAATGGTTTGAAGACCCAGCTCGACATAGACAGGCTTTTGACAGTTCAGCTCTGCAAGTAAGGCAACAGTTTCCGGCGGAAGACAATCCGGACGGGTGGCAACGGAAAGTCCCACGACCTCAGGATCTGCAAGTGCTTCAGTGAACAGTCTGCGCAGGTAAGCCGTCGGAGCATAGGTATTGGTAAACGCCTGAAAATAGGCGAGATAGCCGGAAAAATTTTCCATGCGCTTCGGCAGCTTTGACGCGACCCTTTGTTTGGCGGCAGCAAGCTGTGCAGAAACGGAAAGAGAAGCAGAGGCGGCGAAATCGCCGGAGCCGCCCCGACTGCAAAAGATACAGCCTCTTGTATCAAGGGTTCCGTCTCTGTTAGGGCAGGTCATACCGCCGTTTAAAGCAATGCGGTAGACCTTTCCGCCGAAGCGGGAACGGTAATAATCGTTTGCGTACCGCATAGGCTACCGGATATGTGTCTTGACAGCGTCACTGACAGCATCGCACACTCTTGGATCAAACGGCTGCGGGAGAATGTTGTCCTCGGAAAGCTCGGAGACATCCACAAGACCTGCGATGGCAAGAGCTGCGGCAAGCTTCATTTCCTCGGTGATTTGGGAAGCACGTCCCTCCAGCGCACCGCGGAAGATGCCGGGAAAAGCTACTACATTGTTTACCTGATTCGGAAAATCGGAGCGTCCTGTACCAATGATACGGGCACCGGCTTTTTTGGCAAGATCCGGCATGATTTCAGGAACCGGATTTGCCATGGCAAACAGGATAGCGTCAGAATTCATGGAAGCAACCATTGCTTCCGTGACGATATTCGGAGCGGAGACCCCGATGAAAATATCGGCACCCTTCAAAGCATCAGCGAGAGAACCCTCACGTGCTTCCAGATTGGTTACTTCAACCATTTCCTTCTGCATCCAGTTAAGCTCCGGCGTGTTTTTGGAAAGCATACCTGCCTTATCGCAAAGAATCAATTGCTTGAAGCCGTAGTTTAAGAGAAGCTTGGAGATTGCAATGCCGGCAGAGCCTGCACCGTTTACGACGACCTGACAATCCTCTTTTTTCTTTCCGACCACCTTTAAGGCGTTGATAATGCCGGCAAGTACCACAATTGCAGTGCCGTGCTGGTCATCATGAAAGACCGGAATCGGAAGAAGCTTCTTTAAGCGTTCCTCAATTTCGAAGCAGCGTGGTGCGGAGATGTCTTCCAGGTTGATGCCGCCGAAGGCCGGGGCGATGTTTACGACGGTTTTGATGATTTCTTCGGTATCCTGTGTATCCAGGCAAATCGGAAAGGCATTGACCCCTCCGAATTCTTTAAACAACACACATTTACCCTCCATAACCGGCATGGCGGCTGCGGCACCGATGTTGCCAAGCCCCAGTACGGCACTGCCGTCGGATACGACGGCAACCGTGTTTGCCTTGATGGTGTAGCGGTAAGCCTCCTCCGGATTCTTTGCGATTACCTTACAGGGCTCCGCAACTCCCGGAGTATAGGCAAGAGAAAGGGCTTCTCTGGAGTTAACCTTACATTTGGCTTCTGTGGTAAGCTTGCCGTTCCATTCCGCATGGAGGGCAAGGGACTGTTCATTGATGGTCATATATACTCCTTTCACGGTATAAACTACCGTTGCTGTAGATTTCTCAGGAAACTTTTGAAAATATTATACAATATAGGGCGAAAAAGTGCAAGGAGGCAGATTTTTAAACGTGATATCCCTGAAAATATCCAAAAAGCATTTGACGAAAGAAAAAAAAAGGAGTAAAATGAAAACAGAGGTATACGTGAGAATGATAATGCAGTCGAAAGGGGGAGCACATAAAATGGGAAAGCGTAAAATTGCTTTACTTGCGGCTACATGGGACTGTGAGGTTTTGGCACAGATTGTAAGCGGAGTCAAAGAGCGTTTGAATGAAATCGGATGGGATTTGCATGTATTTGTGTGTTTTCCGACTTTTGGAATAGAAAATCCGGAAAATTTCGGTAATTTCAATATTTTTTCTTTACCGAACCTGAAAGAATATGAGGGGATTTTACTTGCAATAAACGGCGTTAACGGGTATGATATGCTGAAAAAGTATAATTCCGAGGTATTTAGCTGTGGTAAGCCTATGGTTTCCCTGGAAAAAGAAATAGAAGGAATTACGACGATTGTTCCGGACGGCTATAAAGCAGTGTACCATATGGTGGAGCACCTGATTACGGAGCACGGCTGCCGGACGATAAACTATGTGGGAGGAATGGCAGATCATCCTGATAATATAGCTCGGAAAAAGGCCTATATGGATGCGCTTGCGGTACACGGGATTCCGGTAGAGGAACGCAGGATTCGTGAGTATAGCTTTGTGGTGGCGAATGGCAGAGAAGCATATAAGGATTTTAAAGAGCTTGGAATTGAATGTCCGGATGCAGTCTTTTGTGCCAACGATGCAATGGCACTTGGATATTGTCAGATGGCAGAAGAGGACGGGAAGTATCCGCCGGAGGATTTTCTGATTGCAGGCTTTGATAATGATGATAATTCCAAAACTTTTACACCGCTGATTACGTCTGTGGATAAGAAAGCGATGAAGCTTGGCTATGTGGGCTGTGATGAGCTGTTAAAGCTTATTGGAAGTGAAAGTGAGAAGCAGGGGAAGACTGTGCTGTATGAGCCGGAGCTTGTACTGCGGGGCAGCTGCGGCTGCTATACACCGGAGGAGCTGGAGGAGGTGGGAATCCGGGAGATGAACCGCCGGATGTATGCAAGATTAAAGGAAGAAACCGCATATCAGGAGATGATTGCTATTATTCGGCAGAATCTGGCACTTGCAAACTCTGAGGGAATGTTCAATTATTTCATGGATGAGATTATGGGGCAGTATGATATTTCTGGATATTGTCTTTGCATTAATCAGGAAATCTATTACAGTACGGCACCCCTTGAAGTGACATGGAAAGCAGGCTACAGCAAGAGCCAGTATGTAATGAGCGGTATGCGGAACAAAAAGCCGCAGGATGAGCCGATGATGATTAAAACCTGCCGGATGTATCCGGAGTATTTGGAGATGGCAGAGGGAGAATGTCATGCGTACATATTCCTGCCGGTACAAAAGAGCGGTGCCTGTATCGGTTATCTGGCAGTAGTGGACGGAAGCTGTCTGCTACAACGGAATTTACTGCGCTATATTGTGAGCTCCATAGATAGTGCATATGGAAATCTGCGCAATCTTGAGAATCTGCGTAAGATTAACAGGCGCTTGGATAACATTTATATGAAGGATGCCATGACGGATTTGTATAACCGTGTCGGCTATATGCAGAACGGATATGAGATGTATGAAAAAAGTAAGATATACAAAAAACCGCTGATGGTTATGTTTATGGATATGGACCGCCTGAAATATATTAACGATACCTTTGGACATTCTCACGGCGATGAAGCATTGGTACGTTTTGCCGGAGTGTTAAAGGAATGTGCCGGAGAGGATAAGATTGCGGTGCGCTACGGCGGTGACGAGTTTATGATTATCGGGCAGGTGAAGGACGGAAGTGAGGCAGAGGCGTTTAAGAAAACGCTGGAGGAAGCCCTGGAGCTTGCAAATTCCGGTGAAGAGTACCCGTATCGTTTAGAAGCCAGCATAGGCTATGTATTGACGGATCCGAAGAGCAAGAAGGAGCTGGATGCTTACGTAGAGGAAGCAGACAGCCTGATGTATGAGGTAAAAAAAAGAAATAAAAAGCAGAGAGCTTAGTACGCTATAGGAGTAATATGGTGTATCAGTGAATTACAAAGGAAGCAGATGTCCGACTAGCAAATGTTTAGTCGGACATTTGTGGTTTGCGAGCCTGTGCGCGGGAAAGCGGTGGCTCCGGTGGAGCCCCGGAACGCTGCGAAGTGAGAACAGAGTAAGAAAAGGCAGAAACCGGTATTCCGGGAGCCGGGAAGGGACAAAGGAAACGATGATAAGCAGTACGGCAAATCAAAGAGTGAAACATATTGTACAGCTGCAAAAAAAAGCAAAAGAAAGAAGAAATCAGGGCCTTTTTGTAATTGAAGGGAGAAAAATGCTGGAGGAGGTGCTTCGTGATGCACCGGAGGCGGTGGCGGAGGTTTATGCTACCGAGGAGTATCTGGCGGTGCCGGAGCAGAAGGAGATATTGAATGGGACGGACTATGAGCTTGTATCCGGTGCCGTGATGAAAGCGATGGCAGATACCCTAGAGCCACAGGGAGTGCTGGCTGCAGTACATATGCCGCGGTATGACAGGGAAGCATTGCTGCGGAAAGAAAATGGCGTGTGGGTTGCATTGGAGGATTTGCGGGATCCGGGAAATTTGGGGACGATTTTACGTACCTCGGAGGCTGCCGGTGTGACTGGCGTGATTTTAAGCGGAAATTCCGTGGATATTTACAATCCGAAGGTGATTCGTTCCACGATGGGAGCAATTTTCCGTATGCCGCATTTTTATGCAGAGGATTTTATGGCGGAGCTTGCCGGGCTAAAGGCACAGGGTGCGGTGCTGTATGCGGCACATCTGGATGGAAAGCGGTATTATGATGAGCCGGCATATGAAGGGAAAACAGTGCTTCTTATCGGAAATGAGGCGAATGGGTTAAGCAAAGAAGCGGCAGATGCAGCTGACTGTCTTGTGAAAATCCCGATGGAGGGAAAGGCAGAGTCCCTGAATGCGGCAGTGGCAACGGCATTGCTTGTGTACGAAGCGTATCGCAGAAGGAGAACGTGATTTCTTCAGACAGAGAGGTCGAAGAAATAAAGAAAACGTCGAAAACGGTAGAAAGAAATTGCGGATTCATGGGACAATGCAATTCCCAAAAACTGTAAAATAAGATATACTGGTTTCCGGAAAACACAGGTGATACAGAGGTACTGTGCGGAAAGGAGCGGTATATGAAACATTTTTTTGACTTGGGCGGAGGCTTTATACTGACAGGAGGAATTTCAGGCCTCGGAGTCCTGGCGCGAATAATACTTTTTTGCTATTACGGTTTTCTGGGACATGCCTGTATGCGGCTGAACGGGACAAAGAATAAAACCGTAGCCTATATCAGAGAGGATTTGAGAAAACATTTGGAAAAGGGACGGGGGATTCAAAGCGCGGCAGTATATACGGAAAAATGTATGGCGCAGCGCAGGTTTGCCGGGATTCGGATGGATACCTGGGAAGCTATCGGAATGCAGACAGTGCTGTTGGTGGCGGTGTCTGGTGCCGTGTGTGCGATTGGCGGAATTTTGTGCGGGTGTGAAGAAAAGCAGGTTCTTGAAATGCTGTTTGTGGCAGGCAGCTCGACCGGGCTGCTTTTGGTGTTGGATTTATTTTTCGGAATCAGGGAAAAGCACAGGAGAACGAGACTTTTTTTGAGAGAGCAGATTGAAAATGTCTGGCTTCCGGATAACGGTGCGGAATTGCCGGAGGCGGAAGACAGGGCAGTACATAACAGAAGGAAAAAGGAAGACAGCAGGGAAAAGAAGAAAAAGGCGGTAAAACAGAAACGTTTGGAGAATGCGTCCGAAGGAAAGAGGAAAAAAGCGGCCGGGAGGCACGGAAAGGCACAGGAGGAAAAGCGCAGACTGACGGAGGAGCTGCTTCGGGAACGCAGGCAACTGGAGGCAAGGCAGCTTGCGGAAGCGAAAAGGAATGAAACTGCCCGACAGGAGCAGTGGAGGGAAACAGACAGGCAGCTTGCGGAAGCCGAACTAAAACAGTCTTTTGCGGAAGCTGCAGTGACAAACAATGCTGAGACGATAGTACGGCCGGTGGAGAAGGCAGAGGAAACACAAATGGAAAAAAATGCGGAAGAGCTTTCTTATGAAGAGCTGCTCAAAAATGTGCTGTCGGAGTATCTGGCATAACGGAGGCACTTTAGACTGAAATTTGGACAGAAATATTGAAATAAAGGCAAAAAAGTGGTATAATCAGATAAATGAAACAGGGTCTTATAAGATATTCTGGAAAAGAAATATAGCTTTGGCAGAAAGTGACCGAAGAGAAAGGATGTAAGGATGAGTATGGTTGCATTTGATGCTTCTGCGGCAAGTGTGTTTGTTGGCTCAGCGGAAGCGGAGATGATGGAGCGTTCCGTGATGGAGGCGAGAGAACGCCTGATTAGCAGGACCGGTGCAGGAAATGATTTTCTTGGCTGGATAAATCTCCCGGTGGAGTATGACAAGGAAGAGTTCGTGCGTATTAAAAAGGCAGCAGAGCAGATATGCTCGGATTCCGAGGTGCTGGTTGTAATCGGCATCGGCGGTTCTTATCTGGGAGCCCGTGCGGCAGTTGAGTTTTTAAGACACAGCTTTTATAATTCCGTAGCTAAGGAAATTCGTAAAACACCGGAGATTTACTTTGCCGGAAATAACATTAGCGCTACTTATCTGGCACAGTTAATTGAAGCTATTGGTAATCGTGATTTTTCTGTTAACATTATCAGTAAGTCGGGTACGACTACGGAGCCGGCGATTGCATTCCGGGTGTTTAAAAAGATGTTAGAGAGGAAGTATGGCAAGGAAGGTGCAGCAAAGAGAATTTACGCTACGACCGATAAGGCGAAAGGGGCGTTAAAGAAGCTTGCCACGGAGGAAGGCTATGAGTCCTTTATCGTACCGGATGATGTTGGCGGACGTTTTTCTGTCCTGACTGCGGTCGGGCTTCTTCCGATTGCGGCAAGCGGCGCAGATATCGATGCCCTGATGCGTGGTGCGGCAGAAATGCGGGAGGTTTGTTTAAATGCTGCCTATGCGGGGAATCCGTCCATGCAGTATGCGGCAATGAGAAACATTCTGCTTCGCAAGGGAAAGAGCATTGAGATTCTGGCAAATTACGAGCCGAATTTCCATTATGTTGCGGAATGGTGGAAGCAGCTGTATGGCGAGAGCGAGGGGAAGGACCAGAAGGGTATTTTCCCGGCAGCAGTGGATCTTACCACGGACCTGCATTCCATGGGACAGTTTATCCAGGATGGTCAGAGAACTATGTTTGAGACCGTAATGGAGCTGGAAGCATCGACGCATGAGCTTTTCATCGAAGCAGAAGAGGTGGATTTGGATGGACTGAATTATCTGGCCGGAAAGAGCATAGATTTTATCAATAAGAGTGCGATGAAGGGAACACGGCTGGCACATACTGACGGTGGTGTACCAAATCTTCTGATTCGTGTTCCGGAGCGTAATGAGGTATCTCTCGGTCAGTTGTTTTACTTTTTTGAATTTGCCTGCGGTATCAGCGGGTATCTTCTCGGAGTAAATCCGTTTGACCAGCCGGGAGTAGAGAGCTACAAAAAGAATATGTTTGCACTTCTTGGAAAGCCGGGCTATGAGGCAGAACGGGAAGCACTGTTAAAGAGATTGTAAGCAGGAAATGCGAAGCAGGGGGCTGTCCTTGGAGAATACGGGGGCGGTCCTTTTGCTGTAAAGAAAGTCTTTTTCAGACAAAAATGTTCCGCAAGGATTGCGCGCCAAACGATTGTATGATACACTTGAGAGTAAAGGAGGAGGCGTGATGGCAATTGAAGTTTTCAACCGGTATGAAAAGAAGTACCGTATCGGCGATGCCTGCTATCATGAGCTGCGGGAACGGTTGTCAGGCTATATGGAGGCAGATGCTTACAGCCGGGAAGGAGAGTTTTATACAATTTGTAATGTTTATTATGATACGCCGAACAATGATTTGATACGGAATTCCATAGAAAAGCCGGTTTATAAGGAAAAGCTGCGGCTGCGGAGCTATGGTACGGCGGCTATGGAGGATAAGGTTTTTTTAGAAATCAAGAAAAAATATAAGGGAATGGTAAACAAGCGGCGCATGGGGCTTAGGCTGTCAGAAGCCTGTCAGCTGGTGCAGGAAGGAGAAATTCCGGGATATCAGTCATATATGAACGCACAGGTGCTAAGAGAAATACAGTATATGCTGCACCGGATGGGGATGGAGCTCCGGCCGACGGTGTTTTTGGCTTATGAAAGGGCGGCGATGTTCGGAAAAGAAGATAAGGAGCTTCGCATTACGTTTGACCGGAACATTATCACAAGGCGGTACGATGTGGGGCTTCATTATGGTATTTATGGTGAGAGGCTTTTGCCGGAGGATACGTGGATCATGGAGATAAAAGTCAGTCAGGCCATACCGCTTTGGCTGACAAGGCTTCTTTCGGAATGCAGGGTATATCCGGTATCGTTTTCTAAATATGGCACAGAGTACAAACATTATTTGTCCTTAAAGGAAGGGTAAGGTATTATGTTGGAAAGGTTATTCGGGGTTTCGGAGCAGACGGAAATTATCAGTGTTCCGGATACTCTTTTCAAGATGCTTGCGGCAGCGGTAATTGGTATCATGATTGCGGCGGTGTATCTTTTTATCACGGAGAAAAGCAGAAGATCCTTTAGCTTTATTATCAGCATGGTTATGCTTCCTGCGGTGGTGGCACTGGTTATTATTTTGGTAGGAAGCAGCGTGGCACGTGCGTTTTCCATCGCAGGCGTGTTTGCGCTGGTACGTTTTCGGAGTGTGCCGGGAGAGTCGAAGGATATTTCGCTTGTTTTTATGGCAATGGCGGCGGGCCTTTCCTGCGGGCTTGGGTATATTACGCTGGCGTTTTGTGTGCTGGCAGTACTGGCGGTTATCGTAATTGTCGGCTTTAAGGTGGTCACACTATGCTTTAAGGATACAACGAAGCAGCTTAAAGTATTGATTCCGGAGGATATGAATTACAGCGGTGCCTTTGACGACTTATTCAGGGAGTATACGAAGGGAGTGACGCTGGAGAAGGTGAAGACGGTCAATCTGGGTGCTCTGTTTGAATTGACGTATCGCGTGCAGATGAAGCCGGATGCGGATGAGAAAAGGTTTATTGATGAGCTTCGCTGCCGGAACGGTAATCTGAAGATTGTACTTTCTGCAAATTTGCAGGCAGGAGAGAAGCTGTAGGACAAAATACTTGCATCCGGTGGTAAAATGCGGTATGATAGGACTGTAGCATTCGGTTATGGGAAAGGAGGAGTATATGCAGGAAATTGTTTGGTTGATTTTGCTGACGGTGTTCATTCTGATAGAAATCGTTACATGGGGTCTGGTAACAATTTGGTTTGCCGGAGGCGCATTGCTTGCGTTTATCGCAGCACTGATAACCGACAGTATACCGGTTCAGGTGATTGTCTTTTTTGCAGCATCGTTTCTGTTATTGTTTTTCACGAGACCGGTTGCGGCCAGATATTTCAATAATAAGCGGACAAAAACAAATGTGGACAGTCTTGTGGGCGGGTTCTGTAAGGTTACGGAGGAAATCGATAATTTCAACGAAACCGGAGCCGTTATGTTAAACGGTCTGATTTGGACCGCACGCAGTAAGGATGACACGAAGCTTGCGGTCGGGGCCAAAGTAAAGGTGGTTCGTATCGAAGGTGTCAAAGCGATTGTCGAAGAGGAAAAATAAGAGACTGCCGTACAGGCAGAAGGAGGAATTATGGGACCGGAAACAGTTTTTGCAATTGTTGTAGTAGCAGCGTTGCTGCTGATTGTTTTAGCATCATGCGTTAAAATCGTGCCACAGGCGCAGGCGTATGTAATCGAACGGCTGGGGGGCTATCAGGCAACCTGGGGAGTCGGGATTCATTGGAAGTGGCCGATTATTGAACGTATTGCGAAGAGAGTTGTTTTAAAGGAGCAGGTGGTGGATTTCGCACCGCAGCCGGTTATCACAAAGGATAATGTTACCATGCGTATCGATACGGTTGTGTTTTATCAGATTACGGACTCTAAGCTGTTTGCTTATGGTGTCGAGAATCCGTTAATGGCAATCGAGAATCTGACAGCAACCACACTTCGAAATATTATTGGTGATTTGGAGCTTGATGAGACACTTACCTCACGTGAAACCATTAATACGAAGATGCGTTCTTCTCTTGATGTGGCAACCGACCCGTGGGGTATTAAGGTAAACCGCGTTGAGCTGAAGAATATTATTCCGCCGGCAGCCATTCAGGATGCCATGGAAAAGCAGATGAAGGCAGAGCGTGAGCGCCGTGAGGCTATCCTTATTGCAGAAGGTGAGAAGAAGTCTACCGTGCTTGTTGCGGAAGGTAAAAAGGAGTCTGCAATTCTTGAGGCAGAGGCAGAAAAGGAAGCTGCAATTCTTCGTGCAGAAGCAAAAAAGGAAGCGATGATTCGCGAGGCAGAAGGTCAGGCAGAGGCAATCCTGCGTGTGCAGCAGGCAAATGCAGACGGTATCAGGTTTTTGAATGAGGCTGCCCCGAATGCACAGGTGATTCAGCTAAAGAGTCTGGAGGCTTTTGCAAAGGCAGCAGACGGCAAAGCAACCAAGATTATCATTCCGTCTGAAATTCAGGGAATGGCAGGAATGGTGAAGGCATTGGCCGAGGTTGGTGCCAAGGACGTACAGTAAGATATTACAGGGGCTGGCGCACAAACGGATGCGCAGCCCCTTTTTCGCTATATAGGAAATTTCGCAATTTCCTATATAGCAAAAAACGCTCCGCTGTGGATGCGCACGCTTTTGCAGTGGATAATGTCGCATAGATGCGACGCAAAAGCGGCGCGCGAGTTTCGCAGGCGAAACTCTTTGTTCTGCTACCGGAGTAAGGGCTGAATCTGTTCTCGGTCTGCGGCCTTAGAGGCAGAGACCGGTATCAGTGCCATGTCGGCTACGAGAGAGTTCGGCTTGCCGGAGCAGTCGTCCTGGCGGAACGGAACGAAGTAATAGTTCCGCGTATTTAAAAGTCTGCCGATGTTGGCTGCGTTGCCGGTAAGTCCGTCGTTGGTAGAGATGGCAAGGAGCACCGGGCGGTTGTTGCGCAGATGTGCTTTGACTGCCATAGTTACCGGGGTGTCGGTGACGGCATTTGTCAGCTTGGCAATGGTGTTTCCGGTGCAAGGAGCTACAATAATCAGGTCGAAGAGCTTTTTGGGTCCAATGGGCTCCGCCATCGGAATGGTGTCAATGACATTGTTGCCGGTGATGGTTTCCACATCCGTCCGGAAATCAGTGGCTTTATAAAATCGGCTGTCAATCTGTGCCGTAGAAAAAGAAAAAATCGGGGTTACAATCGCCCCGAGGCGAACCAATTCTTTAAGAGGATCTAAAATTTTCGAAAAAGTGCAAAAGGATCCGGTAATAGCGAATCCGATGCGCATTCCTTTTAAGTTATCCATATGATTTACTCCCTTTCTATTTGAAACATGATTTCGCGAAACATAAGCTTTGCAGCAGAAACAGGGGAAAAGCGGGACGGAAGTGCACCGGCCGGAAGGATGTGCAGTCCGTTGATTTCTTTTGTAAGGCAGGGAATGCTGGCAAGCTCAATCAGAGCTGCCGGTTCCTTTACGGCAAAAACCGGAAGCGTATCCAAAATTGGAAATGGGATGGTGTTTAAAAGCAGTGTTCCGCTCAGGTCAGCAAGCTTTGTGAGACGAAGTGCCGAATATCCGTCTGTTGCAGCAGCAAGCAGCTCTGTCTGATTTTCCGTAAAGACCGTAACCGCTGCACCTGCTGCAGTAAACAGACGAGCGCATTCTTTTCCGAGAAAGCCGTATCCAAGTACAAAGACACTGCTTTCGCAGAGTGCGGTCTTTGTTTCGGAAATTGCCAGCGCAAGAGCTCCTTCTGCGGTGTAAATAGAATTTCTTATGCGGAAGCAGTCACGTTGCTTTAATTTTCGGTAGCCGGCAGTTTGCAGGGCAGGAGTGTCGGCTGCCGGTCCGCCCCAAATCAAACAATTTTCGTTTATGACCTCGGTATGTGCCGAAAAGGATTCCTTTGGCGATAAAATCAGAAGGTCTGCGGGAGCCTGCAGGGTAAGCCCTGCTCCGGTAAGGAGTGCGGATACCAGCGGGTGCCGGCAGTCTTCTCCGTATATTAAATAGTTCATAGGCGACTCCTGTGTTTTTGTCATATCATAATGTATTCACGGAACATAATTTTGTGTTTGCACGAAAGAAAAAGCAATGGAATAGAGTAAAGAGAAAGAATTTTCATTGGAGCAGCTATGGGACAATGTTATTTTTCGGGTAGTAACAGCGGAGCCGGCTTTCATAACTATTTTGACGGGATTGTGCCGCCATGGGCAGCCCTGCAGCGATATTTTATGATAAAAGGCGGACCGGGAGTTGGAAAAAGTACGCTGATGAAGCTGATGGCAGCAAAGGCGGAGGGAGTGGGAGAAGAGGTTGAATTGTTTTACTGCTCCGGTGATCCGGACAGCCTGGACGGAGTGCGTCTTGTAAAACGTGGGCTTGTATTTGCGGATGCAACCGCGCCGCATGCGATGGACCCGAAGTATCCGGGGGCAGTAGAGGAAATAGTAAATCTTGGTGAGCAGATTAATCGCAGCAGTATTGTGAAGCATCGTGAGAAAATTGAAGGGCTGACAAAGAAAAATAAAGCAGGCTACCGCAGGGCGTATGCCTTTCTTGGAGCGGCGGCAGTGCTGGAAACGGAACGATACAGGGAAATAGAGGATTGTATCGACAGGGAAAAGGTAAAGACATTTGTAAAGGAGCTGGCGGAACGAATCGGAACGGGAGAAGCCGGGCAGAATCGGTATTTGTTTTTGGATGGCATCAGCTGTAAGGGAAGAGTCAGCTTTGCTAAGGAATGTGCAGAGGGGAATCGTGTATATTGTGTAGCAGGTGTTGGAAAAGAGGTTGTGACGGATTGTCTGGCAAAGGCAGTGCGCAGTGACCGGAAGGAGCTTTTTTGCAGTCCGCTTCGCCCGCAATGTGTGAATCATCTTCTGCTGAGAGACCGGGAGCTTTTTTTGACATCGGAGACAGGCGTGAAAGGTACACTTCTTATGGCAGAGGATTTTTTTAAAAGGGAATGCAACAAAATTGCAGAGGTATATTATACGGAAGCCCGCCGGTTAGAGGAGGAGGCGGTAAAATGCCTGAAGGAGTGCAAGCAAATTCATGATGAGCTGGAAGCAATTTATAAGGAATGTGTGGACTTTGCTGCAATTAACGAACGGACAGAAAAGCTTCTTACCTTGCTTTAGAAAGGCTGCATACAGAAGAGCATACGGCGCTGCATACAATTAGAAAAAAGAAAGCATACTAAAAGAAAAAGACCGTGGGAACGGAGCGGAGGTAAGAATGAAAAAGGTATGCTTTTTTGATACAAAGCCTTATGACAGAATTTATTTTGAACCATGCTTTGCAGAGGCAGGCTTTGAACCGGTATATTGTGAATCAAAGCTAAACGAAAGGAGCGTGGTATTTGCAAGAGACTGCGAGGCGGTAGTAGCCTTTGTCAATGACAGAGTAAATGAAGAGGTGCTGCAGACCTTGTTTGATATGGGGGTCTTTTTGGTGGCTCTTCGCTGTGCCGGCTATAATAATGTAGACTTTAAGGCTGCCTATGGTAAGGTGCATATTGTACGTGTTCCTGCCTATTCACCCTATGCGGTGGCGGAATTTGCCATGGGAATGCTGCTGTCGTTAAATCGGAAACTGAACCGTGCTTATAACCGCATCAGGGAGTATAATTTCAGTTTAACCGGTTTGCTTGGTACGGACTTTCACGGAAAGACCATGGGAGTTGTCGGCACCGGAAAAATAGGGCAGGTGTTTATTGATATCTGTCTTGGCTTTGGAATGAAGATACTGGCCTGTGACCCATATCCCAAAAAGCGGGAGGGAGTGGAGTATGTAAGCTTTGAGGAGCTTTGCAGGCAGTCTGATATGATTTCCTTTCATTGTCCGCTGACAAAGGCATCTTATCATGTTGTAGATGAAAGGGCGATTAGAGAAATGAAGGAGGGGGTTTTGCTGGTAAACACCTCCCGCGGAGCCCTGATTGATTCTGCGGCGTTAATTGAAGGTATAAAGGACGGAAAAATCGGTGGGGCAGCTCTGGATGTGTACGAAGAAGAAGGAGACTACTTTTATGAGGATTACTCCGGTGCCGTCATGCCTGATGACGAATTGGCACGTCTTATCTCCATGCCGAATGTCCTTTTAACCTCTCATCAGGCATTTTTGACACGGGAGGCATTGAAAAATATAGCGGAAACCACGACGGAAAATCTGCGCCGGTATTTTGACGGAGAAGCATTGCCGAATGAAATTTGTTATCGCTGTGCGCCGGAGGGAGGGTGTAAGAAGGAGCAGGGAGGACGGTGCTTTTAGCTGGGAGAAAGGAAAAGTGAAAGAGGGCGTATGCCCTCTTTGAGGTTTTGGGAAATGTACATGGAAGCTGCTGCTTTTGTATTTTTAGCCTGAAATATTCACCATTGTACGGTGAAAGTAGCTTAAAACCACATAGTTACTGT
>CAZAUP010000026.1:0-19677 GCA_964488415.1 uncultured Lachnospiraceae bacterium
GCGTTGTTTCCGTAAGAAGCCGCTATCTCGGAGATGAGGGACAGAAGCCTTTGGCTGAGTTTATTGCAGCAATCTGTGAGGAAATTCGTACAAAGGAAATCCGTAAGATTGAGGTGCAGGAAGAAAATAAGTAAGCTGTAAAATGTGGAAACGAGGCTGTTCTGTGCTGTTTTGTTAAGCAGCTGAGGGGGACAGCCTTGTTTCGGTAACGGGAAATGTTGTATTGCAGTAGTGTACCGGAAGAGCAAAGATGTGGCTTTGCATACGAAAGGAAGGGGCAGATACGATGGAATACTGGGATTTGTACGATGGTGCCGGACGTGCCACGGGAGAAACGCATGTGCGTGGGATTCCGTTACCGAAGGGGCGGTTTCATAACGCAGTGCATATCTGGGTTCAAAACGGCAAGGGTGAGCTTTTGATGCAGAAACGCAGTGAGCTTGTAGATAACAACCAGGGGGAATGGGCATGCACCGGAGGTTCGGTTCTGGCGGGAGAGACTACACTGGAAGCCGCAGCACGGGAGCTTTCGGAGGAGCTGGGACTTGCGGCAAAGCCGGAGGATTTCAGCTATTTGTTTGCGATACGCAGAGAAGGGTGCTTTTGTTATGTTTACCTGCTGCGGAGGGATTGTCAGGTACAGGAGCTGACCCTGCAGGAAAGCGAGGTGGCGGCGGCAGAGTGGATGAGCCGGGAGACGGTAGAAAAGATGGGAAGAGAAGGTACTCTGCACCGGTATGTGTATTGGGAACTGCTGCAGGGGTATCTGAAATAAAAGGTGGAATATAAAGGGCAGACGGTTCTAATTAAAGAAACCGTTTGCCCTTTTGCAGTGTATTTATTATTCGGACAAAAGCTACGGAGTAATCGTAAAGGTATCATAAATAAGTTCGCCTAACGTCCAGTTGTCATTGTCGTAAACCACAATATCAAAGGTAAGCTCTTCTACGTCGGTGATTTCACTTTCTTCGAGCTGATAGTTAGACCAGGTTATCTGGGTGTTATATTTCTTGCCCGGAGCTAAATCCGCAATCCAGAACGGGTCACAGGAAATACCGTTTATATAAGCATCCTCCGTGCTAAAGGCAAGCGAAGAGGAGGATTTGTTTTCGAGGTAAACGTCAAGGGTGTAGCCCCACACCGCATCCATATAGCAATCTGTTACAAGCATGGTACAGTCCTCGGTATCAAAGAGGACGATATCGCTTTCCTGTGGCGTGCGGGTATGTGTAGATGCAGCTGCTTCTCCCAATGGATAAAAACAGAACACCTCCTCCAGTAAATAGTCCGCGGTCCAGTCGTCCTCGTCATAGACGGAAAGCTTAAACTGGAGCTCAGTAACCTCGGTAATTCCGTTTTTTTCTAAATCAGAAAGATAGAGATAAAGTGTTTCGTATGCAGCAGCCTCCGATGTAACATAAGAAGACCAAAACGGCTCGCAGCGGTAACCGTTGACATAGACCTCGTCAAAAGAGAATGTAAGGTTTTTGGCGGTGTTATTTTTAAAATATGCGTCAACGAGGTAGCCCAGGGTATTGTCCGGCTTAAAATCGGTAATTGCGATGGAGAAGTCTTCTGTATCGCAAACGAAGAAATCGGTGGACTGTGGTGTGCGTTGGGCAACGGTGGCAGCTGCTTCTCCGGACGGATAAAATGCAAGCTTCTCCGATACAAGGTTGTCTGCGGTCCAGTCGTCATGATCGTATACGGTTAAAAGAAACTTCAGACAGGTGAGTTCGGAAACGCCGATTTTATTTAATTCGTCAGCATTAAATAAAATGCTTGTATTATAACTTTGTCCGGCTTCGACAAGACAGGACCAAAATGGGTTATACATAACACCGTTTACGGAAACGTTGTCGATAGAGAACATCAGATTCAAATTTGTTTTGTTTTTTAATTGAACCTCAACGATAGAATCGGAATCGTTTTGCGTATCCATGGACAAAATTTTAAAAGAGCAGTGTTCGGTATCCACGACAACGGAATTGCCGGCGGAAGCTGTAGCATTGGCTGCTTCATCGGTATTGTCCTCCTTTTTTGGCTGCTCTGAGTCTTGAAAGGTGGAAGAAAGCGCATCCTTTTCCAGAGCGGAGGTTGCCGTAACAGCAGAGTCTGGTTCTTTGTCTGAGTCGGAAGTACCGCAGGCGGTAAAAGAAAGCAGGGTAGTGATTACGAAAACGGTATAAAGTAATTTCTTGTACATTTTATCCCTCCTGTGAATTGAAATAACGTTGTGATTATAGCATGAATGGAAGAAAAAAGCAAGATTCCGGATGGAGAAGCTTGGAGAAGCCTAAGAGAGCACAGAGAAAAAGCGGAGACGGGGAGTATATATGTGAGGGCGTAACATATGCTGTATCAAAAGAGAATGAAGCAGAGGACATAATGGTACAGCTGATTGTGCGGTATACGGGAGAGCTTGAAAGGCTGAGGCAGGAAATCGGATTTGATGCAGAGAAACTTCTTGGAGACTATGCGATTGTGTATATAGAGGAGGAGCTGGCACCGCGTCTGCTGGCGGCGGCTGAAATTTTATGGACGGAAGTGCCAACACGGGTATATACGGAGGTGGTTAACGGAAAACGAGCCGCCTGTATTACAAGCTTTCAGACAAGGAGACCTGCGCTTACCGGAGCGGGGGTCTTGGTGGCTGTAATCGATTCGGGAATTGATTATACACATCCGGATTTCAGGACAGAGGATGGGAGAACGCGCATTATTGCGTTGTGGGATCAGACGGCACAGGGGGGAGAACCTCCGGCAGGATATATCAACGGCACGCTGTATTCAGGGGAAGTAATTGACAGAGCACTGGCAGGGGAGGAGCTTCCGGAGGGAGGGAGTCTTGTACCGGAGCTGGATCTTTCGGGACACGGAACCCATGTGGCAGGAATCGCTGCAGGAAACGGAAGGGCATCAGGCGGGCAATATCGCGGGGTGGCGTATGAAAGTACACTTTTGGTAGTAAAGCTTGGAGGAACACAGTCGGATCCGTTTCCGCAAACGACAAATCTTATGTCCGCGGTGGATTTTTGTGTACGCTATGCGGCAGCGGCAGGAATGCCGATTAGTATCAACCTTTCCTTTGGGAACAGTGAGGGTGCGCATGACGGGCAAAGCCTTTTGGAAACGTATCTGAATGAGGTGTCCCTGTACGGGAAGGTGTGCATCTGTATCGGAACGGGAAATGATGCAAATGCAGGAAGACATGCGGGAGGCATATTAGAACAGACAGGAGAAGGAAACATGAATCGGCCGGAGGCGCAGAGGGAAATCTTAGTTAATGTAGGAGCAGGGGAACGAAGTCTCACGTTGGGGCTTTGGTTAAATTCGATTGATTCTGTGGGTGTTATGCTGATTTCACCGTCCGGGCGTGAACAAAGGGTGCCGCAGGAGCTTCGGGGAAGCGGAACAGCGGTAAAGGGATATCCGGCAGCGGGAGGAGCCGTATTGTCTTTTGGAAGCTCTGCAGCTGAGGTGTTTTCTGAAGATGCGACACCATACAGAGGAGTACGGGAAATCGAAATAGTACTACGAGGAGAGGAGGGGATGATAGAGACGGGAGTGTGGCGGATTGTGCTGCAGCCGGAACGGATTTTAGACGGTGTTTACGATATTTGGATGGCGGGAACGGCACAAAATACATTAACCCGTTTTTTAGAGCCTTCGCCGGAGCGGACCTTAACTATTCCGTCTACAGCAGGACGGCCGATTGCGGTAGCAGCATATGATGCAAGAACAAGCAGTACGGCTTCGTTTTCCGGGAGAGGCTATCCCAGAGCGGATGGCGGGATAAAGCCAGACCTTGCGGCACCGGGCGTTGATATTGTATCCTGTGCACCGGGAGGAAGCTATACGGCAAAAAGCGGAACGTCTGCGGCAACTCCCTTTGTGACAGGGAGCGCGGCACTTCTGATGCAGTGGGGGATTGTAGAGGGGAACGATCCGTTCTTGTACGGGGAAAAGGTTAAGACGTATCTGATACGCGGAGCAGCGCCGCTGGGGCAGCTTGCAGAGTATCCGAATCCGTTAGTGGGCTGGGGAACACTGTGTCTGGCGGATAGTCTGTTGCTGCCATAGCAGGGCATTCAATTGCCGCAGGAAGCGTATAAAAAATGTGTCATTCGAGTGGCTTATTGATATTGACATATCCGGATAATCTTCATATAATGAATATATACTGAATATTTGTATATTTTGTTTGGAAAGGAAGCACGATACAGATGAACAGGAAGCAGGTCAGTGACACACAAAGGAATAACAGGACAGCGTTGACGGGGCATACGATAGAGGCGCTTATTGTGGTGGCGTTCTATGTTTCGCGCTATATAAGAGGGGAAAGAAGTATCCCGTATACTGTGATGATTGTAGCGTTAGCATTGTTCCCGGTAATGCTGGGACAGTTTTTCTTCTTCCGTAACAGGGAAACGCCGATGATTAAGCATACGGTCGGTATTGGCTTTGCTATTACATATACCGTTATGGTACTGACAACCAGTGAGGCTGATATTTATGTGCTTGTAATTCCGATGATTTTGTTGGTGACGGTATTTAATGACGTGAAATATTCTATTGAAATAAATATCGGAACGATTATTTTAAGCCTGATTATGACAATCGGAGGAGCCCTTACGGGAAAGTTCGGATATCAGGGGCGGGATGCCGCGATTGTTCAGGTGACGGCAATGGTTCTTGTGGCGATTTATTCTGTTTATGCGGCACTTACGTCGAATGCCAATAACCAGCGGAAGCTGGAGAGCATTCAGGAGGCACAGAATGAAACGGAGGTGTTGCTTAAAAATCTGTCTGCAATATCAAATCAGATGCAGGCGGGCATGGAAGATATTTACGGAAAAGTAGAAAATTTAAATAATTCTTCTAAAATAACTAAGGATGCGATGATTGAGGTTGGCAGCGGTACAACAGAAACTGCAGAAGCCGCACAAAACCAGTTGTGCCAGACCGGGGAGATTCAGAAAAAAGTGGATATGGTCGGTAATGAGGCTCAGAGGATTGGTTCCGGCATGGAGCAGACCTTAGGTATTCTGGAAAATGCCAATAAGGAGCTGGAAACGCTTGTATCGCAGGTAGAACATTCGGTAGAAGAAGGAGGAAATGCTGCCGGTAAGTTAGAGATGCTGGATCAATATATGGAAGAGATGCAATCCATTGTAGAGCTTATCAGCGGTATTACGTCACAGACAAGTCTTTTGGCGTTAAATGCAAGCATAGAAGCAGCAAGAGCCGGAGAGGCAGGAAGGGGATTTTCTGTTGTTGCGACGGAAATATCCGGAATGGCAACAAGGACGAAGGACGCGACTGTTCATATCACGGAGCTGATTGGGAACATTTCCGGTGCTATTCGTGAGGTTGTTATTGTTGTCCGGGAAATGATTGCGGCAATTAACGAAGAAAAGCAGTCAACGGAAAATACGGCGGTTAATTTCTCACGGATTCAAAGCAATACACTTGAGATACAGACAGATATACAGCAGTTAAATATAAATATTGAAGAATTAAAGAAAGCAAATGAGCAGATTGTTAATTCAATCGAAACAATTTCTGCAATTTCGGAAGAGGTTTCAGCTCATGCAAACGAGACGATGTCCGCACAGGAAGAAAATGTGTATGTATTGAATAAAATTACGGAACGTATGCAGCAATTAATTGAACTTACGAGAACAGAGGCATAGTCTTTGCTTGCTTTGAATACTGCTTTTTAGAAGATAAAGTTGTGGGATGACCGGAATTTTATCTTCTTTTCTTTTTAGAGGCGAAATTTTTACTTGACAAATCAGAAAGCAGAGTGTATATTAAAGGTGAACATATGAGCAGTTGTTCATGTGAACAAATAAGAGAAAGAAGGCGAAAGAATGAATCAAAATGGGGCAGAGTGCTGTGACAGCGTTTGTATTCACGAAGAACTGCTGAACAAGGTGAATGCGCAAATGCCAGAGGAGGAGAAGCTGTATGATTTGGCGGAGTTATTCAAGGTGTTCGGAGATTCGACCAGAATCCGTATTTTATTTGTATTGTTTGAGGCGGAGGTCTGTGTATGTGATTTGGCGGAAGCACTGCATATGACACAATCTGCGGTTTCTCATCAGTTAAAAATTTTAAAACAGGCAAAGCTTGTCAACAGCAGAAGAGAAGGAAAGTCAGTATTTTATTCTCTGGCGGATGATCATGTACGGACCATCATTGGTCAAGGGCTGGAGCATATTGAAGAGTAAGGAGAGAATGCTATGAAGAAAAAATTTAAGCTACAGGATTTGGATTGTGCAAACTGTGCGGCAAAGATGGAAGCTGCGATTAAGAAGATTGATGGTGTGGCGGATGCGTCGGTGAGCTTTATGACCCAGAAGCTTGTCATTGAGGCGGAAGAAAGCCGCATGGATGAGATTATGGAGCAGGTGGTGGCAGTGTGTAAGAAGGTAGAGCCGGATTGTAAAATTTTGCGGTAGGGGAAAGGAGAACCGGGATGACCCAAAAACAGAAAAGTACATTGCTCCGGATTATGATTGCTCTTGTTCTTTTTCTCAGCTTGTTTGTGATGGAGCATACCGGAGACTTTGCAATGCCGGAAAGCCGATGGCTGCAGCTTGCGTTTTATATGCTTCCGTATCTGATAATCGGGTATGATATTATCTGGAAGGCGGTACGAAACATCAGTCACGGTCAGGTGTTTGACGAAAATTTTTTGATGGTGATTGCGACGTTCGGTGCGTTTTTTATCGGAGAATATCTGGAGGCGGTTGCGGTGATGCTGTTCTACCAGACGGGAGAATTATTCCAAAGCTATGCGGTAGGTAAGTCACGACGTGCTGTTTCTGATATGATGGATATTTGTCCGGAATATGCAAATTTGGAAGCAAACGGTATTCTGACCGTGGCAGACCCGGAGGAGATAGAAGTAGGAAGCATCATTGTAGTCAAGCCGGGAGAACGGGTGCCTTTGGACGGTGTGGTAATCGAGGGTGAGTCGATGCTTGATACCACGGCTTTGACAGGAGAGACCGTGCCGCGAAGAGCAGCGGAGGGTGACACGGTTGTCAGTGGCTGTGTCAATGGCAGCGGTGTGCTCCGGATGCGTGTAACAAAGGAATTTGAAAACTCTACCGTGGCAAAGATTTTGGAACTGGTGGAGAATGCCGGAAGCAGGAAGGCAAGGACCGAAAGCTTTATTACAAAGTTTGCAAAATACTATACACCTGTTGTAACAATCGGCGCAGTTTTGCTTGCGTTGGTGCCGCCTCTTATGTTGGGTGGGAATTTTGGAGAATGGCTTGAAAGGGCTTGTATCTTTCTTGTGGTGTCCTGCCCGTGTGCGCTGGTAATTTCTGTACCGCTTGGGTTTTTCGGCGGCATTGGTGCGGCATCAAGGGCAGGTGTACTGGTAAAGGGCAGCAACTATCTGGAGGCAATGGCTGAAGTGGCAGTGCTGGTATTTGATAAGACTGGAACTTTGACAAAGGGCGAGTTTAAGGTGAGGAAGGTGATAGCGCAGGGCATGAGCAAGGAGGCACTTTTGGAGCTGGCTGCTTACGGGGAAGCGTATTCGAACCATCCGATTGCAGAGGCGTTAAAGGAAGCCTATGGAAAACCGCTTGATACAGCAAGGGTTTCCGAAGCAGAGGAGTATGCCGGCTTTGGTCTCCGTGTGTGTGTTGATGGGAAGGAGGTTCTGCTTGGCAACGGAAAGCTGATGGAGCGGGAAAAAATTTTGTATGAACCGGTTCCAAGTGCCGGTACAGTAGTCTATGTGGCAGAAAGCGGAAGGCTTGCGGGCAGTATTGTAATTTCAGACAGTATCAGGGAGGGGGCGAAGGAAGCCATAAAGAAAATGCGGTCGGCCGGAGTAAAGCGTTTTGTTATGCTGACCGGTGACCGGAAGGAGGCAGCGGAAAGCGTGGCAAAGGAGCTTTCTATTGATGAGGTACATGCAGAGCTGCTTCCGGGAGATAAGGTGGAGCTGGTAGAGAAGCTTTTACAAAGTCAGAGGGGAAAAGAAAAGCTTGCCTTTGTGGGAGACGGTATTAATGATGCACCGGTGCTCACACGCGCCGATATCGGGATTGCCATGGGCAGCATGGGTTCTGATGCGGCAATTGAGGCGGCGGATATTGTCCTGATGGACGACAGGGTGGAAAAAATCGCGGCAGTAGTACGTATTTCGCGAAAAACGCTCGGAGTAGTAAAACAGAATATTGTATTTGCACTTGGGGTAAAGGGGTTGGTGCTTTTGCTTGGAGTGTTAGGAAGGGCTGCCATGTGGGAAGCCGTCTTTGCCGATGTTGGTGTTTCGGTGCTTGCTATTTTAAATTCCATGCGTGTCCTGCGTGTTAAAGAAGTGAAAAAATAATCGGTGATATTTGCTGAAATTCGTCTAAAATGTGTATTGCGTTCCCAAAGAAATTATATTACAATAGAGAACGTGGTAATTTGATAACATGAAAGAGCGAAAGCGGAGGAAAAGCAAATGGGCGGTTTTTTTGCAGTGGCCTCAAAAGAGGATTGCGTTTTTGACTTGTTTTTCGGAACGGACTACCATTCCCATCTCGGTACAAGACGAGGCGGTATGGCAGTGTACGGAGAGAATGGATTTGACCGTTCGATTCACAATATCGAGAATTCACCGTTTCGTACAAAGTTTGAAAAAGATGTCAACGAGATGAAGGGCAATATGGGGATTGGTTGTATTTCGGATTATGAGCCGCAGCCGCTATTGGTTCGTTCTCATCACGGAACCTATTCGATTATTACGGTAGGGAAGATTAACAATACGGACGAGCTGGTAAAGAAGGTGTTTTCCTCCGGAGGTTCTCACTTTCTTGAAATGAGTGGCGGAGATATCAATGCTACAGAGCTTGCGTCTGCTTTGATTAACCAGCAGGAAAATCTGGTAGAGGGGATTCGGTATGCACAGGAGATGATTCAGGGCTCCATGAGCATTTTGGTTATGACTCCGAAGGGAATTTATGCAGCACGTGACAGATACGGCAGAACGCCGGTCGCAATCGGTAAGAAGGAGGGGGCATTCTGTGCATCCTTTGAGTGCTTCGCTTATTTGAATTTGGGATATCAGGCTTATAGGGAGCTGGGACCGGGCGAAATCGTTGTGATGACACCGGAGGCTGTGATTACGCTGGCAAAGCCGGGAACGCAGATGCGGATTTGCACCTTCCTTTGGGTATACTACGGCTATCCGTCGTCCTCCTATGAGGGTGTCAGTGTGGAACAAATGCGTTATAATTGCGGGGCAAAGCTCGCACAGCGTGATGATGCAACGCCGGACAGTGTGGCTGGTATTCCGGATTCCGGTACACCGCATGCCATCGGGTATGCCAATGCTTCAGGCATTCCGTTTTCCAGACCGTTTATTAAATATACGCCGACCTGGCCGCGTTCCTTTATGCCGACCATTCAGAGCCAGCGTAACATGATTGCAAAAATGAAGATGCTTCCGGTGCATGATTTGATTCAGGACAAGAGCCTGCTTTTAATTGATGATTCAATTGTGCGTGGTACCCAGCTTGGTGAAACTACTGAGTTTTTATATCAGAGCGGCGCAAAGGAGGTACACATTCGTACTGCATGTCCGCCATTGATGTTTGGCTGTAAATATCTTAATTTTTCACGCTCCAATTCCGAAATGGATTTGATTACGAGACGTATTATTACGGAGCGTGAGGGAAAGACCGAGGTGGATTTGGAGGAGTATATCAATCCGGAATCTGCCAGGTACAACGATATGGTAGAGCAAATCAGAAAAAAGCTTAATTTTACGTCGTTGCGGTTCCACCGCTTGGATGATATGGTTGAGGCTGTTGGAATTGATCCGTCCAGGCTGTGCACATACTGCTGGAGCGGAAAAGAGTAAAGTTGTTTTTAGAACATCAGGTCTTTGTGCAGGAGGAGCTGATGTTCTTTTTTTATTTTACAGTGACTTCACTGCGTTAATACAAAAAATGAATTGCGATAAAGCAAAGCGCTCCGGTTTGCATCTTTTCATTGCACTGAAAAATGGTTGCCTTGAAGCATACAATAGGTAGAGTGTTTGAAAAAGAATTTGTGTATACTAGTACAGTCTAGTTATTTTACGCGCACTTTACTAGCAATGTGGTTCTTAAAGGTTTTGTTTAGAAACGGAGGAGTTGGTATGCCGGCAACTTATACGCATTTTCGGTTTGGGCAGGATGTAAAAGCTCGTTTGCCGATGAGGCTTCGGAGAATTGTGGATTTAGAGGAGAATTTATTTGATATCGGGCTTTACGGTCCTGATATTTTGTTTTACTATCATGCGGCAGTGGCGAATCCGGTGAGTCTCACCGGGTTCCGGATGCATAAACGGAATGCTTACGGCTTTTTTCGGAGGAGCCTTTCTGTGGCAAAGGATGAGAAGGCGCTTTCTTATATGCTTGGTTTCATTTGCCATTTTGTTTTAGACGGCCGATGCCATGATTATGTTGCAGGATATGAAAAAAAGTATGGAGTACGGCATTTGGAAATTGAAGCAGAGCTGGACCGGAGCCTGATGGTGACAGATGGGCTGAATCCGTTTGAATATCCGTTAGCGGGGCATGTGGTGCCATCTGTAGAAAATGCGGAGGTGATTCAACGGTTTTTTCCGAGGCTGTCGGTACGACAGATCAAGGGAGCCTTGCGGGATATGCTCCGTGTGCATCATTTTCTTTCAGCAAAGGGAACACTGAAACGGGCGATGCTGCAGATTTTGTTTGCAGCCACAGGGACATATCGGCTGCTGTATGGGCTGGTTATCAAAAAGCGTCCAAGTGCTCGGTGCATGGAAAGCTGTAGAGATTTAAAGAAGATTTACTGGCAGAGTGTGGACGCGGCGGTGGAGATGATTGTGGAATATACAGAGGCAGGAGCCGGAAGAAGGAGACTTGGAAAGCGGTTTTCCAGAAGCTTTTCAGCAGAGGGCTGAGAAGAAAATTTACTGCCGGAGTTGATTTATTTCTTGATTTTGCTATAATTAGTTTTAGTAACATTTGATTTATGGGATAGAGAAGGGCGAGGAGATTTGGTTTGACCGGAACAGGGAATCAAAGTGACTTGTTTTAGGAGGATATCGCATGGACCTGTTTGAATATATGCGGACGGAGGTTTCGAAAAAGGAGTCTCCGCTGGCGGCGAGATTAAGACCCCGGACATTAGAGGAAGTGGTAGGTCAGGAACATATTTTAGGAGAGGGAAAGCTTCTTTCCAGAGCAATCAGGGCGGATAAGCTTGGCTCTGTGATTTTTTACGGGCCGCCGGGAACCGGAAAAACGACATTGGCACAGGTAATTGCGCATACAACCAGCTCTGAATTTACCCAGCTTAATGCTACTGTGGCGGGGAAAAAGGATATGGAAGAGGTGATTGCAAAAGCGAAAGAGACGCTTGGCATGTACGGAAAGAAAACGATTTTGTTTGTGGATGAGATTCATCGTTTTAATAAGAGCCAGCAGGACTATCTGCTTCCGTTTGTAGAGGACGGCACAGTGTCTTTAATCGGTGCCACCACAGAGAATCCTTATTTTGAGGTGAACGGGGCACTCATTTCCCGCTCGGTGATTTTTGAGCTGAAGCCGCTTTCCAGGGAGAATGTAGAGAAGCTTTTGTATCGGGCACTTGAGGATACGGAGCGCGGACTTGGCGCGTATCGCGCAACGGCGGAACCGGAGGCTATTTCCTTTCTTGCGGATGTGGCAAATGGTGACGGAAGAACGGCACTCAATGCCATTGAGCTTGGTGTGCTGACTACGGAGCGCGGCGAGGACGGCTTCATTCACATTACAAGAGAAGTAGCATCGGATTGTATTCAGAAGCGGGTGCTTCGGTACGACAAGGACGGCGATAACCATTATGACAATATTTCCGCATTTATCAAGAGTATGCGGGGGTCTGATCCGGATGCGGCGGTATATTATTTGGCGAAGATGCTTTATGCGGGAGAGGAGCCGGCTTTTATTGCAAGGCGGATTCTGATTTGTGCAGCGGAGGATGTGTCCAATGCAGACCCGCAGGCACTTGTGGTGGCGACTAACGCAGCTCTGGCAGTGGAAAGGCTTGGTATGCCGGAGGCGAGGATTGTGCTGGCTCAGGCAGCAGCCTATGTGGCATGTGCACCGAAAAGCAATTCTTCTATTTGTGCCATTGACAAGGCAATGGACTATGTGGCAAATCACAAGACAGCACCGGTTCCGGTGCATTTGATGGATGCGCACTACAAGGGAGCGGCAAAGCTAAAGCATGGCATCGGCTATCAATATGCCCATGCTTTTCCGAAGCATTATGTCGAGCAGCAGTATTTACCGGATGATGTAGTGGGAGAACGGTTCTACGAGCCAACGGAGCAGGGGTATGAAAAAACACAAAAGGAATGGCTGGAGTTTTTAAGAGAAAAGAGATAGAGGAGAAGCGAATGAAAAAGAAAGTAACCTTTAAGCAGCTTGTGGCAGCGGCAGGAATCGTGCTGTTACTCGGAATGTATGTAGTAAGCTTTATACTCGGCATTATGGCAAAGCCGGGTGCGGAGGGGATGTTTATGGCAAGTGTTGCGTGTACGATTATTATTCCGGTAGGTGTGTATGGACTTCTTATGCTGGCGGATGTCCGTAAGAAAAACAAGGAACAGGGGATGACGCCGGGCGAGCTTCGCAAATATAATAAGCGTTTGGCGAAGGGAGAAAGCGCAGAGGCTTTGGCAAAGGAAATAGAAGAAAAATATGGGGAGCAGGAAAAATAAAGAAAAAGAACTGCCGGAGTCTTTCAGGCTCCGGCAGTTCTTGTAGGAAATGGATTTGACTGACCTGTTATCTGTTATATTATGATTCTTCTTCAGGCTCTTCCGGCGCTTCTTCCGGATTTATTTTGATGTGTATCTTGTCGATGCGGTTTTTGTCAACCTTTGCAACGGTATAGGTAACACCATTATCGGTAAGGGTTTCACCCTCGTTCGGAAGATGATCCAGTAAGTAAATAACATGACCTGCAATGGAGTCATAGTCATCGGAAGTAAGGGAAAGGTTCAGTGCTTCGTTAATTTCATCTAACTTTGCGGAGCCGTCCACAAGATACTCATGTTCACCGATGGCATTTACTACATCCTCTTCATCCTCATCGTACTCGTCGCGGATTTCACCGACGATTTCTTCAATTAAATCCTCAATGGTGACAAGACCGGCAGTAGCACCATACTCATCCAGTACGATGGCTAAAGCGATAGAATCCTTCCGCATTTCACGAAGAAGCTCGGAGGTTTTTTTGTATTCGTAAGTAAAGTATGGCTCACGCAAAAACTCTGCAAGGTGAAAATCTTCTTTTTTTCCGCGATAGAAGAAAATATCCTTTAAATTTACGATACCAACAACATTGTCACGGGTTTCGTGATAAACCGGGAGACGGGTATACATGTTTTCTTCAAATGCTGCAACCAAGCCGTCAAAATCCACCGTATCCTCCACGAAATCCATGTCGATGCGTGGCACCATAATATCCTTTGCAAGAGAGTCGCCAAAGTCTACTACATTGTTGATCATTTCGCGTTCTTCGCTTTCGATGACACCCTCCTCATGGCTTACGTCAACGATAGTGAGGAGTTCGTTTTCCGTCATGGTAGCATTTTTTTTCGACGGATCAATGCGGAGCAGCCATAGTAAACCGCGGGATATCATATTTAAAAGGAAGATAACCGGAGTCATGATTTTTGTTAAAAACATAACGGCAGGTGCGTAGAGCAGCGCAAGCTTCTCATTGTAAATCGTTGCCAGTGTTTTCGGGGTGATTTCACCAAAAATTAAAATAAGAACGGTTAAGATACCGGTTGCAACGCCTGCAGGAATAGATTGGAATTGTTCAATTACCAACGCAGTAGTAAGGGAGGAGGCCGACAGGTTTACAATGTTATTGCCGATTAAAATGGCACTAATCATTTTGGAAGGTTCCTCGATTAATTTTGCAACGGCTCTGGCTCTGCGATTACCTTCCTCCGCAAGACTTCGGATTCGAATTTTGTTTACGGTAGTGAGTGCGGTTTCCGCAGAAGAGAATATCGCTGAAAGCGATAGCAGAATAATTAGCACGAATAGTTGTGCCATGGGGTCCAAAAAAATCATCTCCTTTTATGTATAGTATTTTCATGATACCATGTCAAAGAAAATGTGTCAATAGTTTTGGAGCGACTTCTTCAGCCCTTCTTCAGCCAGCCACACGCGCTTGGAGTGTGTGGCGGAAAAGTTCCTTTACAGAAATCGGGGAGTATGCTACAATAAATTAAAACAGCGCAAAACGGTAGTAGTGCTTTACCATACAAGCTCATTTGCCGCGGCGGGATATTTGTTAATCGTTACGTTGGAAACAGTACCGTCCTGAATATGGATAACACGGTTTGCCATGCGTGCAATCTCTTCGTTATGTGTGACCATGATAAGGGTTGTGCCGTTTTGAACCGCTTTTTGAAGCAGTTCAAGAACATCAATGCTTGTTGCATAATCAAGTGCTGCCGTCGGCTCATCGGCGAGAATGAGTCTTGGTTTTTTTGATAAGGCACAGGCGATGGTCACACGTTGCTGCTGGCCACCTGAAAGCTGTGTCGGATACTGCTCAGCTTTATCTGCGAGTCCCACAAGCTCAAGAGCTTCCCTGACAGGGATAGGAGTATTGGAAAGTCCATTGATAAAAGCAAGGTTTTCCCTGACCGTAAGCGTGTTGATAAGGTTATATGCCTGAAAAATAAATCCCAGGGAATATCTTCTGTAATCGGTAAGCTTCTTTTCATCTGCGTCGGAGAGAACACTGCCGTCAAAAACAAAGGAACCTGATGTCGGGCGGTCCATTCCGCCAATAATATTGAGCAGGGTTGATTTTCCGCAGCCGGATTTGCCGAGTATAACGAGAAACTCTCCCTCATAGATGTCCAAAGTAACTCCCCGGAGTGCCTTTGTAAGACTTTCGCCGCTGCCGAACTCTTTTGTTATATTTCGGAGTGATATAAGCGGTTTTTGGGGGGCAAAGATGCCTAAATCAAGACCTTTGCTTCCGATTGCGATTGCTGTAAGCTCCGCAAGAGAGGTAGTAAGGCGTATGTCCTCGTTTGTATACAACGAACCGTCCCTTTTGTTAAGAATCTGCATACAGCCGATTATCTCATGCTTATTTGCAAGCGGAACACAAATCATACTTTTGGTGACAAAGCCTGTAGAGCTGTCAAAGTGGCTTGCCCAGCGGCTGTCGTTTTGGCAGTCGGTTATAACCAGCGGCATTCCGCTACAGACAACCTTGCCCGCGATGCCCTCGCCGTAAGCAAGGCTCATGCCGGTCAGGTCGGCTCCGCCTACCCAGTATGACGGATAGATTCTTCCGTCGCCGGACTTATTGTAATACCATATCGTACCAGCCTCGGCACCGATGAATTTTATCGTTTTATTGAGGGAAGAACGCAGTGCGCTTTCAAGTGATTTTTCTTCCTGCAAAGTGCTTGTAATTTCCCAGATAATCTGACTATAGGCAAGCGAGTGTTCGTTGCTGTTAGAAGTGTTCATACAGTACCTCCGAGCTTTTTTTAAATTATACCACATGAAATAAAGAATGTAAACAAGGTGTGCTGCATCACTGCTGAACAGGCAAGTGAGTTTACTGCATATCAAGGAATCGTAAGCGAAATGAGGGAGAGACTATGCATAACAAAGGAAAAAGTAACTTGATTAAAGCCATATTTCGCAGTAATCATGGTTTTACTGCTGCTTTTGTATTCTTCTATATTCTGCAGGCGGCACTCACGATGTGGATGCTTGTTCTTCCGTCATCAATCAGGGGGACGACAGAAAAATTTGCAGAAGAATACAATATGGCGCAGGGGTATATTATTTCGGATGTCACAGCGGAAGCCTTCGGCAGACGGATAGAGGAAATCTCAGGAGTTGAAGCTGTTGACGCACGTTTTGTACTCGACAGTCAAATGACAATGCCTGACGGAAAGGTGATAACGCCCAGATTTATTCGTACATCGGAGAGTAGCTTTCAGCGTATGTATGTTTATGAGAAGCTTGACAAGACATCCTCTGAACCTTATCGTGATATGCCGAAGATAAAGTGTACCGTGAATTTTGCACTGAACAATAATTTTTCTGTTGGTTCTGTTGTTGAAATTAATGGCAGGGAAGCTGTCCTTTCGGAAATAGTGACCTGTCCTGATGGAATGTTCTATTTCCGGGATGAAACATCGTGGTATGATGCTACAGATTTCGCACTTGTTTTTATTGAGGAAGAGGAGTTTGATATACTTTTCGGAACGGCAGGCTATGCAAATCAATTTTTATTGCTTTTTGCTGATGGCGCAGAACAGCAAAGAATTCTTGATGAGGCTGCAGGGCTAATCGGGGACAGTGTCATCTCTTCTTATCTTTATGAAGGTTCGGATGCACAAAAAACGATGTATGAAAATCTCGACACAGTAGCGCTTATAGCATATGTTCTTTCTGCGCTAATCTTGGGTATAAGCATTTTGTTTTCTTGTTTATTTATTTATCAGATTGTATTGAAAATGAGCAGAATGATAGGACTTATGAGGGCGGCAGGGTACAGATACAGAGAAGTTTTGTCCGTGTTTTTGTCCTATATCGGTATTATCGCAGTTCCGTCTTCTTTGGTTGGTATGGCGGCGGGAATGGGACTTGTTGTTTACACTGCCCAGATTTATGTAACGATTTATTCATTGCCGGAAATAAAGTACTCCGGAAATATTCTGTTAATGATTCTGATTCCGTTTATTATAGTATTTTCCGGGATGATATCATGCGTGATTTGCAGCAGCCTGATCGCAAGAATTAAACCTGTCGAAGCTTACAGCGAAAACAGTACCGTGTCAAAGCAGAGGAGTCCGAAGTTCCTTGAACGTATTAACATGAATGTATATATAAAAATAGCGCTTGGAACAATTTTTCGTAGTCCAAAAAGGTTCATCATGTCGGTTTTTTGCATAACCGCATGTTTTTGCATGATTTTGACAGCCGTGTGTTTTTCATTTTCAAAAAATCTCGCACAGAAGCTGACGTTTGATGTAAGATATCAGTATGATTGTCTTGCGTATTTTAATGCCGGACAAAGTGACGATGAACTGCTTGAAGCAATAAGTAAAACAGGTTGTGTAGAAAATGCAGAGTTGATTTATGTTTTCTTTGAAGATATTGAATATGGCGGAAAAAAGCAGCATGTTCAGATAAATGGCATCTCTCTGGAAAGCACGATGATTTTTCCGCCTGATTTGAACGGAACCCCGTTGCCTGTTCAAGAGGAGGGAATCATTCTTGAAGAGAATACAGCCAAGGAGCTTGGGATAAAAGAAGGGGATTATATAGTTATTGCCGGACAGACGGTTTATGTTTTGGCAATATCAAGGCAACAGGTGAACCCGATACAATATTGTTCCTATAATCAGGTGAAAGCATTAAACAACAATTTTTCAACTGCAGTGTCGGTGAAAATTTCCGGTGGGACGGATTTGATTGAGTTTGGGCAAAGGCTTAGCTGTATAAAAGGTTATTCCCACAGTGTTTATCTTTCTAATCAGCAGCACGATATGGCAAAGGATACGAAAACCTACGACATTCCTGCGATAGTCATAATGGGCTTTGCGGTTGCGACGGGAATGGTCATTACCTACAATATGTTCATGATTAGTATCAATGAAAAACGTCGTGAGTATGCGCTTATGATTATTCAGGGAGCGAGCCGTTGGAAGCTTTATCTTATTACGCTTGTAGAATCAATGGCGCAGTACATTCTTTCCTGTACAATCGGATGCGCGGCAGGCGCATTCGTTGCAGAAAAAATGCTTGAGAAGATAAGTACGGGTGTGCAGAAATTTCCTATGGTTAATTTGGGGAAGTCTCTGCTTATTGCGTCGCTGGTAACCTTTGTGTATATTACGATAGGCAGTCTGCTTACACAGAACATGATTAAAAAAATAAATCTTCCTTCTGTCATTAACGGTTCGGGGAAGTAATGTCTGCTTCAAGGTGCTCCAATTTTGTCTGGTCTTCGTGCGGAATCGGTTTCCAAGAGGCATCTGATTTGAAAAAGGACAGGAAGCCGAATACGAAGGATACGCCTAAAAATGCAGGAAATGTCAATATTGCAGGTATATTTTTCACAAATGGCAGCTTTTCACATAGTACCGTCCCGACAGCAGGAAGCATAAGCAGCAGCCATGCGCTCAGTAAGCGAAGCAAAAGTGCCGAAATCACCTCAGACAGTTCCAAAGGTGATAAAAGCATGGAAACTATAATGAGTGCTTCACCGATGACACCTGCAAGGAGGAATAGGTTGCAGCAAACATCAAGGAGCAGCCGTATTCCGATTCTAAAATGTCGAAAGGCGTATTTTAACGTCGGCAGAAAATATTTTTTCATAAGCTGTGTTCCGCCAATTGACCAACGGTAACGCTGGTTCATTGCGTCACAGAGCCTTGTTGGCTGTTCGTCATAAAAAACGGCATTGCCTGTAATATCAACCGTATGACCTTTTATAATATGTTGGATGGAAAATTCTACATCCTCAAGAAACGTATAGGTAAGCCAGCTATCCTCTGACAATGCAGACATTTTTACGGCGAAGCCGGTTCCGGAAACCATTCCCTGGAGCCCGATTTTTGCAAGCGGAAGCGAATGGAAACGGATGGTTGAAATCCAAAAGAGTGCAAACAGCTCTGTTATCAGGTTTGTATAATGATTTTTGGAGGCTCTGTAGCCTTGTGCGATATCGGCACCGTTTTCCAAAGCCCGGTTTATTTCGTACACAAAATTTCGCCCTGCGATGTTATCTGCATCAAAGAATACCATTGATTCAAAGTAATCCGGATAAGCAGTCTGGATTTGCTTTACACCCCAGTTGAGTGCCTGTCCCTTACAGGTGTCGTTCGGGTTGTTCCTTTCATAAACGAATGCCCCGTGTTCACGGGCAACCTGCTTCGTATTGTCAGTGCAGTTATGTGCAATGACAAATATCTGAAGCTTGTCCTTTGGGTAATTTTGTTCCTTTAGGCTATCGATAAGATTGCCTATGACTTTTTCTTCGTTTCTGGCACAAATCAGCACAGCGGTACGAAGTTCAGTGCCTGTTTCCAAATAGGGAGCGGGCGCTTTTGTTTTGATGAACCATCCGATAATGCTGCATATCATAATAAAGGTATAGTACAGGCAGGTAGAACCGACCAAAATTGTTCCTGCGGTCATAAGTATTTCAGACATGTCATTTCTCCTTTTGAAGGTGTAAGCTTTTTGGTATTACAACAGATGTTTTTTATAGTATACTCCAGTGATAAATGATAATCAAGAGTATAAAATAATGAGTTTGAAGGATAAAATGGGCTGAATGGTCTCAACTCCTCCTTGAATTTCCGGCTAACCTGTGATAAAATGAAACGAGCTTAAACGAAAAGATACAGGAGGACTTACAATGGAACAGTACAAGAAAGAGTTTATCGAGTTCATGGTAGACAGTAAGGTATTAAAGTTCGGTGATTTTACCTTAAAGAGTGGCAGAAAGTCTCCGTTTTTTATGAATGCGGGCGGTTATGTGACCGGCACGCAGCTTAGAAAGCTTGGTGAGTATTATGCAAGGGCAATTCACGATACCTATGGGGATGATTTTGATGTACTGTTTGGACCG
>CAZAUP010000027.1:0-19173 GCA_964488415.1 uncultured Lachnospiraceae bacterium
GCTAGTTTAATATAGCATAGGAAAAAGCGGTCTGTCAAGCATTTTCTTTCATTTTTTCAAAATTTCCGATTTCTTACACCTCGCGGGACACCGCTTTCTCCTGCGTCTTCCCGCTTTTCAGCTTTTCCAAAGAAAGCTGTTCTCCGTTTCGTGTAACACCGCGCACATTTTTCTCTGCCTGACTTCTGGCAAGCATTACCATATGGCCGCAGCCGCAGCACTTCATGCGAAAATCCATTCCCACGCGAAGCAGCTCCCATTCCTTACTGCCGCACGGATGCGGTTTCTTCATTTTTACAATATCACCAACCAATAGATTCATTATATGTCTCCTTCCTCCGTCTCCGGAAACGAAAAACGGATTTCTGTACCTCTGCCTACTTCACTTTGTATTTCAATGGTTCCGCCGTGTCTGACGGCAATCTGCTTTGCAATGGCAAGTCCGAGACCGGAGCCCTTTGCATTCTGGCGAAGTCTGGATTTATAGAACTTTTCAAAAATATACTTCTGCTCCTCCTCGCTGATGCCGATTCCCTCATCCCGAATAGAAACCAAAATCTGTTCCTCACAGGAAAGCCGGATATACACGGTAGAATTCTCCGGGGAAAACTTCACCGCATTGTCCAAAATAACAAGAAACATCTGCCGAAGACGGTCATAGTCTCCCAGCATCATAATGGACGGGAGCTCCGTCTGCAAATCAATGTCTATATTCTTTTCTTTTGCAATCATCAGAGCACTCTTTTTCAAATCCTCAAAAATCTGTACCAGATTCACCGGCTCCTTTTCTATCGCGAAATCCGGATTCTGCATCTTGGAAAGCAACAGCAAATCCCCCACCAGACGCTCCATCCCTTTACATTCTCCAAGCATTCTTTCGTAATAGTGCTGAATCTTGCCTTCATCCGTAACCACACCGTCCACCAGCGTTTCGGTATAGCCGCGGATGACCGTAATCGGAGTTCGAAGCTCGTGGGATACGTTTGCAAAAAAGTCCACACGCATCTGTTCCAAATTCTTTCGCTCGATTTCGTTCTCCTTCAGCTTCTCCGAGAGAAAATCCATGGCAAGCGCCAGCTCGCCGATTTCGTCCCCGCGCCGCACCTCGGTAGTCACCTCATAATTCCCGTCCGCCAGCTCCAGCGCCATGCGTTGCACCTTTAAAATCGGGCGCACCAGACGGCGTACATACACTGAAGCGGTAATAACTGCCACCACAAGCGCTATAATGCCGCTGATAAGAATCATTTTCCAGCTGCTGTCTACAATTTCCTTCTGCGGCTCCACAAGCGCATTCATCAGAATCGCACCGGATACCTCACCGTTTGGTCCCGACACCGGTATCCCGATTGTGATAATGTTCTTTTGATACACCTGGCTAAAGCTCGTCCGAACCGTCGAAATATTATGAAATACATTATTGATGATATCTTTATAATCACTTTCATATGTATCCAGCATGGCAAAATATTCCAGCTTTAATGCAAATGCAGAGGCTAACGGATGCAGTGCATTATCATTGGAAATCGCCCACACCTCCATCGGCTCAACCTCACGGAGCATCAAAAGATAGTCCGACCAGCCCTCCGAATCGCCGTACAAGAAGTAATCAGAGCATTTTTTTGCCACATCTTCTGCCTTTGTAAACATTTGCTCCCTGTAATTTTCCATTGTTGCCCGTTCATAAAGACGCATGTAAATTACACCCAGAATCACTGCAAACAACAGAATAATCGCCGCGAAACCGAAACAGGTCTTCACAAACAAAAAATGATGAAATTTTCTCTTTCCTTCCTGCTTCTCCATACGTCTCTCCTGTCATCTTCCCGTGCCATGCGGTTATTTTTCTATCCCTCTTTATTCTCCGTAACTTCAAATTTATACCCCAGTCCCCAGACCGTTGCAATATCCCAGCCCGGATGCTCCGCTTTATCAAGCTTCGCGCGCAGACGCTTCACATGAGAATCCACGGTTCTGGTGTCACCGATATAATCATATCCCCACAGGCTATCCAACAAATTGTCTCTGGTGAACACCTTTTTCGGATTGCTGGCAAGCGTCCACATGGTTTCAATTTCCTTTTTCGTCAGGGCAATCCGTTTGCCGCCGATATGCAGGGTATACTCCTCCAGATTAATCTCCAGATTTCCTATTTTTAATATATTTTCATTTTTTTCACCTGACTGCTCCCTGTCCACGCGGGTCATACGGCGAAGCACTGCACGGAGCCGTGCCATAACCTCATTCGGAGAAAACGGCTTTACAATATAATCATCCGCTCCGATATCCAGTCCCATAACCCGCTCAAAATCCTCTCCTCTGGCCGTAATCAAAATCACCGGCGTATCCGAAGCCGCACGAATCTTACGGCACACCTCATAGCCGTCTTCCTTCGGCATCATCACATCTAACAGCACTGCTGCCGGTTCATACTGCTTGAACAGACGAAGCGCCTCTTCTCCGTCCGCTGCCACCACCGGCTCATAGCCTTCTTTTTTTACATAAGCTTCTAAAATATCCGTGATATCCGCATTATCATCCGCAATTAAAATATACTGCATCTTCCTTCCTCCTTGTAAGTCCCGAAATCCCTCTCCAACTGTCAAATACCATTCTTCTTCTCTTCATTATACTTTTTTTCGCCACGTTACACAAGCCGATTTTCAAAGTTTGTGCAGGTAAAATCTTTAAAAATTCTTAAGATTTGACATCATTCTGACAAAAAGTGGTGCTACCATAAAATTCAGGATGTGACGCAAGGATTTCCGTAGTTGTTAGTTGGAGGGCAAATGCCATGAAACAGAAAACTTTGTTCAAAGGTATCATTACCCTGGCTCTTATTCTTTGCATAGGCTTCCTTACAATAGTGACCGCCTCGTCGGCTACGGCGTTTGCGGGCACTGCTGCTCCCAAGCTTAATGTAAAGTCAAAGAGCATTGTAAAAGGTAAGGACTATGCCCTTAAAGTTTATAATTTGACAGAAACGCAGACTGTTACCTTTGCCTCTGCGAATACAGAGGTTGCCTCTGTTGATGAGGCAGGTGTTGTAACTGCCCTTTCCGTCGGTACGACTGTTGTAACCGCCACTGTCGAAGATGTTGAAGCCGGTTCGGTAGAATTACAATGTAAAATCACCGTAGGTGTTCCGGCTATCTTCATTCAGCTTTCTCGTCATGAGATGACTCTGGTGACCGGTCAGCGTTCCTTAATGTACTGGCTGATTTCTCCGTTCAATACGGTAGAGCAGCCAAAATTTTCCAGTTCCGCTCCGGAGATTGTCTCTGTGAGTGCAGGCGGAGTTATTACCGCGAAGTCTGAGGGTACGGCATACATATTTGCTCAGATTGGCAACGGTCAATTTGATGTTTGCAGCATTACCGTCACCTCTGCGGAAGTCACTTCAGCCCGCTCTGCTGCGGAATCGGAGGATGCTTTTGCGGATTTTTTGATCAAATTAAACGAGAACTTTACAAGCGGTGATAATACCTCCGAAAATACGGGTGCTGAAGCAGCACAGTAAATCTTTCGCACAAGCTAAAACAGACTGTCACGCAAAACGTGTAACAGTCTGTTTTTTACATATCCGGTACAGTGTGCGCAAAATCACCAGACTAATGCGGCGAATGCTTGCCTGTGAGTGCTGTAAAAAAAGTGCAGACGCAGCGGACTGCGCTGAGGCTTTTTGCCCACAGGTAAGCAGACAAGCCTTCGGTCTAGGTGTTTAAGTTACACTGTACTAGTCTATCACATCGCTCATGGTGTACATCCCTGCCGGCTTTCCCACAAGAAATTTTGCCGCCTGCAATGCACCGTTTCCAAAGATTGCCTTAGAATATGCCGTATGCTTAATTTCTATCACCTCATCAGCTCCGGCAAAAATAACCTCATGCTCACCGACAATCGTACCGCCGCGTACCGCAGAAATGCCGATTTCCTTCTTATCACGCATCTTGCGCTCCTTCGAACGGTCATATTTGTAGACATACTCCTTATTTAACGCCTCATTTATGGCATCCGCAATGGCAAGTGCCGTTCCGGACGGTGCATCTACCTTACGGTTATGATGCTTCTCCACAATTTCCATATCAAAATCTGCTGCCGCAAACACCTTTGCTGCCGCTGCCACCAGCTTAAGAATCGTATTGATACCTAAAGACATATTGGCAGAACGGAGTACCGCCACCTTTTTAGATGCCTCCAGCACCTGCGCAAACTCCTCCTCCGAAAGTCCGGTAGTACAAAATACCATCGGCAGCTTTTTCTCAGTGGAATATGCAAGCCGTTCGGTTAATTTCTGCGGGGAGGAAAAGTCAATTATAACATCCGCATCCACATTACATTCCGTGATACTCTTAAACACCGGATAATCATAGTTCTGCTCTGTAACAAAATCAATGCCGGCCACAATCCTCGCCTGCGCATCCTCTTTCGCCAAATCGGAAATCACGCGTCCCATCTTTCCGTTACAGCCACACATAATAATACGTACCATATCTGTTCCTCCTGATGTAATAGAATTTGAGCATCCGATTTGTCCATACCGCATCGGACAAACCGGATACCCTGTTTTCTTTCTCACTTCTTATTCTGAGAGCCTTGCACGCTCCGGCAGGTCATTTTAATGAATTACTCCAAGCTCCTTCATAACAGCCACAAGCTTGGCCTTGTGCGCCTCCTCCATTTCGGTCAGCGGCAGGCGAAGCGGACCCACCTCCATCCCCATTAAGTTAAGCGCTGCCTTTACCGGAATCGGATTCACTTCACTGAACAAATTATCGACAAGCGGTAAATACTTTAACTGAAGGGCAAGACTTCCCTTTACATCACCTTCAAAAAACTTTGCACAGATATCATGGGTTTCCTTCGGTACTACGTTGGAAAGAACAGAAATAACTCCCTTGCCGCCTGCAGAAAGCACCGGTACAATCTGATCGTCATTGCCGGAATACAAATCGACATCTCCCTGACACAGATACATGGTCTGCATGGTCTGGCTGATGTTTCCGGTTGCATCCTTAAGACCTACAATATTATCTACCTCTTTTACAAGACCTGCCACAGTCTCCGGTAAAAGATTGCAGCCGGTACGCCCCGGTACATTATAAAGAATTGCCGGAATATTCACTGCCTTTGCCGTCTCTCTAAAATGTGCCGCAAGCCCCTTCTGGGTTGCCTTATTATAATACGGTGTCACAAGAAGCAGACCGTCAGCACCTGCTTTTTCTGCTTCCCTGGACAAATAAATCGCAGTCTCCGTACAGTTCGAGCCCGTGCCCGCAATCACCGGAATACGCTTTGCCACTTTATCCACCGTGTAGCGGATACATTCCAGATGTTCCTCATGGCTCAGGGTAGAAGCCTCACCCGTGGTCCCGCAAATAATAACAGAATCCGTACCTCCCGCAATCTGGAACTCCAACAGCTCACCAAGCTTTTCATAATTCACTTCTCCGTTTGCTTTCATCGGTGTTACAATCGCAACACCTGCACCTGTAAATAATGCCATATCGCACCTCCGTTTTAGATTAAATGTACACATACTCACCTGTACAAAAGAAAAAGAACCCTCTGACGACGGTTCTCGAAGAATACCTTATTCGGCAAATGTACCGCCACACCCAGCCATGCGGTACTTTCTTCGATAGCCCTCCATCAAATAAATGATGACAGTCCCGCGGCTGTTAACCCCGATCCCAGCAAAGCAGCCCTCAGGCAGCTGCCTGCTTCGGCATCTCATCCTTTCCGCTACGTTCTCCTATGTCCTGACATATCCCGCAGTGTACTGATAATCAATGCGCCTCTATCACAAATACATATTGTATATCCATAGAATATACCAGAAGCCCTGTCTTGTCAACTGTTTTTTCAGATTTTCGTCCAAAAACAGTTTCTTTCCTGTCTGCCTTTTATCTGTAGCTTTTCCGCTTATCCCAACAGCTTCTTCGTATATTCCTCCTTAGGCTGTAAAAACAGCTCTTCCGTCCGGCCGCATTCTACTGCACGTCCGTCCTTCATCACCAGAACACGGTCACATATTTTCCGCACAACTGCCATATCATGCGAGACAAATACATAGGTCAGACCGTGCTCTCTCTGCAAACGGAGCAGCAGCTCTAAAATCTGCGCCTGTACCGTAACATCCAGTGCTGATACCGGCTCATCCAAAAGCACAAGCTCCGGCTTTGTAATCAATGCCGCCGCTATAGCCACCCGCTGGCGCTGCCCTCCGGAAAGCTCTGCCACCTGCCGGTGCAGCACATCCGCAGGAAGCTCTGTCTCCTTTAGCAGTTCAAGCACTCTCGCCCGGCGCTCCTCCTTTGTAAGACCCGTATTTAAACGAAGCGGTTCCTCCAATATCCATCCTGCCTTTTTCGCCGGATTCAGACTGGTATACGGATCCTGAAACACCATCTGCACGCCTGCCGTCTTTTTTTTCGTTACAATGACCGTTCCCGTTATCCCTTCCTGCTTCCCCGTCCGGCAGAAAACCTCTCCCGTATAGTCAGTAAGAAGCCCTGATACCGCTTTCAGCAATGTTGATTTACCGCAGCCGCTTTCGCCGACAATACCAAAAATCTCCCCTTTTTTCACCGTAAAGGATACGCCTTCCACTGCCCGCTTAAGCTCCGGCTTTTTCAATAAGCCTGATGCTCTTTTATAGGCTACTGACAAATTATCCACGGAAAGAGCCACACAATCTGCAGAAATCCAGGTACTCTCCTCCGGCTCCTTCGGTCCCTTTACCGCCGCCTTCATCAGATTCTTTGTATAAGTACACTCCGGATGCTCAAAAATCTGCTCCGTTGTTCCTTTCTCCACCACCCTGCCATCCTTCATAATCATAACATAGTCACAAATCGACCGCAGCACGCCCAAATCATGAGAAATGAAAATAACCGCCGTATGGTTTTCTCTCGCCAGCCGCCGGATCAGCTCTACAATTTCCCGCTCTGTCACTGTATCGAGTGCTGTCGTCGGCTCGTCCGCAATAAGCAGCTCCGGCTTGTTTATCATTGCCATGGCAATCATTACACGCTGCCGCATTCCACCGGAAAGCTGATGAGGATACTGCTTTAGCAGTTTTTCCGGATTTTTCAGCTCTACTCCGGCAAGCGCTTCAAGCATCCTTTCCTTCCGCTGCTTTGCCGTAAGCTCGGAATGCAAAAGCAACGGTTCCTCCAGCTGTTGCTGTATCGTCAGAACCGGGTTAAGGCTTGTCAGCGGTTCTTGAAACACCATAGCCATTTCATTCCCGGACAAAATCTGCCGGACTGCTTCCCGCGCCTTCTTATGCTTTTCCCCCGGCTTTTTTTTGTCAAGAAGAAGAAAGCCTCTAAACCACAGCTTCTCGCAAACGCATTTTGCATTCTCCGGCAACAGTTCCATAATTGCCAGCGCCGTCATGCTCTTTCCCGAACCGGACTCTCCTGCAATTCCGAGAATCTCCCCTTCCTCCAAAGAAAAGGATACATGATCCACTACTTTTTTTTCACCGCCCGACGGGCACGGGAATGCCACGGAAAGATTTTCTATACATAAAACCTTTTCTTTATCCATTCTTTTCCCCTCCCTCTAAGCTGAGCAGGCCGACCCCCAGCACGCAAAGCAAAATCATTAGTCCCGGTGCCACCGCATTCCACGGTGCCCTGAACAAATACGGCTGAGCTTCGGACAACATACGTCCGAGGCTGGCACGGGGTGGCTGCACGCCAAGGCTCAGATAGCTCATGGCAGCTTCTGCCAGCACCGCATTGTTAAAACCAATCGCAATTGCTGACAGAATACTTTCTCTGATGTTCGGCATAATGTGCACAAATATAATCCGCAGATGCCCCGCCCCCATTAATCTTGCATTCTTTACATAATCCAGTTCCTTTTGCACAATAAAACCGCTTCGTACAACACGGGCAAAGCTCGGAATAAACAAAATACCGAGTGCGGCAATCAGCTGTACCGTACCGCCTCCAAATACACCGACAAACACCAGTGCCAGCAAAATACTGGGAATTGCCGCAACCGTGTCATTAACACGCATTAAGATTAAATCTGCCTTTCCGCCGAAATACCCGGTAAATGCACCTACCAGGCAGCCTCCCGCTGCACCAATGAGTACCACTGAAAGACCCACAAAAAACGTAGTACCGGTTCCCTTCATCACGCGTGAAAACACATCCCTGCCGAAATTATCCGTACCGAACAGGTGGGAAAAGGACGGTGCGGTGTTCTTCAGTGCCGCATTCATTGCATCCGGATCATACGGTGTAAAAAAGCAGCCTGCGAGCGAAAACAATAGTGCAGATGCCACCAGCACGACACCGATGATTCGATTTGCATTCCATTTTCCGTCTTTTTTCAGCCAAGCGGCAAGCTTCATAGATGCCCTCCTCCTTCTTTCCCTGTCCCTTCTTACAGTTCCTTTATTCTCGGATCCAGATACCGGCACAGCAAATCCGCGCCGTAATTTAAAAGCACTACCACTGCCGTAGTGTATAAAACAATCGCCCTTACCACAGGATAATCCCGGCCGGAAATGGATACCGCAAGCAATCTTCCAACACCGGATAAATTAAACACCTGCTCAATTACAATGCTTCCGGCCAAAATTTCTGCCATCACCATGGTTAAAAACGTCACCACAGGCACCAGCGCATTCCGCAGCACATGCTTCCGCAGCACCCTGCTTTTGTCGCAGCCCTTACTCTTTGCAGTCCTCACATAATCTGCCTGCATTTGTGCTTTCAGCGAGCTTTGAAGGAAGCGTACCGTCATACCGATTTTGGGTATCGCAACTGCGAGTGCCGGAAAAATCATAAAGCCCAGGAAGCCGAAAAAATCCTCCCGTGCCGGCACATAAGCTCCCGGCGTAAACCAGCGGAGCACAATACCAAACAAAAGCGTAATCAGCATACCGAGAAAAAACGGCGGCACTGCCATCATAATCTGTGTCAGAAATGTCACCATTCCCTCCTCTGCCTTTGTTTTCGCCTGTACCGCAAAAATACCGAGCGGTACGGAAATCCCCACAATTAACACAAACGAAAGCAGGGCAAGTCCGAGCGTCACGCCGAAGCGTTCGGACAAAAGCTCTGTCACCGGCATATTGTACTGTGTTGATTCTCCGAAATCTCCGGTCACCGCCTCCAGCAAAAATTCACCGTAACGCACAAGCAGCGGACGATTCAGTCCCATCTCCTCACGCAGCGCAAAAATCTCCTCCTCCGTAGCATCAATACCGAGCTTTGCCGCAGCCGCATCCGACGGAATCACATCGAAAGCAAGGAAGGTAAGAAACGCCACCGCTAACAGCGTTACAAACAGTGCCACTGTTTTCTTAAAAAAATATTGCATTTCAAGCCCTCCTTTCTTTGTCCTGAAAAGCCATTACTCCGCCGGCTTTATGGATGCCATATCCAGCACGTACACAGGATAGAATAAGAAATTTGTAAACCGCCGCTTCACTGCCACAAGCTTCGCAGCATCCTGTAAATAAACGCTTGCCGCATCCTCGGTCAAAATCGTCTGAAGCTCCTTATAAAGAGCCACCTTCTCGTCCTCCTCCACACTAGCCAGTGCCTTGACAAACAGCGCATCAAATTCCGGATTCTCATAATTTATAAAATTATTACCCGCAGTAGACAGATACCGTTTTAGTACGTCACTCGGAGCCAGGGCTGCATCCAGACCGACAATCGTTGCCTCGTAATCGCGCTCACGATACACCTCCGTCAGCCACGCAGACCATTCAATCAGCCGGAGCTCTACCTCTACACCGATTCTCTTATATTGCTCTACAAGCACCTGTGCCGTTGCAACATGGAAATCATAATTGGACGGCACCTTCATAACAAAGGAAAGCGGATTGTCTTCATCATAGCCCGCAGCAGCCAAAAGCTTCTTTGCCTTCTCCGGCTGATACGTATAATAATCCTCTAAGGCTGTCTCATAATACACGCCAAAATTCGGAAACATATTACTTCCGATAGCATGGCCTCTTCCGCCGGATACAATCGCCAGCATTTCCTCCTTGTCTACTGCATAGCAGAGTGCCTGACGCACTCTTTGGTCGGCAAACGCTTCATATCTGTTATTTAAGAACATTGCCTGCACCAGATTACTTGCTCCCTCTTCAAGAGAATACTCCTTCGGAAGCTGCGCTGCCTGCTCATCCGTCAAATACGGGAAAATGTCAATCCCGCCGGACAGCAGTTCTAAAAACGCCGCATCATTACTGGCACAAATTTTAAAGGTAACCCTTTCCAGGTACGGCTTTTCGCCATAATACTCATCGAACCGCTCCACGACAAAGCTAGTAAGCGGTGTATAGGAAACAAAACGAAAGGGACCGGTTCCAACCGGTGCGCTTTCCTGCTCTGTATAATCCTCCGGAATGATGAAACAGGTTAAGAAGCCAAGCAGCTCCGTATTCGGCTCAGAGAGCTTAATGACAACGGTATCCTCTCCTGCCTTTTCCACGGAAGAAATAACAGAAAGCGCCGATTCCACGACGACCTCCGGATCCTGGTCGGCGAGTAAACCGGCGCAACGCTCAATCGAATAAACCACATCATCCGCAGTAACTACCTTGCCATTATGAAACTTTACGTTTTCACGCAAGAGAAACGTATATGACAGCCCATCCGGGGCAATCGTATACTCCTTTGCTACCGCAGGAACCAATGTTCCGTCCGCAGAAGGCTTTACAAGTCCTTCAAAGACATTAAACAAGACTTCATCGGTTCCTGCCGCCACTGCTTTGTGAGGGTCAAGACTGTCCAAATCCTGTGTTATTCCTACTACCGCGGAAAACTCATCCTCCGAACCTTTCTTTCCCGCGCTGCCGCCTCTGCATGCGCAAAGTGCGGTGAGGGAAACGAGTAGCGCTAGAAATACTGCTTTCTTTTTCATGGTACTACCTCCGTTCGCGGACACATTCTTCCGCTCTATTTAATTTTACGCTCTTATCATACACCGCATGGTAAAAAAATGCAATAGAAAAAAACTGTGAGTTTTTTATGAATTTCATCAAAAACTCTTTATTCTTGTCCGGAAATAGTGTAAAATAGGGGCAGACTATAAAATAAAGGAGGTTTGTCGCAGATTTCATGCAATTATCTTTGCGACAAGAGTAACATGGAACAGAATAAAGAAAAGCAACTGACCAAATATGACCGTAAGCGTCTGGCAAAGGAAGCAGCCATAAAGCGCGAAAAACGTAACCAGAGACTGTATGCCATCGCCGCCATCGCCATTGTCGCCGTGCTTATTGCACTGCTTGTATTGGTCCCGGTAATGAAGCGCAAGCAGGCACTGCGTGAATACATCAGGGTAAACGACATTTCCGTTTCCCAGCTTGAGTTCAACTACTACAAGAGCAGCGTTCTCAACAGCTATTCCCAGTTTTTGCCGTACCTCGGACTGGATACCTCCACTCCGTATGACCAGCAGATTTATGATGCAAATTCCGGCATGACCTGGGATGATTTCTTTGACCAGCAGGCTGCTGTCTCTGTACGTGAAAACAAGGCCATGATCAGCGAAGCAGCAGCAAAGGGACTTACCTTTGATATTACTGAGGATTATAACGAATATCTGGAGTCCATGCAGTCCGCAGCAGCTACCGCAGGCGTAAAGCTTAACGAATACCTTGTTTCCCTTTTCGGTACTTCCGCTTCCGAAAAGACGTTAGAGCCGATTGTTAAGGATGACATGACTGCACTTGCATACTACAATTACATGAAGGAAGAGCTTGCCGCAACCGAGGAAGAGGCACAGGAAGCCTACGACAAGGATCCGGCCGCATATGATTCCGTTGACTATCGTATGTTAGAATTCGTAGCAGATGTTACCGAGGATTCTACCGAGGAAGAGATTTCCGCAGCACTGGAGGCAATTACCGCAAAGGCTCAGGAGATGTATAACCGTCTGGAGACCGGTGAGGATTTTGAAACGCTCTGTGCGGAATACGCACCGGAGGATGAACGTGCAGATTATGAGGATACCGAAACAGACCATTCCCTCAGAACAAATCTGACAAAGAGCAATTCCTACCTTTCCTACACTGACTGGCTGTTTGAGGACCGTAAGGAAGGCGACCTCACGCTTTATACTGATGAGAACAGCAACACCGTTTATTTGTTAAGATTTGAGCAGCGCTATATGGGCGAGACTGTTCTTGAAAGCATCAAGGAAACCCTCACCTACAATGCAGTAACCGATTATGTGAATACCATTTCCGAAAACTATGTTGTCGATCCGAAGGGTCATCTTACCTTCTGGACCGAGGAGCAGTAATTTCCTAAACATTTCCATTAATGCAAACGGGAGCCGTCGCACGATGGCTCCCGTTTTTAAGCTACAGTTCTTCTACATATCTTACCCGCTCCAGCCCGCCGAGCATCTGCAATATCTCTGCATGAGGCTTCTTTTGGGGCAGACGCAGGTTACATAATACTCCTATACCGCTTTCGTTGATTCCGTTTGCATGTATCAGTTCCAAATCGCTGATACGGAACCCCTGTTCCTTCGTAAACCGTATAAACGCCCCCACATCAGACATCTGTTCAAACTCCAGATACAGATTAATCACCTTCGTGGAAGCCGACACCCAGTCATCCAGACGCTGCAGCAATGCCATTACAACAAAAATCAACAGACAGCCCCCAAGCGCTCCGGTATAAAAGCCTACGCCGAGAGCCAGTCCGACACATGCCGCAGCCCATAGTCCCGCAGCTGTCGTCAGCCCTTTTACACGATTTCGTCCGGTTACAATGATGGTTCCCGCTCCGAGAAAGCCGATACCGGATACTACCTGCGCTCCCATTCTTGCCGGATCACTGCCACCGTACATGGTTGTTATGTACAGACTTGTCAGCATCACCAACGCTGCCCCCATGCAAACCAGCATATAGGTCCGGAAACCTGCCGGACGCTTTTTTCTTCCCCGCTCTATGCCAAGGATTCCGCCACAAAGCAATGACAAGACTAAACGCACTGCCACTGAAACCACATTCAGTTCTCTTAGCACCTCCGGAATATAATTTTCCAAGCTAAGCTCCTCCTTATTCAAAATACCATTGTTCCACATGTGCCGCTCCCAGACCGCGAACCCCTGCTTCCTTCGAACCGCTTTCCGGGAAATTTCTCAGCTTATTATTTACAGCCCAGTAAGTAACACTGTCCCACACCACCAAATGATACTCTCCTCTTGCTTCGCTTGCCTGCGCCTCAGCCACCTGCTCCAAAGTAAGTGCGCTTACCGTAAGATAGCCCTCCGTAGTCAAAAGCAGCTTCTGCTCTTCCCCTGAAATTCTGGTAAATTGCAGCTTATCCAGGTAAGGCAGCTGTTTCCATTCCGCATCTACCTTCCAATAATACGGATTGCGCACAAATTCATAATAATTTCCGGTTACATCATTTTTTCCGTCTTCTGCGGAAATACAGTAAGGATTCAACGTCGGAATGCCCGCAAAATTCCATGGCTTCGTCACCGTTTCCCGTAGCATTTCCTCCGTATCTGCATATCCCATGTCCTGTGCCTTTGCAAGTGCCGCATCCTCTCCCATATACTTCGGAAGAAGATTAACATAATAATGCTCCGGAGCAAAGCAAATTCCTCCCTGCTCTATCAGCTCTGTTAAAAACTCCGGCTTGGATGCCGGAAACGTCACAGAAAAGGTGTAATTATCCAGCTTCGTAAAGCTCGCCCTTGCACCGTACCCGGCTTCAGTCGTAGCGATAAAGCACTTCCACAAAGCTTCTCCAAATACCTGCGGCACACACATCTGCTCATAAAAGAACACACAATCATCTGCCGTAAACGGCACTCCGTCAGACCAGCGCAGCCCCTCCCGCAAATAAATGGTATAGGAGGTAAAGTCCGCATTTACCTCATAGGCCTTTGCAATGTTCGGGACAACATTTCCTTCTGCGTCGTAACGGAACAAGCCCTCCGAAACAAGCTGGCCGGTAATACTGTCTGCATTCACTGTTGCAAAGGAAGCCCCTTCGCCGTATACACCTACTTCTATGGAGGGCAACGCCTCCACATACACATTTTCTGCATCCGGTATCCGTTTTTCCAGATTTGGAATTTCACCGGCATTCACCATGTCCTGAAGCATTTTGGCTTCCCTTTCGGCATTTCCTGTCATAACCTCCGGAACAAGTGTCGTCTCCTTTCCCGGAGGCGGCGTTACGTCGCCTCCCTCCTCCGGCTTTTTACATCCGGCAAACGCAACCAGCACCGCACACGCACACACTGCCGCAGCTCCGATTCTGTTCTTTCGCTTCATTTCTGCTCCTCCTGCAAAAGCAAGTGTCCCAAAAGCCGCTTACCATGCCAACCACGGCAGCATTAACCTTTGGGACACCATTGTTATTTCAAGTAAATTTAATAACGGAATGCGGATAACGCATCCTGTAGCTTTCCTGCTTCGTCATTTAATACCGTGGATGCTTCCGATAAATCCTCTACTGCCTTCAGCTGCAAATCAACCATATTCTGTACTTCCTCCGAAGCTGCCGAGGTCTGTTCAGACACCGCAGAAATACTGCTGATTGCATCTACCGTTACCTTCTGCGCATCTCCGATACGCTCTACCCCATTGGAAATATTTTCCAGACGCTCCGACATCTCTTCCACATTCTCACCTATATTCTTAAACAGCGAGATGGCATTCTGTAAGGCAGCACTCTGCGATGCCACAATATCCTCTGCCTGTGCCACGGTCTTTGCCGTACCCTCCGTCTGCTTTGTAATACCGTTTACGATGCCGGCAATTTCGTTTGCTGCTTCTACCGACTGCTCCGCGAGTCGGCGAATTTCATCCGCTACCACCGCAAAGCCTCGCCCTGCTTCCCCGGCTCTTGCTGCCTCGATGGAAGCATTTAAGGACAGAAGATTGGTCTGCTCCGCAATATCGTTGATTACACCGATAATCTTTCCGATGGAGAGAGATTCCGAAGCAAGTGCATCCATATCCACGGTGATTTTCTTTGTAATGGAAACGGTTTCTTCTCCCTTTGCTTCCAAAATGCCAATGGCATCCATGCCGTTTTCAACAGCACTCTTTGCACTCTTTGCCAGCTCGTCGATAGCATCCGCATCTTCCCTAACCGCGTTGATTCGCTCGCCCAGCTCCTCACTCTGAATCAGACAGCGCTCTGAGTCTTCCGCCTGCTGCACAATACCGTTTCGGATTTCTGCAATTGAGGTGGTGATATTCTGTGTCGCCGTCAAAAGCTTCGCAGAGGTATCCTCTACGCCTGCTGCCGAGCTTCCTACATTATCAGCCGCCGCAGACGTCTGCTCTACCATACCCTTCATATTGTTTACCGTCTTATTTGCACATGCAACCAGGGCACCAAATTCATCCTTACGCTTCGTCCTCATCTTGGCAGTGAGATCACCCTTTGCCACCTTGTCCAGCCCCGCCATCGTCCGCTTCATTGCTTTTGCATAGGCAGTTGCAACCCAGATACCAAGCAATACAGAGCACACTGCAGAAATTGCTACAATCGCAACGGTTAACAGCGTAATCGAATTTGCACTTGCGATAATTTCAGCTCTCGGAATTGCACCGCAAAGCAACGCACCGGTTTCGCCAATCGGTGCACATATCACCAGATACTTCTCACCGTCGATATCCTCGTAATCACTGGTCTGCACACGACCGTTTACCGCATTGTTGTAAGCTCCCTTTCCTATAAAATACGGAACTCCGGACACACCTTCTGCCGTTGCTTCTACTCCATCCGGAGAAACCACTGCAAAAATACTGCCATCCGCAAGCTTAATCCCATTTAAGGTATCTGTCACCGTACTCATTTTAACATCTGCTACAATGAGCGCAATCTCTTTTCCTCTTACACTCGTCACCGCCGAAGTTACCGACATAAAATAATCCTCTTCGTTAATGCCGGCTTCCGCATCCAAAAAGCCGTGACGCGCTGCCCAATAATAATCCAGACCACTTGCACGGAATGCCTGACCGTCAGTATCAGCATTAAATACATCTGCCACGCTTTCGCCTGCAAACGCCCCGCCCCCATGATAGGAGGTGCCGTAATACGACATCACTGCCACATTCGCAAGCATAGACTCCTCCCCGGTCATATTCGCAATCAACGACTGAATTGCCTTCTTTGCTGTAGTCTCGTCTCTGGACCCTTCATCGTAGGATTGTCCGTAGTACAATGTCACGTTACTGTTGGAAGCAAGCTGTCCTACATTAGATTCCACTGCGGAAAGAATCAGTTCAAACTTATCCGCATTTGCACTCAGGGTAGAATTCGCCGCTTCCTCATAGTTTGTCTGCAATGCATCAGATGCACTGGAGGAACAGACAACACCAAGCACTATAATAAAAATCAATGGTACGCAAAACAACGCACTTAACTGTGTCCTGATGCTCTTCATTTTCTTTTTCTTTTTAGTTCCCGCCGTCATTTTCCCACCGGTCAGCTTCTTTTCTTTTATCGGCTTTTCCCTCATCGGCTTCGGTGCCTTTTCCTTCACCGGCTTCGGTGCCTTTTCCTTTACCGGCTTCGGTGCCTTTTCCTTTACCGGCTTCGATTTTTTTTCTTTCACCGGCTTTTCTTTTTTCTCCTTCACCCTTTTTACTTTTGGTGCTTTTTCTTTCTTCTGTTTTTTATTTCTTTCTTTCTCTGCGCGCTCTTCCTCACGCAAAAATTTTTGCAAATCCTGATCTTTTTTCATAGTCTAAAACCTCCTTGCCTGGTTCGATATCCGATGTACTTTCCCCAGTTCCCTCATCTTGTGTTTCATCCACGAATACCGGTTCAATCATGCGTTATATTTCTATCTAAATTATACACGTTTTTGTCAGAAATTTCAAGATAAAACCCCTCTTTTTATAACTCTTTCTATATAAGAATTTTCTCTTAAATAATTTTTTTTCAAATTATACTTTTCTTTTTCGTCGAAACAACGTATAATATAAATAGTGTTGCAGAGAAAGGAGCGTTCCAATGAAAAAAGTATTTAAATTTTTTGCTGCATTAGCATCCATCGCAGCAGTTGCCGGCGGTGCATATCTTGTGTATAAAAACTTCTTCGCAAAGGAAGAAGAGGATTTCGACTTCGATGACAGCTTTGGCGACGAGGAAGATCCGACTGCTTCCCGTGAATATGTTTCCATTAACATTACCACTGATGAAACAGAGGAGGAAGCAGAAGAGGAAGCATCGGACGAGGGTGATATACCTTCCAATGCCAACTAGCCCCGCCGTTTACCATTAAGTATGCTCAGACAGGCAAAGCACCAAAGAGGCTGTCCGCCGCAAAGTATTTGCAGCCGGACAGCCTCTTTGGTGCTTTTTGCACTATCTCCAAAGGAAATATAGCCGTTCTCCCATAACAAGCCAGCAGGTTCCGTCTGCTGTCTGTATCTCTACCGCAAACTGCAGTAGCTCGTCACTAAACAGCGACCGATCCATCGCAAAATACGGCTTCTCCGTGACTACATCCGCAGTCTCCTCCGTTTCAGGCATACACTCCGTCACCAAAGCTTCCCAATCCTCCCGGAAGCCTGCACCAAGATCCCAGTATACCGCCCCGGAAGCATTCGTCTCTATTCCATATTCCAAAAGCCATGTTTCAAAGGTTTCAGACAATATTACATCCGTGTCCTCTCCGTACAATTCCCTGGTTCCAGAAGCCGTCATCTCTGGTTTTTCATATTCAGAGAAGTCACTCAGACCATGTGTTTCCATTCCAACATACGTCCCTACTTCACAAGGTTCATCTTCAGGCACCTTCTCCGCTCCGGATACGCTTTCCAAAACATAGTGATAAGCTTCCGGCATTTCCCTTTCAGCAGAATTGAGGTATTCCGTAACATCCGTATCTGCACAGCTCTCTCCGTTCCGCATAAAGCCTCCCGAAGAAAACTCCTTTTCCGCAGTACCGTCCTTTGTCAAAACTCCTTCCCCTATACTTCTTACACCAACCGCAAGTAAAAGCACCGCCGCTGCCACTCCGGCGTACCGGAACAGCCTGTAATACGTTTTATAAGACTTCTCCTTACAGCCGGTCTCTGCCGGTGTTTCTTCCGCCCGTTTTAATGTCTTTTGAATCAATTTCTCACTTACCTGCAAACGCGGCTCCTCTTCCAATGCCTTTCCCAGAAGTGCATACAGTTCTTCCTCCGTTTCCTCCCACAGCCCATCTTCTGTTTTATCCATCGTATACACCTCCTTTCTCTGCTTCTAAAATCCCCCGAAACCGTTCTCTGGCTCTGGACAGCCTGCTCTTTACGGTACCCTCACTAAGGCCCAATACTTTTGCCGTCTCAACAACAGAGCGTTCTTCAAAATACAGACACACCAGCACTTCCCGGTACTTTTCAGGCAGTTTAAGAAGTGCCTCGCGGATATACGCCGCATCCTGCTTTTTCTCAATCTCTTCTATCATATCCGTAGCAGGTATGTTTGCCTCCTCCTCTTCCTCCAGCATCGTCACCCGCTGTTTGTACGCACTTTTCAGATAGTCCTTACACGCATTTACCGTAATACGCAAAAGCCACGTTTTTACGGAGCTTGCCCCGCGAAAGCCGTCCAGCTTTGCATTTACCTTGATAAACACCTCCTGAAAGATATCTTCCGCCGTGTCATAATCCTTTACATAACTGTAGGCCATACGAAGCACATCATTTCCGTAGGTCCGCATCAACGTCTCCAAATCATAAGCAGCTCCGTCGTCATTGGGATATAACGGCCTTATATCTGACGTTGCCTTAGGTTTCATACATTCATTACCCCCTATAAAAAAGACGATTTATTATTTCCCTTGGTTCCGCTTTTTATTATTATTTTACTTTTTCATACTAATTCTTTGCAAATTCCGTAAGTCTTAAACCTTCATTTCGCTCCAGCACCGTCTTAATGCTCCATTCATGGGTAAACAAAAGCAGCGGACGCTCCTTTAAATCCTTTACCCGCTTAGCATCCGTAGTGATATTCAGCCTTCCGGCATCAATCCCATCGTTTTCAATCCAGCGGATATACTCATACGGCAGCGGGTCCATACGGATTTCCACGCCGTACTCCGACTCCAGACGAAACTTCAGCACATCAAACTGCAGTACGCCTACCACGCCCACAATAATCTCTTCCATACCGGTATTAAACTCCTGAAAAATCTGAATGGCACCT
>CAZAUP010000028.1:0-17685 GCA_964488415.1 uncultured Lachnospiraceae bacterium
CGTCAGACGGGTCACCAGAGACGATGCAGAAAACTTATCAATATTCTCAAAGGAAAACTCCTGCACCTTATAATACATATCGTGACGCAGATTCTTTGCAAAACCGCAGGATGCCCTGGAGCCGGTTACTCCCGCCATACCTCCGAAAAATAATGACACACACGCCATTATAAACAATGCCAGACCGTACCGTGCAATGACCGAAAATTCACACCCGGCCTTTATCTGATTGACCAGTTCAGCGATTACAAACGGAATCAGACATTCCATCACCACCTCGCCAATCATGAGAACCGGTGTCAGAATCGAAAGCTTTTTATACTCCCTGACACTGCCCATCAATTTCTTTAGCATACCTATCATCTTACTGCCTCCTTTACTAAAAAAGCGCATCCGTTCCAACGCTCCCTAAAGCATTGAAAATCGGGCATCAAACCACCTGATGCCCGAACTTATGTAATGCACTAATTATTTATATTATCACACATTTTTTTCAAAATCAATGTGTAACGGCAAGTTTTCAAAAATTTAAGATTTAAGCTCTCTTTTCTTTTTTCCCTGACCTATACCTTCAGCACCGGTAAATATCGGTTCAATTGATTTATTTTATTCCGATTGACTTTCTCTCACTTTTGCGTTACCCTCTAATTATGGAAACACCGCATTGCTTTCCATAATTTAATATCCATCGGAGGTTACCATATGTGGGACAATAAAATGAAAGCCTTTACTTTAAGCTACGACGACGGTATCACGCAGGATATCCGCTTTGTAGAGCTTTTGAACCGTTACGGTCTGAAATGTACCTTTAATTTAAACAGCGGCATCCAGACAAAAGCAAATTTCTGGACCGGCAAAGAGGGCATCACCGTTTCCCGTATGAACATGGCAGACCTTCCTGCGCTTTACGCCGGACACGAAATTGCCGTGCATGGGTTAACCCATCCGGATCTGACAAAGCTGGAGGACGAAACGGTTTATAATGAGCTGTATCGCGACAGGGTAAATCTGGAAAACCTTTTCGGCACAAGAGTCACCGGCATGGCATATCCGTATGGTGCTCACGACGAAAGGGTTCGCTCGGTTGTAAAAAAAGCAGGGCTGCATTACGCCAGAACCGTTCACGCAACGAACAGCTTTGAACTCCCGGAGGATTTGTTACAGCTTCCTGCCACCTGTCATCACAGCGCAGAAAGCTTAATGGAGCTGGCAAAGCAGTTTGTCAGTCTGAAGCCGGATACCCCCCAGCTTTTTTACGTCTGGGGACACAGCTACGAATTTGACTTCACCGAAAGCTGGGAACGCATGGAAGAGTTTTTCCGTTACATCTCCGGCAGGGACGATATTTTCTACGGAACAAACACTGAGGTGCTTGAGCCGTTCTTTCCACAAAATCAAATCATTTAAAAAGCATCGGAACCTGTATGGCGGCAGCTTTGCCATACAGGTTCCGCTCACATTGCACTCACAAACCTTTTCCTGCTCCTGCCATCCGGTACACAGACTATTCCTCTTCTGCTATTCTGCCAGACGATACGGATTTTCCTGACTGCCGTCTCCCATCCAGATTACCTCCTCCGGATAAATCCGGAGTGCCGGCCGCACCCCAAAACCCGCTGCTGCCGCATACATCGTATTGAACACCTTTTCCGCCAATGTCGTATTTACATAGTAAATATCACAGGCACTTCCTTCTGCTGCAGTTGCGGTTGCCCAGATATAATCGACCGCTCCCGCAGCTTTATAATTTGCATACCAGTCCGTCTCATCCGCCGCAATGGCTGCATCCGTCGGTGTTGTCTCCAGTCGCAGCGTACCCGCCGCAGCATACTGCAGGGCCTGCTCTGCCGTCAGCAAAAACACACCGTTTCCCGAATTTGCAATCAGGGAAATTTCTTCCTTCCGAAAGCCGGTTAAAAAGCCCTCTTCTTCGCCATAGGCATTGCCCTTTTTGTCCGTTGCCGCATCCTGTGGCACTCTGCCCGGATACTGCACCTCTCCGTTAGCATTCAACCATGCGCAAAGGTCGGAGCCTTCCCAATGATTGCTTCCGCGAAACTCCATCATCTGAAACGGAGTATAAAGCTCCGGCGTATCCCAATCATAAATTTCGCCATTGCTGTCCTCATCAAACTTACCGCTTTCCGCACAATCAAACGGCCGAATCGAAAGGATTCTGGTGGAAACAAGCACGACACCGTCCTCTCCGGCTTCCACCACCTGCCACTCAATTTTCCCTTCCTCTTCACCGTCTGCCTTCCCTCCCGGCACATAACGTCCAAAGGAAATATAGTCCCCCGTCTGAAGCTCTGCTTTCCGCCCCGTGTCCGGTTCCTCTGTCGGCTCCGGAATATCCGTAACCGCTGTCTGCGTTGTCACAGGCGGCTCCGTTTTGGTATCATCCTTCCTGTTTTTCGATAAAAGGAACACGGCAAGCAGCAGCATTGCCAGCCCTGTAACCGCCACATACGAAATCTTTTTTTGCATGAAACCCTCCAATACAGTACAAGCCTGATTTATCAAAAAAAGTATACCACATCCCTATCGCCTTCCGCAAGCATGCCTGCTGTAAAAAACAGCCTCGTCCGGCTCCGGCAAAGTTCCCGTAAGCACCGCATGATTACGGCCGTTCCAGCTGTATCTTTTCCTCCTGCATGGAAACCTTCACCTTATTTCCCGGAAGCTCCAGCTTTTCCAGCAAATCCCTCGGAATCTGTACACGTCCCGCGCGGTCCACAACCGCATACTCCTCCTGCGTATTCTCCAGCTCCTGCCAGTTAAGGGCAGAAGCCTGGGACAAATCACTGTATTCCTCCTTCAAAATGCGCTCACTGCTGATTTTACCGTCACGGATAGCTACCACCCGCTTCACCTTCTTTGCCAGCGTAGTGTCATGGGTGACAATTACAATCGTTTGCCCTTTCTCACGATTTAATCTCACAAACAGGTCGTAAATATAATCCGCCGTTCTGCGGTCAACAGAGCCGGTCGGTTCATCCGCGAGAAGAAGCTTCGGTTCGTTGGCAAGGGCAATGGCAATCGCAACACGCTGCTGCTCACCGCCGGAAAGCTGCTGAAGGCGATTGTTTTTCCGGTGAGACATCCCCACCAGCTCCAAAAGCTCCAGTGCCCACTCCTTCTTATTCTTACGGCTGGTTAAATGCATCGGTGTCATCACATTTTCCAGCGCCGTCAGATAGGGAAGCAGATTTCTTGCATTATTCTGCCATACAAAGCCTACCGTATCCCGTTTATACTCTACCAGCTCCCTTTCGTTCAGGGTAAATAGGTTCTTACCGTCTACAAAGAGCTTGCCCGCACTCGGCTTATCAAGACCGCCAATCATATTAAGGAAGGTGGACTTACCGCTGCCGCTGTTACCGATAATTGCCACCAGCTCTCCCTTTTCCACCGTCAGATCCAGTCCCTGAAGTGCCAGCACTTCAATATCCTTTGTTTTATAGATTTTTACCAGATTATCCGCTTGAATCATTATTTCTTCTGCCATGGCTTCCCTCCCTTAATCCTGCACCTCGTCGTTTTTTATTCTCCCGTCTTCCAATTCGTAAGAAAGCGTACCGGCAGACATCAAACCGACATCATGAGTGGTCATAACAATGGTAACGTCCTCTTTTTCTACAAGCTCACGAAACAGCTTCATCACTGCCGTCGCAGTAGCAGTATCCAGCTCCGCTGTCGGCTCATCCGCAAAAATAACCTTTGGGCGGTGTGCCAGTGCTCTTGCAATCGCAACACGCTGCTGTTCACCGCCGGACATCTCCTGCGGCATATGCTCCATGCGATTGCCAAGTCCCACAAGCTTTAAGCACTCCTCCACACGCTCTTTCCTGCCCTCCGTGATACCGGCAAGACGCATGGAAAACTCTACATTTTCAAAAGCATTCATCATCGGAATCAACGAAACCGACTGAAACACAAAGCCGATTTCCTTTCTGCGTAGCAGCTCACACTGCTGTTCCGTATAATTGCAGATATCCTGCCCCTCAAACAGAATGCTTCCGCTGGTCGGACGGTCTAACGCGCCCAAAAGATTCATCAGCGTGGTTTTTCCCGACCCGGAACGTCCCTTCAGAATCGTCAGGGACTTTTTCGGTATCTGAATTGTAATATCCTTCAGTGCATGAAACTCTCCACCGGTGACCGGGAAGATACGATTTACATTTTTCGTTTCAATCATATACTCCATACTATGTTCCTCCCTTTAGTCTTCGCCGAGCTTCAGCGCATTGGTAATCTTCATGGCTGCAATGTTGCGGACGAGTACCGCAATACAAATACACAGCATAACGGCAATCACAGCAAACAGCTTCACCGTATCGGCACTATCTGTAATCAGTGTCTGCGGAAGTACCTGATTTTCCGCTGCGTAGGTTATCTGAATCATCGGCACAAACAAGCGGGAAGAAATGATACCCGCAAAACCGCCGAACGCAATCGACAGAACCCCGCAAAAAATCTGCTCATTAATCAGCATATGTAAAATCTCATTCTTCCGCATACCCATGGCACGGAATACACCAAACAAAAGCTCACGCTCACGGATGGACAAAATCCAGTAAATCAGGTAACCCACACCGCACAGCAGCAGAATAATGATAAAGCTCAGGGTCAAAATGCCATTGGTACCCTGAAACAGCGTATCCGTGCGGATATCCGCTAAATTATTATCCATGCTCTCGATTGATGTAAACTTAATGTTATTTTCCGCTGCCCATTCATAAAAGAAATCAACATCGGAGGTGTTTGTCTTTAACCATACCTGATACGGCCGGATATCAAAGCCTTCCTGTACCTGGGAAAGATGTGCCACAATCAGATAATTTTCCTTTGTAACAACCTCACCGCCGGATACCACCTGCTCTGACGGAATATAACCGGCCCAGTAATCCACAAAACCGTAAATAATCGCCTCGATGCTCTTGCCGTCTGCATTTGCATAGGTAATCTTGTCTCCCACGGACATCCCCAGATTGACTCTGAAATTATCCGATACCAGCACTGCCTTTGCATTGGTCGATAACACATTCAGGTACTCATTCAGGTGATACTCATTTAAATTCCTGTTGCCGGATACAGTTTCCCCAAACTCCTTCGTATTGATGGCAAACACTTCACCCTCTGCAAGAATCTGCTTTCCATTCTTTACCTGAACCTCCTCACGGTACACCCTGGCAGCACTCTCCACCTCCGGGATTTCTGCATACTTACTGAATTCCGGCTCATGGTAAAACAGCTCTACCGTCGGATCCACTGCCACATACGAGGAATTGTTCTTCCAATATTCCTGTACCACCAGATTCGTGCCGGACAGGTATATGGTATTCGCCTCCGCATTGGCAATAATGGTACGTGCTACGGTTGCATTAAAAATGCCAAGCGCTACCGTCAGCACCAGAAAAAGCATAATAAACTGCTGCTTCGCGCCGGTACGGATGGTCTGTAAAAAAGAAGCATAACCTGCCGGGCTCAGATGCTTCTTACGAAGCAGGAACAAGAGCTTTATAAGCAACGGCTGCACACGCAAAAACAGCATCCCCACGCCAAGAATAAACAGCGATGCACTTAAATACAGCAACGGATCCAGTGCCTCTCCGGCGAGCACATCCTCCTTTAATTCCTCCAGACGGTTCGAAAAGCTGTAATAACCGTACAAGCCCACACCGGTCGCAATTACATCCAGATACAGCTTCTGCCAGAGTTTCTTCCCTGAGCGTGCCTTTTTATGCTTCACATGCACAATGGACACACCGCTGTATTTAATGACCGGAAGCAGCGTCAGCAGTACGGAAGCCGCAATCGCAGTACCTGCATACGCAAACACTTCTCCCTTTAGCTCAACCGGCAGACTTCTTCTTACGCCAAACTCCAAAAACGCAGTGGAAGAACCGATCAGCTTACATAGATAGATGCCGAGCGGAATTCCAATCACAAACGCAACCGCTGCCAGCAGCAGATTCTGCATAAAATACAGTCGTATAATCTGCCCCTTACCCGCTCCACGGCTCTTTAACAAAGAAATTTCACTCTGCTCCATGGAAAGCATCTGTCCGGAAATCATAAACAAAAATGCCGCCAAAAGAGCCAGTACCGGCACCTGCAAAATCATAAGGGTCACATTAATTTTCTTTTCTTTCCCTACAAACTCATTTAATACCTGCTCGTAGCCGTCACAGGTAATGACCTTACCTACACCGCGAAGCCCTAACAACGCTTCAATACGTTCCTTTGCCTGCTTTGCATCCTCCTGATGCAGTGTATCACAGTCACTTACTACATACCAGGTTCCATTGATGCTATACCGGTTCATATTCTCCCCCCGGAACAGCTCCGCAAACAGCTCCTGGTCAATAAACACTTCATCTCCGTAGCTGTCCGGTCCCTTTACCCAGTAGACATCCTCTGCACTGCTGTTCTTAATGACACCTACCACACGAATACGCAGCTGCTCTCCGTTGCTGTCCTTGAGTGATGAAAAAGTCAGCTCTTCTCCCACCAAAAGATTCTTTTCTACAAGCGTTGCTTCTGTAACAACCGCCTCTATCACACCATCCGCCAACCGCTCCTTACTATACATAGTTCCGGAAAGCACCGTACTGTGTTCTTCTAACGCCGAAAGCGAGCCAATGCGGATTTTCTGTGTGCCGGAGCCATCCCGCTGCATAGCAGACTCCGCACCGGAAAGAGAGAGTGCCAAATGGGAAACCCGCTCAATCAGTTCTACCCCAAGCTCATCACAGACACGTGTGGAATACTCCTCCAACGCTAAAAATTCCTGCTTGAACTCACCCTTTTGAGAGGATGCCGACATGGTAATCAAACCGGGGTGAACTCCGTTTTTCTCCGCATAAGAATCAAACTCATCCATAAGCATTCTCTGCAGGGACGCATTCTTATACATCGGATAGCCGGCAGCCACCGCCACCAGCAAAACATTACCGATTAACAGGCATATTACAAGCCATTTTTTATGCCTGAGCTTTTGCATCATAAACCGAAACATACCATCCTCCTGTTACTGTACCAAAATCTGTGCGCCTTCCTCCAGACCATCAACAACCCAATATGCTGTATTTCCCTTACGTCCGAAAGAAAAATCCGTCGCATGAAGCCCGTACTCATCCTTCACCTTCGCCATCTGGTTTCCGTTTTCCGTATAGGTCGCTGCCACATCCAAAAGCAGCACATCCTCCATATGCACCGTTTCAACGGTTACAGAAATTGCAGAGCCGCTGTAAAGCTCACTGCTCTCCTCATTCAGCCGGATATATGCCGTATCCTTTGCCAGCTCCTCCGTTACAGAATTTGCAGAAGCGCTGATTACCGTGCCTTTTCCGGTTACTGTTTTCCCGTTGATTTTCGCCGAAACCGAAACCTCCTGTCCAAAACGGAACTGCTTATTCGTATTTGCTACCTCGATTAGCTGTTCTCCGATGTCTGCCACTACAATACGGTACGAGGAAATCTGATTACCATAGCGGGGATTCTCCTGCTCCAGTAAATATCCGTCCTTTTCCATAACAATCTCTGTCTGCTCGTATGCCTCCTGCATCTCTGCCAGCGTTGTCTTTAACTCCTCATAGGAATTACCAAGCTCTCCCCGTTCCTCCATACGTTGCAGCTGACGTTCCCTGTACGCAAGCTCAACCGGATCAATCTGCACATATATTTTTGCAATCACATCTCCCGCTTTTTTTACTTTATTGTCAGTTCCTGTCGCCTCTAAAAAATAAGTCACACCATAAGGAAAATTGTAACGTATGGTTTCCTGCTTCGGATATACCACGGTTCCGGATACCGTAGCTGTCGTAATAAAATCACCACGCCGTACCTGCACATAGTTTTGCAGATCCGCATTCGTTCCGATTTGCCCCAGCACTTCTACATATAAGGTTTCGGAATTTTTTCCGGTATTGATGGTAAGACCACTATCTGCCGTCTCCTCTGCCCGGTCGCCCGCCTTTACTTCCGGCACCGCCGCCGGAGTGCCGATTAAGGTACAGATTACCAAGGCTCCGAGAAATTTCTTTCCGTACTTAGTTTTTAACATAAACCTGATCTCCTTCCTCCAAGCCTTCCATAATCTCGGTGTATACGTTGTTCTTATAACCGGTTGTCACAGCTCTGCGCACCCTGACACCATCCTCCAGCAAATAGACATAATTGCCGCTGCTGTCCTTATAAACTGCCGTATTCGGAACCGAAAGCGCCTGCTCATGATAATCCTTCACCATACAAACCAAAATGAAATCACCAAACCCCGCTCCGTTCAAATCCTCCGCAGTGTAGTAGGTTACAGGTCCCTCCTCCTGCATCAGCTCCTCCATGTAGGTGAGTTCAACTTCCCTTCCGTTAATAATGGCGTAAACCCGTTCATAGGTATCATACTCACTTGGAGCAAGGTAACCGCTTACTACTACGTATTCTCTCGTCAGGTCCGCCACGGCAAGCACCGGCTGCCCTGCCACCAGATTTGTTCCCTGCGCAGCAACCGCAGTTACCACACCGTCATACGGTGCATATACCTTACTGTTTCCGACCTTTGCCCTTGCTTCCTCCCATGCCTTCCAAAGCACCGGCTCCTGTACCACCCATGTCTCCTCTGCCTGACGGAGCAGCAAATCATACCATTCCCGCTCCGTCTCGGTAAGCCCTGTTGCAATCTTTTTCTTTGCATTCTTAATCGAATCCATATATGCCTTTTTCTCTTCAAGATATTTATTCAGTGCCTTCTCGGCTGCACTTCTTACACCTTCCTCCTCCTGCTCCGCCAAAAGCTCACCGGTCTCCACCTCACTGCCGATTTCCACATGAAGCAGGGAAACACTTCCGTTGGCTCCGAAGGAAAGCTCCTCCGTATGAGGTGCCAGTTCTCCGTCCTTTATCACAAGCTCATATAAATCCCGGTACATTGCAACCTCAATGTCTACCACCGCTTCCACCGGTGCAAGCAGCTCAATGTTCTCCTCTTTCGTTTCATTTGTCCCGCAGCCGGCAACACATGCAGCCGTAAGAGCGATTGCCGCCAGTCGGAAGCCTTTTCCTTTTTCTTTCATATAATCCTCCTGTTATCGCAAAATCACTTCTTCGCCTTCTGCAAGTCCGTCCAAAATCTCTATCTGTGCATCTGCTTCCATCCCTACAGAAATATACTTCATCTGACGAATCCCGTCTTCATCAATGTAATACACATACGCCTTATCGTCCACATAATGTACTGCATTCTTCGGCAGGTACAACACGTCTGTCTTCTCGTCCAGCACAAGCGAATACAGCACACGCAGCCCTATCGGCAAGCCGTACTGTGTCTCCGTAAGCTCAAACCGGAAGATGCCCCTGTCCTCATCCGCCTCTGCCAGTACCGTCTCATATTTTACACCCGCACTGGTGGCAAAGGTATAAGCTGCCCCTTCCGTAAAATACGGGATATACTCCGTATCACTGCACTGAAATGCGCAAACACTGCTGTCGCTCACGGTAATCAGGTTTCGGCCGGACCACGAATAGTAGCCGCTGCCGGTATAGCCCATATAGGTCACGGTGCCGTCCATCCCGGCATAAATGGTACAGCCGTCCACATATGTCTTATAGGACTCATACTGCATCGTTTCTATGTAAATCATATCTTCCAGGTCTTCTATCTGAAGCCGGAAATCCTCCTCCAGTTCTTCCTTCTGTGCCTGATACTGCAGATTTGACATAGCATCCTTACGCTTTTCCAGCTGACTGAGCTTTAAATCTCTCTGCTCCTTCAAATGCTCTATCTCTATTTTCTGCGTCATAAGCTCATACTCAAGCTCCGCAAGCAGCTCCCGCTCATCATCGCAATACAGCTCAGCTAAAAGCTCTCCCTCCTTCACCGCATCACCGACGGAAACATATACACCCTTCAGACGGAGTCCATCTACCGAGAAGCTTAAATTTTCCGTTTTTACCTGCTGATACACCGCTGCCAATGTTTTTGTTTTTTGAATGTTTCCCCGTACAACCGGTGTCAGCTCATATGTCTTTACCGCTTCTTCCTTTACAAGAATCGACGGTCTTTCCTCCTCCTGCGGCAATAGGCAGCCGCCGAAGGAAAATGCACAAGAGCACAACAGTACTCCTGCCATCAACCTTTTCCTTCTCATTGTAACCTCCTGATAACCTTGCCCGATAACGGCTTTCTAAAATCAAGCAAAAGAACTCTCACCTAAACATTTTACCACAGAGCCCTCCTGTTTTCCACAAAATCACCCGCTTTTTTTGTGTCTTTTTTGTTAACAATACACAAAAATATTATGTTTCTATTAACATATTACGATTTTGTTCATGTTCTAATTAGATTACTATTTTATAAAGTGGAATAAACGTTTACAGATGTCAACTATTCCGTCACCCGTTTAACCTCACCGGTTCTCATGTCAAGCACCGCAAAATAATATCCGTACCCGTGGCGCAAAATCATGGTGTCTCCATAAAGCTCCGCCATGTCATAATCCTGATGACTGTATTGAGAATCCACAGACAGCTTCTTTGCGCTACCATTTCGTAAATCATAGCTTGCAATACCAGTGTAGCAACAAAGTCAATGCACCATCAGATAAATACTCTATTGCTTTTTCCCACGATACTTCATAAATTCTCTCGACTTTTGTTGGGGCATATGAACTAAACACCACCTCAAATGCACTTGCGTATTTGTCACTATAAGTTGTATTATATAGTCCTGTTTTCATTTTTCATATTTTTTAGTACATTTTATCCCGTCATTTCCTCCAATCTTCGTCATATTTCACAAAAAGGCATTTGTCACATTTCACTGCAACAAATGCCTTGGTAAACATAAACCTTTTCAAATACTATTCTGCCTCAAACAACGTATCAATTAACTTATATCCCTCCGGATAAAACACTCCGGATGCCTTTGCCTCGACCTCATTGTAGAACCCGATACGCTTTAACTCCCTGGTACTGTCGTATAATAAGAACGGTACCGGGTCGGAGGTGTGGGTACGGCAGCGAATCGGAGTCGGATGATCCGGCATCACGAGGAGACGGAACGGCTCTCCTGCTGCCCGCATTCCCTCAACTACAGTGCGGATAACCTTAGAATCCAGGGATTCAATTGCCTCCAGCTTCTTCGGCAGACTTCCCTGATGTCCCATTTCGTCCGGTGCCTCTACATGGACATACGCAAAATCGTAACCGTCCTTTGTGAGAGCGTCTACCGCTGCCTGTGCCTTGCCCACATAATTGGTGTGGAGGGTTCCGTCGGCACCCGGTACTTCAATGACCTTCATGCCTGCGCCAATGGCAATACCCTTCAACAGGTCTACCGCAGAAATCATAACGCCCTTTTTCCCAGTCTTTTCTTCAAAGCTGTCCAGTGCCGGTCTGGTGCCTGCACCCCAGAACCAAACAGAATTTGCCTTATGTAAGCCCTTCTTTGCACGCTCTATGTTTAACGGATGGTTATTTAAAATATCGTAGCTCTTTTCCATCATTTCACGAAGCTTTGCTTCCTTCGGCAGATACTCACCGATGGTCTTGCCGAGAATATCATGCGGCGGGGTAAGCGGCACTACCTGCCCCTTATCCCAGATTAACAGATGACGGTAGCTGGTTCCTACATAAAAGCTGTAGATATCATCCTGAAGTGCTTCCTTTACTGCCTCAAGCAACACTGCCGCATCCTCCGTAGAAATCTCACTGGAGCTGTGGTCAAGAATGGTTCTCTCTGCATACGGTACATCCTCCTCGGAAACCGTTACAATATTGCAACGAAGCGCAATGTCCGTGTCCTTCATCGGTACACCGATAGAAAGAGCTTCAAGCGGAGAACGACCGGTATAATACTTCTTCGGATTATACCCCATTACTGCAAGGTTTGCGGTGTCGCTTCCCGGACTCATTCCCTCCGGAATGGTTGCCGCCAGACCAATCACCGACCTTCCCGCCAGTGCATCCATCATCGGAGTCTTTGCATGCATGAGCGGGGTTGCACCATCGATTTCCGCAATCGGCTCATCTGCCATGCCGTCACCTAATACTACAATATATTTCATCTTTCTTGTCTCCTTTCGTTACGCTTCCACACGAATACGATTCTTTACGGTAACCTTCTTGCTTTTCTCGGCAAATGCTGCCTCTGTCATTTTCTCGGTAACAAATGCGAACTCACCGCTGACACCATCCGCCTTCACTTCCTTTACATCACCGAAGGCTGCCAGTGCTGCCTCCTTTTCTCCTTCCGGTACACGGACAAAAAATACGTTCCTTGCCTCATCACAGGAGGAAAGCTCCAGCTTCCTGCTGCTCCAAAGAGTCATAATATTGGTACCTACATGCTTTGCAGCATCCACAATATCCGCAACCACTGCACTTGCAGTCGGAAGCTTTCCTGCTCCGCGGCCGTAAAACATTACGTCACCAAGCATATTGCCCTTTACCAGGATTCCGTTAAATACATCGTTTACACTGTAAAGCGGATGCTTCTTACTAATCATACGCGGTGCTACCATGGCAAAGAACCTGTCGCCCTGACGATTGCCCATGCCGAGCAGCTTAATCGCACACCCCATGCCTTCCGCATACTTCATATCCTCAGAGGTAATCTTCGTGATACCTTCAGTGTGGATGTCCTCAAAATCCACCTGCTTACCGTAGGCAAGGGAGGTAAGGATGGCAAGCTTACGGCAGGCATCGTAACCCTCTACGTCTGCCTCCGGATTACGCTCTGCGTAGCCCAGTCTCTGTGCTTCTTTTAATACCGTGTCAAAATCGTAACCATAGTCACGCATTTGGGTTAAAATATAGTTCGTCGTACCGTTTAAGATACCCGTAATTTCCATAATCTCATCTGCGGTGAGGGACTGGTTTAACGGACGGATAATCGGAATACCGCCGCCTACACTTGCCTCGAATAAGAAGTTTACCTTTTTCTGTCTTGCAATTTCAAGAAGCTCTGCGCCATGCTTTGCCACCAGCTCCTTGTTAGAGGTGCAAACGCTCTTCCCCGCTTCAAGACAAGCCTTTACGAAATCATATGCCGGCTTAACACCGCCCATAGCCTCTGCCACAATGGCAACCTCCGGATCATTTACAATATCCTGAAAGTCGTGGGTCAATATTTTCTCAACCGGGTCTCCCGGAAACTCTCTTAAATCTAAAACATACTTAACATTCAGCTCCTTACCTGCACGCTTTGCGATACTGTCATGATTCCGGTTCAGCACCTCTACCACGCCGGAGCCTACGGTTCCGTATCCTAATACTGCAACTTCCATCTTTTCGTCCTCCGTTGTTATTCTCTACCCAATATTTTAATATAGTGTACCTCTTTTATCGCTTCCATACGCTCCATGAGTACGGTTGCTTCCTCTGTTTCCGGAAGCATCTCAATCGAAATCGTAAGGGAGGCAATACCGCCAATCGGAATTGCCTGGTGAATCGTCAGTATATTCGCCTTACTTTTTGCGATTTCACCCAGCACTACAGACAACAGGCCCGGCTCATCATCCATCTGAAGCATAAACGTAATGGTTCTGCCCCGGTTGTTCTCATGAAACGGAAAAATATCATCCTTGTATTTATAGAAGGAGCTGCGGCTGATGCCAACCGCCTCTACCGCTTCCTGTACCGTCATCACACGCTCGGAATCAAGCAGGCGCTTTGCTTCCACCACCTGCAGCAGCACTTCGGGAACCGCCTTTTTTTTCACTATAAAGAACTTCTCGTCTTCCAAAGGGCACCTCCTTTCGTGTTCGTGCCATAAAAACAAGTGTCCGCATCAAGAAGATATGATACCACAGAAAAACAAATAATGCAACCCTTTTTTTAAGAATCCCGTTCCTGAAGTGCTTCATCTACAGCAGTTCACTGCAGAAAGCCTTTACAGCAACAAAGGGCCGCCACCTTTGCGACGACCCCTCTTACCATCCGATTCCCTGTATTTCCCTGTTCTACTTCATTAACTTCTTTACCTCTTCCACCGCTGTCTGCACCTGATTATCCTCCTCTAACGGCACTACCACCTTTGTCAGCAGCTCTTCGTCCAGTTCCACCACTACATCCGGTGTCACACCTTCGCCATGGATGCACCTGCCAAGAGGCGTATAATAAGTAGACACCGTAAGCTTTACGGCACTTCCGTCGCGAAGCGGCAGAATGCTTTGGACAATCCCCTTACCAAAGCTCTGGGTTCCTACAATCGTCGCCAGCCCGTAATCCTGCATGGCTCCGGAAAAGATTTCGGAAGCACTGGCACTGTTTCCATTGACCAGCACCGCCATCGGAAGTTCCCCAATGCTACCCTTCTTTGCCTTAATCTCTTCCCTCTCACCGTACTTATCCATCGTATAAACAATCAGACCCTCATCAATGAACATATCCAGCATGTCACACACCGTATCAAGCAAACCGCCCGGATTGTCGCGAAGGTCAATTACAAGTCCCTTCATTCCCTGCGTCTTCAGCGCATTCAATGCCGTTTCAAACTGCTGCAGCGTAATTTCATCAAACTCCATAATACAAATATAACCAATTTCATCGTCCAGCATCTCATACGTAACGGTTTCCACTTCGATTAAATCACGAATCACCGTCATTTCCACATACTTTCCCTCCGAAGCGCGCCAAACCTTCATGTCTACCTCAGTTCCCTGCTCTCCCTTCATACGCTTTACCGCCAGATTAATGTCCCATTCTGCCACATCCTCACCATTGATATGGGTCAAAATATCTCCCGGAAGTACACCTGCCTTGTATGCCGGCCCGTCTACAAAGGGACGGACAATGGTAATGGCATTCGTAGCCGCATCCTGACTTACCAGTGCACCGATGCCGCAATACACACCTTCTACCGATTCCATCAGCTCCGCATACTCCTCCTTTGTATAATAGCAGGAATACGGGTCATCCAGAGAATCCAGCAGCCCCTTATACATGCCCTCATACAAATCCTCTTCGTTGGTTTCCTTCCAAAAATATGCATCAATCACAGCCTTTAAATAATTCGCCTTATCCAGAAAATCCTCATCAGAAACTGTCGCTCCGTTGTCCCTTGACGTGTTCCCCTTAAAGAGCCCCAGAAGGTCGAAGAGCCCTCCACCACTCTCTTTCTCACTGTTCACGGTCTTATCGCCATTCTGCTTTTCATTTTCTCCGTCTTTGCCTGTATTCCCATAATTGCAGCCGCAAAGCAGGAACATCCCGATACACAGCACACCTGCAAAAAGCACGCCCAAACGCTTTTTACCGCTTTTTTTACTACATTCTTCCATTCTTAATCTAACTTCCTTCCGTTTCTGTTTTACGGGCTGACATAATCACACGGGTCTACCGTGGCACCGTTGATTTTTATGGTAAAATGTAAATGCGGTGCCGTTGACCACCCGGTAGAGCCGCACTTCATAATCGTCTGCCCCTGTTTCACATAATCACCTACGGATACCAGTAATTTTGACGCATGGAGATAATGTGTCGTCACCCCGTTCCCATGATCCAGCACAATATGATAACCATTCATGGCTGACCATGTCGCCTTCGTCACCGTCCCGGCTAAAGCTGCTACAATATCAGAGCCATAAGCACCTCCGATATCAATTCCACTGTGGAACTCCCGCTTCCCTGTAATCGGACTGGTACGATACCCGTAATAAGAGTAAATATTCGGGTCTCCCGGAAACGGCCAGATCATTTTGTCCAAAGAATTTTCATCACTAATCCCCTGCTTCCTTCGCTCCTCCTCTTCTCTTCGTAATCGTTCCTCCTCTTCCTTTCGTCTGCGTTCCTCTTCCTCCACACGCTTGCGTTCCCGCTCCTCTAAATCGGCAATTTCCAATTCCTTACTTTCTATCTCCTCATAATACTCGAAATACTGTTCTTCGGAAATACCAAGCGTCGCTGTCAGTTCATCCATATATGCTGCTTTGTTGGCAACCAACACACTCAGGCTGTCAATCTGCAGCTGCTGCTCTTCCTTGTCTGCATTTAGCTCTACCAGTCTCAGCTGGTACGCTTCCTCCTTTGCCGCCACCTGTCTGCAGGATTCCTCGTAGCGCTTTAACAGGTTATCATCATATGCCGCAATCTGAGAACGATATTCCACCTGATTTAACAAATCCTCCAGACTGTCTGCTCCGGTAATCAGCTCCCACACACTTGTGTCACCATTCTCATACATATATTTAATCCGTGCTTTCATGGTCGCATACTGATTATCCTTTGTTTCGATTGCCTCTTCCAGCTCTTTTTCCGCCGTTTTCAGCGCATCCTCGCACTCCGCTATGCTTTGCTTTAGCTCCTCCATCGCTGCGTAGGCAAGGGAAAGCTCCTCATCTACCTGTTTAATATATTCTTCTGTTTCTTTTTTATCCGCCTCTAACGCTGCAATCCGCTCTTCGATTTCTTTCTTTCGCTTCTCCAGCGCCTCTCTTTCTTCTTTCGCCTTATCAATTGCTGACTGATAGGACTCCTCCGCCAGCACAGCCGTATGCCCGGCTCCTGCAAACAGCGTAACGAACAACACCAGCACTATGCTGCAGCATACTCCTCTTTTCCGATTCCGTTTCATCAGTTCCCTCCTCTCCGCTAACGCAAACTGATTTTCCGCAACTGCTTTCCCGTAGTCATTACACTGCCCAGCAAACCAATCAATACACCAATGCCGATAACAAGCGGCGTAAGCTGTGTAAACACCTGCTCCTCACCGAGAAATGCCATTTTATGAAAAACACTTTCATATTCTCCCGCCAGATATTCTACCACCTTTCCGTAAATCAGATGCAAAATGCCAAGCGGCAGAAGCGCGCCGAAAAAGCCCAGCAGCATCCCCTCTACAATAAACGGGAAGCGCACGAAAAAGTCCGTTGCCCCAATTAAGCTCATAATGGAAATTTCTTCCTTTCGTACAGAAATCCCCATAGAAACCGTCATTCGAATCAAAAAAACCGCCACGGCAATCAGCACTAAAATTATCCCTGCCGAAATCAACGTAACAATCCGGTTAATCCCGCTCAGGCTCTCTGCCACGCCCTCCAGTGCATTTACCTTTCTCACGCCATCAAGACCTTCGATAAAACGCACCAGCACTGCTTCCATAGAGACATCGTTTAAATAGACCTTGTACGATGCAGAATCCTCCAGCGGATTATCCTCTCCGAAGGTTGCTGCCAGTTCCTCGTTTAAATGCTCTGCCTTATAAGCCTCCCAAGCCTCCTCTGCAGAAATAAACACTACCTCTGCCACTTCCGCGCGTTTTTTAATTTCCTCTCCGATTTTAGTTATCGTCTGTTCCGGGCACTTCTCCTCAAACAGCACCGTAACACCCACATTCTGCTCCGCGCCCTTCATCACGAAACGCACATTCGCCGTTACAAAGAAAAACAGTCCGAGTAAAAATAACGTAGCCGCAATGGTTCCAATTGATGCCAAGGAAAACATCCCATTATGAAATATACTGCGGATGCCCTGCTTAATACAATAAAAAAAAGTTCTAATACTTTGCATACACATACCCGCCCTTTTGTTCATCACTGATTATTCTGCCATTTTTCAAGGTAATTACGCGCTTCTGCATCATATCTACTACCTCATGATTATGCGTCACCACTACAACCGTTGTACCGCGCCGGTTAATTTCCTCCAGCAAATGCATGATTTCCCATGAATTCTTCGGATCCAGAT
>CAZAUP010000029.1:0-16989 GCA_964488415.1 uncultured Lachnospiraceae bacterium
TAGCAATGGTTCTGGAATGCAAGCGTTTTGATATACCCTGAAATTAGGCGCTTACGATTTGAAGGTCATGTTAAACGATGCCCGTATCTTAAACTTTGAGGTGCAGGTTATTGACGAAAGGGACTGGACGGAGCGTTCTCTTACCTATACCTGCCGCACCTTCGACCAGCTGCAAAAGGGCGAAACCTATTTAGAAGCAAAGCCGGTGCACCATATCGGATTTCTCGACTACGGCCTAAAAGATTTTACACCGGAGTTCTATGCCACCTACAAGCTCCTAAATGTAAAAAATCACGAAATATATAGTGACAAACTCACGCTTTCTGTGGTAAACTTAAACCAAATAGAACTGGCGACAGACGAAGACCGTAACTACGGCATCGACCACTGGGCGCGGTTATTTAAGGCAGACACTTGGGAGGCGATTAAAACCATGGCACAGAATAACGAATACATTTCCGACGCGGCACAGGCAATGTTTGAATCCAGTCAGGATGCTTCCTTCCGTACCTTCATGGAAGGCGTAGAAGAGGCACGTCGTCTCCGACGCAGGCTGGAAATCCGTGTCGAGCGTGCAGAGGCAGCCGTGCGGGAAAGAGATGAAGCACTACAGGAAATGGACAACGAAATTGCCCGTCTGAAAGCCCTGCTTGCTGCTGCCCAAAAGTAATACGTCACGTTTGCTCTGTTCCTCTTTTTAATTTTCCACCAACTCATCCGGCGGTATTGCACTCACCTCATCTCTTGGCAGCGCATCAATTTTTGCCATATCCTCTGCACTTAACGTAAAATCATATACCTGCAGGTTTTCCCGCATCCGTACCGGATTGGCTGACTTCGGCAACGGAATCAAGCCATGCTGCAGTACCCAACGGATACAAATCTGCGCCGGACTCTTGCCATACGTTTGGGACAACTCCGCCATCACCTCACTGTTTAAGGCTGCACCTGCACCTAACGGTCGCCATGCCTCCGGTACTATGCCACGTTCCAAGCACCATTTGGCACATTCTATCTGGGAATACCCGGGACGAAACTCGATTTGATTTACCATTGGCAGGACTTTTGCCCGTTCCAGCAGTGGTTCCAAATGATGTGGCAGAAAATTGCTGACACCGATGGCTCGAACTCTGCCGGAACGGTAAATCTCCTCCATGGCACGCCATGTTTCAGCATTGACTTCCTTCCAGTTGTCATAATTTTTTTGCACCGCCGGCCAGTGCACCAGATACAAATCCAACGAATCAAAACCAAACGCCTTCATCGTCATTTCAAAGGCTTCCCATGTTTTTTCATAGCTTCTGTGCGTGTACCACACCTTGCTGGTCACAAAAATCTCTTCTCTCCTTACACCGGACCTGCGAATTCCCTCTGCCACACTTGCCTCATTCCCATAATATGCTGCTGTATCAATGTGACGATATCCCGCCCGGATTGCCTCTGCTACAACATCCGCTGCCGTGGTTTTATCGTCCAACAGCCATGTACCGTAACCAATGCCCGGTATTTCTACACCGTTTCTTAACATAACGCTCTTCTTTCTGTTCTCCATACGTCTATACTCCTATTTTTTTCGGCAAATAACCGCCCCGCCCGCTACAACCGACACAACTGCCGCCTTTTCTATCTGCTGTAATGCTGCTTTCTCTGTACTCTGCACGTTTGCCAAAGGCAAACTGCTGTTTTCTCCCTGCATTTCCGCATCGAATGCTTCCTCACGATACAGCACCACCGCCTGTCCCGGAGTTGCCGCCCGCTGCGGCTCATCAAACACCAGACGAAGCGTTTCCCCCTCATCATATGCCGTACACATGGCACCCTTATGACTATAGCGGATTTTCGCAAGGAAACGCATCCCGTCCTCTATCCGCTCCACTGCCATTCCTTTATACTCTCTTGCATAAATCGTACGACCAAAAAGTGCATCGTTTCCGGAGAGCACCACTTCGTTTGTTTCCGGACGAAGCTCCTTTACATAGCGTGGCTCTCCAAATGCGATACCAAGCCCCTTACGCTGTCCCACCGTATAAAAAGGAAGCCCCTGATGAGTTCCAAGCACCGTACCGTCCTCAGCAACAAAATTGCCGCAGGCAGGTGTTATCCCTCTTTTCTGCACAAGATAGTCCGTATAAGCTTCTCCCGCCGGTAAAAAACAGATTTCCATGCTGTCTGCTTTTTCCGCTACCGAAAGTCCGATTTCTGCGGCAATCCTCCGAATTGTATCTTTTTCATAAGCTGCAAGCGGCATCACGGTACAAGACAGCTGCTCCTGCGTCAGACCATACAGCACATACGCCTGATCCTTTGCCGCATGCGCGGCACACTGGATTGCGTACCTGCCGTTTGCAAGGCGCACCACACCTGCATAATGCCCGGTCGCCACCTGCTCTGCGCCCTCCTTTTCTGCTACCATAAGCAGTGCCGCCCATTTCATCAGCGGATTGCACACCATACACGGATTCGGCGTTTCTCCCTGTAAATAAGCCTCCGTAAAATACTGGATAATCTTTTTTTCAAATCCATCTCTTAAATCCACAACACGATGGGAAATACCGATTCGCTCCGCAACCGCTGCCGCGTCTGCTATCTCCTTTTCTGCATTTCCGTGCATGCGAAGCGTTGCTCCGATTACCTCATAGCCCTGCTCCTTTAACAAATATGCCGTCACGGCGGAATCCACCCCGCCGGATAAGCCTACTACAATCTTCTTCATACAGTTCTCTCTTTCCAACGTAAAATATTATTCACATTATCTCAATCCCGCTCAGAATCACTCCGCATTATAAGCCTCCTGTAATCCGGCGACATTGCCCTGACCCGTTCCACAATTTCCTTCATCCGGTCCACGGTAAAATCGAGCTGCTCCTTTGTTGTTTCCCGTCCAAAGGTAAAACGTACCGCTCCCCGCGCCACCTCCTCCGGAAGTCCAAGTGCCATCAGCACATGGGACGGTGCTGTTTGTCCCGTGGTACAGGCCGAGCCGCTGGAAGCACACACACCGTCCGCATCCAGCAAAATTAGTACGGTTTCTCCTTCAATGAACTGAAAGCAAAAGCTGGCATGATTTGCCAGACGGTTTTCCCTTGCACCGGTCAGACGCACATATGGAATTTCTGCCATTACCCTGCGAATAAATACATCCCGCAATTCTTTTTCCCTTTTCTCTTCTGCTTCCCATTCTGCAAAGGTACACTCTACTGCCTTTCCAAAGCCCACAATCCCCGGTACGTTTTCCGTTCCGGCTCTTCGTCGTTTTTCCTGCGCTCCGCCGTGCAGAAACGACGGCAGCCGCACTTCCCGGTTCGCATATAAAAAGCCGACCCCCTTCGGTCCTCCAAGCTTATGAGCACTGGCAGAAAGCAGGGAAATTCTTCCGTCTGCCACGGAAATCGGCAGCTTTCCGTATGCCTGCACCGCATCGGTATGAAACAAAATTCCATGCTCTGCCGCCATTCCTGCAAGCTCCGAAACCGGCTCGACCGTACCGATTTCATTATTTGCTGCCATAACAGAAATCAATATGGTATCCGGCCGGATTGCCCGCTCCAATACCTCCGGTAAAATCACACCGTTTTCATCCGGTGTCAGATAGGTCACAAGAAAGCCCTCCTCCTCCAATGCTTCACAAGCATGCAGTACCGCATGATGCTCGATTTTCGTCGTAATAATATGCCGTCCCTTCTGCCGATACGCTGCCGCCACTGCCTTCAATGCCCAGTTGTCTGCCTCCGTACCGCTTCCGGTAAAATAAATCTCTTCCGGCCTTGCTCCAATGCTCTCTGCAATTTGCCGCCGTGCCTGCTCTACTGCCTTTTTCGCACGGCCTGCCAGGGAATACTGTCCCGAAGGGTTGCCGAATTGCTCCGTAAAATACGGAAGCATTGCCTCTACTGCCTCCGGAAACATCGGTGTTGTTGCTGCATAATCCAAATATATTAACTGCTTTTCCATGCTATCGTCCTCACAGAACTATATCACTATTGTATGCCGAAACGCAAATTACGGTTCAGCAAAAAATGCGCTTGCCTTTCCCGTACAGCCTTCCTATACACACTTTGCCTTCGCGAACATTATATCGCATCTTTTGTAAATGTGCAATGAATACGTTTCTCCACAACCTGCTACTTTTTTACATATCCCACACTTCTCCGTCATAAGCTAATAAAAAACGCCCGGAGGCTCACCGCCTTGAAAAACGCTTTATTACGAGGCACACTTCTGCTTACCGTCACCGGTCTGATTACCAGAGTACTCGGATTCTATTACCGTATTTGTCTTGCAGATGCGCTGGGTGCAGAATATCTTGGTATCTATCAGCTTGTATTTCCTATCTACGGTATTTGCTATACACTTTACGCCTCCGGCATCCAAACTGCCGTTTCCAAGCTGGTTGCGGAAGAAAACAGCCGAGGTCACGTTACCCTGACCTCCTGTTTAATGCGACGCTCCATGCTGCTATCCTTCGGTATCGCCGCAGCTCTTTCTCTGCTCGTATATCTGACTGCAGACCCGTGTGCAAAATACTTTTTAATGGAAGAACGCGCAGCCGACTCCTTACGCATCCTTTCCCTTGTTTTTCCATTTTGCGCCGTAACCGCCTGCATCAACGGATATTATATCGGCTGCAAAAAGACCGCCGTTCCTGCCTTTACTCAGCTTCTTGAGCAGGTGGTTCGTATTGCTTTTGTTCTGTATCTTGTAACCCTCCCGGTCTTTTCTGATGAAAAAAGCAGATGCCTTGCCGCAGTCATCGGCCTTGTACTTGGCGAGGTGGCATCCAATCTGTTTAACTGCATCGCCTACCGGATTCATCAGGCAAACATATTAAAAAAAGCCGCCCCCTGCCAAACCGACGGACTTACCAAACGTCTTCTTAGACTTGCGATGCCGCTTTCATTAAATCGCCTGATTATCAACCTTCTGCATAGTATAGAAGCAGTCTTTATTCCCGGAATGCTGCGGCTCAGCGGACTCACCAGCTCAGAAGCCCTGAGTCTCTACGGTATCCTGAACGGCATGGCGCTTCCTTTTATCCTGTTTCCTTCCGCTATTCCGAACGCTCTGTCAACACTTCTTCTTCCGGCTGTTTCGGAAAATCTGGAGGAAAAAAACCGTTCCCGTCTTCAGCAATGTGTTGCAAATGCGGTAAAATACAGTATGATTATCGGTCTGTTTTCCACCGCAGTTTTTTTCTATTTCGGCAGAGACATCGGCACTGCAGTCTACGGCGATGTCCGTGCCGGCGACTATATCCGCATCCTTTCACCGCTTTGTCCTTTACTGTATTTATCCACTACGTTAGGAAGCGTATTAAACGGTATCGGAAAACCGCTCCTCTCCTTTCTGACCTCTGCCACAGGTTTGTTAATACGTCTTCTCTTTCTGGTTTTTCTGGTTCCAAAAGCCGGAATCTACGGCGTTTTGATTGCTCTTTTGGTCAGTCAGCTTATCAGTACACTTTTTGATACCTGTCTGGTTCTGAAATACTGCAACGCTTTTCCGAGCGTTTCCGAATGGCTGATAACTCCCGGAGCCTTTGCGCTGGCACTGGCACCGTTATATATGTGCTTCTATGGATTTTTACAAAAAGAAACACAGATTTCCCCCACATTACTCTTGTTCAGCATCTGCGGTCTGTTCTGTGTTTCTTACGTTTTCTTACTGTATCTTGCAAAAATCATTCGAAAAGAAGACTGGCGGGATTAATTCTCGCTTTTCTTCTCTTCGTAAATGGCAAAGCGGCCCTTTTCACTCGCCTTTACCTCATATAATGCACTGTCTGCACAATACATCAGCTCCTCATAACAGTTTCCGGCATCCGGATACATTGCAATGCCCACCGACGCACTGACCGGAATCACCTGTTCTCCCCTTACAAACGGCTGGTGCAGCAGCTGATGCAGGGTCTGGGCCTTCTCTATCATCTCTTTTTTATTCTCTACCCCTCCGATAAACACCACAAACTCATCGCCGCCAATACGGCCGATGACTTCTTCACCGGTATAATAGTCTCTCAGATTTTGGACTACATGCACCAAAACCTCGTCGCCGTTCTGATGTCCATAGGTATCATTCACCTTCTTAAACTCATCCACATCAATCAAAAGCAGCATATGTGCCTTATCCCCATGACTGTGAATATAGGCATCTATCATTTCCTTTGTCGCCATTTTGTTATAAGCTCCCGTCAGAGAATCCGTCTTGGACTCATGCTCCAGCTGCTCGATTTCTTTCTTGAACATATTGATATTAGAAATTTTACCGATTGCCAAAGACGGTCCTCCGTTCTCATCACAAATCGCCCGGTACAAAATACGACACCACTGATACTCTCCGGCCGCATCTAAAAGCCGTACCTGAATATCGTTGGTTCCTACCCGTTTGGTTCGTAAAAACTGCTGCATGGCACTTCTTCTGTCATCCGGGTGAATGATGCTTATGTGTGAATTAATATCCTTTCTGAAATATCCGACCACATGATTGATTCCGTAAATCTCCGTAAACTGCTCAGAAAGCAGAAGCACATCCTTCTTGTAATCATATTCAAACATCACCTCATTACTGAGCTCCGTAACAATCCGATAGCGTTCCTGCTCCTTTAACAGCTTGTCCTGTGTTCTCTTTAATGCAGACACATCCACAAACACTGCAGAAACTGTATTCTTTCCACCATGTACACCCTTGGATAAGGTTACCTGCATCCAATACCTTTTTCCTTCCTTATCATGCATCTGAATCGTCCGCTCCGTATACCCTTCCCGGTTAAGTGCCTCCGTATTCAGAAAAAACTCATGATACTCCGGTAAAATAAAACCGAGCAGACTGTTTTGATATATTTCATATAATCCGTTACGATCCATGCCGATAATCTCGTAGTATCCGCGACTGGCATAAACAATCCTGCACATCCCCTCCGGTATGTAATTCACTACACCCGCATGAATGTTATTTGTAACCTTCCGCACCTCCATCGCAGCCTCCGTTAAAAGCTGCTCTCTGTCAAAAATCAGCTTCGCAAGCCATACCAGAAGACCTATTGCCAAAACGCCTGTCATTATTACAATCCAAAGTAAAACCTCCGGGTTGTCATTAAAATAAAATACAGAGGATGTGCCATGCATTGCCCGTCGATATTCTTTTGTCAAAAAAAGCAGTAATACAAAAAACGCAAGCACAGAGGCAATAATCGCAGCGGATTTCACCCAAAACGAATTCTTCTTCATAACACCATCCTCCTTGGAAGCTCTGATATACCTCTATTGTAATCGAGACCGGAATAATTTGCAAGAACCAATGCAACGCAGCCACATTAAAGAAACCCTTTCCTTTAAAAGGACAAAAGAAGAGCTCCCATCACAAGACGGAAGCTCTTCTTTTGTCCTTTTAAGAAACACTATACAGGTTTTCTTAAAAATACTTTTTACTGCCCCAAAGATTACTTTTCTTTAAATCCACATACTCATTATATGCCTGCTCCAAAATCTGCTTTTCATTGGCAAATTTCAGCATATGATAAGCCTCGTGAAACTTGTAATAACCGGAGTCTCTGAAATACTCTTCTCGCTGCGGTTTGCTATAATAGCTGTCAGACATCATTAAATACCAGTGCACATCTTTTAAAACCGTATTCTGCGGAGTATTAAAGGTATACTGGCTCTTACCGACATACTTGATAATCTGTGCGTCTACACCGGTCTCTTCCCTGACCTCCCGCACTGCCGTATCCTTAAACTCTTCGCCGTCTTCTACGGTGCCTTTCGGCAATACCCATCCCTCATATTTGTTCTTATAATTTTTGTACAGTAGTAATATCTTCCCTCTGAATATAACTACACCGCCGCAGCTGGTTGCCTCTACCATTGCAATACCTCCCTGCTGGTGTGTCTTCTATAACTGATTATTAGTATACACCATTTCAAAGTACTTTGCAACCTTCCAAAAAAACTTTCTTTATTTTCCTATTGTGGCAGTAATCCCTCCACAAGCTGCCCGGTTTCCTGCTTCAGCTTTTTTTCGCCCTCCTCCCGTGCACTCCCTTCCACAAATACACTAACCGCGTAGACCGGATACTCCGCCGGCACAAGCACCATTGCCAGATAGTGATACTCCCCCTCCGTTCCGGACGGTACACCTGTCGCAGTATAAAGATAGGCAGTCCCGTCTTCAGTAAACTGCTTTGTAAAGCTCTGTAAATACTCTGATGCCCGTTCCTTCGAAATCAGCCTGAGACTGCTCACCTCTGTCTGATAAATCAGCTTTCCGGCTGCATCCGTTAATTTTTTTGTTACATGGGGTGTCCGATAACTTCCTTCCCTCGCACATGCTCCCGCAAACAGTGCCGCTCCAAACGGTGTCAGCACCTCCCTCTCCGTAAAAACAGACTCTCCGAATGGTGTAGGTATCCCGCTTTCATGAAAGCTTTCCGCAGCCGCCCGAAACACCGGTGTTGCCTCCCACACCGGATATTGTCCGTAAAAAGCGCGGTTAAACAACGGTGCATTCTCTGCTTCAACCGTATCCGCCACCAGCTCCGGATGAAAATCCGGTAACGATACCGCAGCCAGCAGTCCTCCGTTGTCCAGATTCAGTACACAGGCCGCTCCCTGCTGTCCGTTTAACGCTTCATAAACTGTCTGCTGCACCTCTGTTTCCAAGGTTGTAAACAGATTATTCCCCGGTATTTGCGCATCGCGCATCCGGTACAGCAGCTTGATCAGCTCATTGGCAGAGGAGGACAAAAGCTCTATTTCCTTCATTGCCTCCAAGCCGCTCGAACCATTTCCAACCTGTCCAACCACATGTGAATAAAGACTTCCGTAAGGATATTTTCGCACCTCACCCTCCTCTGAAAGCACGGTAAAGGCAATCGGATTTCCCTTTGTATCAAAAATTGTTCCCCGTGCATTCTGCTCCTCCAATTTTGCCTGTCTGCGATTGTACGAATGAAAAATGACGGTACGCGCTTCCGTACAGGTAAATACGATAAAATATCCCGCAAGCAAGCCCATAATCACAAGAAACGCAGCCGAACAATGCTTTACTGCCCGTCTTCCTCTTTCGGACAAAGTCCCCGGCATAAAGCCATCCTTATAGGCTCCTGTTACGACGGTCTTCCCACACCGTTCCTGCATTCCCTGAATCAGCATAAACATCAGTATCATGCTCGCGGCGGAGCTTCCTCCCGCGCTCACAAACGGCAACGGCACCCCGGTGGACGGAATCATCCGTATGACACCGCCTACATTTAAAAACACCTGCGTCGTAAACAGCGCAAAAAATCCGGTAAATACCAAACGATAATAATCCTCCTCAAACTTTTCCGCCAGCCGAATCATAAGTACCATACAATTGATATAGATTCCCAGCAGACCAATCGCAGCTATCGCCCCCAGTTCCTCACAAATTGCTGAAAAAATATAATCCGTAGTTACCACCGGAATCTGCTCCGGTGCCCCGCAAAACAGTCCCGTTCCGAAAAGACCGCCGTTTCCGATGGCAAATAAAGACTGTGCCAGCTGATATCCTTCGTTATCTACTACCGCAAACGGATCACGCCATGCCAGCACCCGCACCTGCACATGGGCAAAGCTCTCATATGCTGCCACACATGCTCCTGCCGCAAGCAAAGCTCCTGCGCAAAGCCAGCGTTTTCTTCCGTCCACACAGTAAAACAAAACTCCGTACACTACCGCAAACAATACCGCCGCGCCTAAGTCCCTGGAGACTACCATAATCAAAATGTGAAGTCCCGCAAGCAGCGTGGCGAAACACACACCGCTGCGTTTCTTTGCCCGTAATAATACTGCTGATACGCCAAAAATATATAAAAGCTTTACAAACTCAAAGGGCTGCATGGCAACGCCGAAAATCTTTACCCAAATTCTGGCTCCCAGCCGTTCTCCTGCAAAGAAAAATACAAACAGCAAAATCAAAATACCAATGACCAGATACACATAGCCATACCGTTCCAAGCGATGCATTGCACGAATGAAACCCGGTATCAGCAATGCTGCCGCCAATGCCGCTGCAACGATTACAAACTGCCTCACCGCGCCCGCAAAATCCAGTCTTGCAAGCATTACCGACCCAAGGCAAAGCAAAAGCAGCATATTGTCAAACAAAAGTCCGGAAAGCCCCGGATACAGTCTTTGGTAAACAAAGGTAATCACGCCATAGACTGCAAGCTGCAGCAGACAAAACCATACAAAGCTTAACTTTCCGCTTTTCAGATACATTGCAAAAAAGCACAGAATAAGCACGGCTGCCACCTCAGCTTTCATGGCAGCCCGCATGCTTCTGCACCTTTTCTCTTCTTTCCTTATTACGGCGTAATATGCCTGCCCGTTATAGACAAGCAATAGTGCCGCAAGAATATAATTCATCAATGCAAGAAATGCCGTCTGCATTATTCCACCCCTCTTTTAAAATGTCCTCTGGTATATCCGGTACCACCCGGAAAAGCACCTGTTTCGGTCATCCCCTGTAACACGCGCTTTGTTTCTCCCGCAGTCTCAAAAGTAAAATCCAGACGTATCGCCCATGGTCGAAGTCCCGCCGTTTCCAAATCCGTTTTCGACAATGCCAGACACTCGGAATTATAAAGTACATTGTAACAATCCTTACAAAACTGCCTTACCGAAAACCTTTTTCCAACCCGGTCCGTCAGAATGACCGGCTCCGCACTCCGATTTCCTGCCCCCGTGCAGTATCCCATCGTCTTTTTCACACAATGAGCAGAAACCATAAGCGGAAGTTTGCCGTATACTACAAGCGTCATATCCGAAATTCCAAGCGCACGAAGTTCCTTTTTGGAAAGCTCCAGCGGTGCCGTACAAATCCCCTCGCACGTCCCGAACAGTTTCCTGTAAAACCGTTTTGCTTCATGATTCATTACATAAAGATTGGAATCCAGACAGATTCGCAGCCTCCATTGCGGGTCCTTTTCCATTACCATAGACAGCGTTTCATAGTTTCGTACCAAATATCCGTCAAATATCCCATGATACAACATCAGCTCTGCTTTCAGCCGCTCCAGCGTCTTCCGGCGGCAAATCCGCGGCAGGGCAATCCAAAGCTCTTTTCCGGCTTTTTTTAGCTTTGCCGCAAAGGTACATAGCTTTTCTGCTGTCTCCTGCAGATTATACTCTAAATACACTCTGCGGACACCCTCTGCATCTGCCGCTGCCTGTGCCTGCTCCACCGTACTTACTACACAATCAAGATACGGGCCGCTGTTTTGTCTGCTGGTCTGCACAATATCGTTTGTTTCTTCTTTCTCATCTTCCTCCCGTACAGCCTTTGCCCCCCGCATATACTGCACCCTTATCTCCTCTGCCAGCCTTGCCAGAGCATTCCGCCGCAGTTCATTGAGTAAACCGTTAGGCAAAAAAACATTATCTGCCAGTGTAATCTCCAGTGTGTCAAATTCAAAGCAATCATTTCCTGTCTTTTTTAACTGCTTGGCAACCGCCTCCTCTGTAGCAGGAAGCTTTTCTGCCTTTTCACAGACAAAGCCCTCCACGCTTACGGAAACTGTTTTCTTTTCCTGCTGTGGAAATGCCACCGCAGGGAGCCCCCCGCCACACTCGGTCCAAACAGACAAAGTACATGGCTCCCCGGCTTTTGCATAAAAGGCTCCTTGTATTCTCTGTTTTTTTTCCTTTCCAACGTAAGTGTCCTCCAGCTCCTTTAATAACACCGAATTTTTCATACGGTACACCATATCTCCCGGCCTTGCCGAAATCGTCGGAAGCAGCCGTGCTTTTATCTCCGTACCGGCCGCGCCGCCACAGCCCACGGTATATTCGTAATATCCCTGTCCTCCTGCCTCTTTTCTGTTCTCCCTTCGAAGCTCTAACACATCCTGGGCAAACACTTCCTTTGTAAGCCGAATTCTTGCCTCCCCCCTGCTTCCTTCCACAACCTTTCCCACCGGCACGCCGAAATGATTCGGACGGTGTACGGACATAAGCTCTGCCCCGTTATGACACAAAAAGCAGCCTTCCGTAAAGCCACCTCTGTTATACAAATCCGAAAGCTTTTCTACTTCCTCGGAAAGAAGCTGTGGATGCTCTTTGAGATATGTCCGATACCCCTCATCGCCAAGCGCAAAATACAAATCCGTAAACCTCCGGTATGCCGCAGTCACCGCTGCTGCATACTCCGGGCGTTTCATTCTTCCCTCGATTTTAAAGGATGCCGCACCGGTCTGAAGCAGCTCCGGAAGCACCGGAAGACCGCACAAATCCTTCGGACTAAGCCAATACTTCTTCCCCTTCTCCGCATCGTACTCCATGCGGCAGGGCTGGGCACAACGGCCTCTGTTACCGCTTCTGCCCCCGATTAAGCTGCTCATAAGACACTGTCCGGAATAGCAATAGCAAAGTGCTCCATGAACAAAGATTTCTACCTCCTTCCCGCTGTTTTTGCAAATTTCCGCAATTTCAGGAAGGGACAGCTCCCGTGCAGGCACAAGCCTTGTCACCGGATAGTCATAAAACAGCGAAAGCCCCGCGGCTCCGGTTAAGGTCATCTGTGTACTGGCATGCAGCGAAAGCCCCGGAAACTCCCTCGCTAAAAAATGCAGTACCCCCACATCCTGTACAATGGCTGCATCCAGCCCAGCTGCATAATAAGGAGCTAAGAATTGATACAATGCGCCGAATTCCTGCTCCTTTACCAACGTATTTACGGTAAGATAAAGTCTCTTTCCCCGCAAATGTACATATTCGATTGCTTCTAACATTGCTTCGGTGTCCGGATTGTCCGCATAGGCTCTCGCTCCAAAGCCGCTTCCTCCGATATACACCGCATCCGCTCCTGCAGAGATTGCTGCCCTTAGGGCTTCCATACTGCCTGCCGGAGCAAGAATTTCAGGCTTTTCCATGATATCCCTCTAACTCCGTTTCTAAGCGAATGATTCTTTTTTGTGCTTCCAGATTTTCCTTTTTCAACGCATCAATTTCTCTTTGCGCTGCTTCAAGCTTTGTCTGCGCCGTAATCACTTCATGCTTCAAATCAAAAATTTCTCCGCTTTTTGCATCAGAATCCCCATTTGCTTCTTCCATTTGCTTTTTTAGCTTAAAAAAGTCATCTGCAAGATTCAACTGCAAGTACATATTTTTCATTTCCGCATCCAACATACGATAGGAATCCATCTGCTTCAGTTCCGTATATTTTGAATTCAGATAGGAGGCAACCCGTTGTAAATACTCTTCACTTTCATATCCTCCAAGTGTTACCCGTTTTCCATTAATAATCACTTCGATTCCGTTTTTTCTATTCATCGTTTCCTCCTATTCTGCCGCACCCGAATCCGGCTCGGACAGTCCCAGATGCTTATAGGCCTTTGACAGCACTACTCGACCTCTCGGTGTCCGCGCTACAAATCCATTCTGTACCAAAAACGGCTCATATACCTCTTCTAATGTTCCGGCATCTTCTCCGATTGTCACTGCCACTGCCTCTAAACCAACCGGGCCGCCTTTAAACCTTTCAATCATTGCAAGAAGCATCCGCCGGTCTCCATCGTCCAGCCCATACCGGTCCACTTCAAATAAATTAAGGGCACGATCTGCAATTTCTTTTGATATAACACCGTCTCCGATAACCTGGGCATAATCTCGCACACGTTTCAAAAAACGGTTGGCAATACGGGGCGTACCTCTGGAACGCTTTGCAATTTCCAAGGCTCCCTCCTCTTCAATTTCCACATTCAGCACACCTGCTGAACGCACCACAATCTGCTTTAATTCTTCGTTGGTATAATACTCCAAACGGCTCACTACACCGAAACGATCCCGAAGCGGTGCCGTCAGCATGCCCGCTCTCGTAGTTGCTCCTACCAGTGTGAAATGTGGCAGTGAAAAATGCTTTGACACTGCACTGGCTCCCTGTCCTATTAACACATCCATCGTAAAATCCTCCATCGCAGAGTACAAAAACTCCTCTACCTGACGCGGAAGCCGGTGAATTTCATCGATAAAGAGCACATCACCCTCATTCAGCTTATATAAAATGGATGCCATGTCTCCCGGCTTTTCAATCGCCGGTCCTGCCGTAGTACGGATACTGACTCCCATCTCGTTGGCAATAATGCCCGCCAGTGTAGTTTTACCGAGTCCTGGCGGTCCGAAAAAAAGCACATGGTCCAAAGTTTCCCCTCGTCCCTTTGCTGCTTCAATATAAATTTTTAACACTTTCCGTACCTTCTCCTGTCCGATATAGTCGGTCAACCGCTGCGGTCGTAAGCCTGCTTCGATTTTCTTTTCTCCGTCTAAGGCTTCCGTTGTAATCATTCGTCTTGCCATAACTGCCGTACAGCCTCCATTTTCCAGTAAATTATGTTTAGCCCAATTCTCTGAGACTCATACGCACCATATCGTCTTCTGTCATACCTTCGGTATAAACAACCTTTTTCACTGCCTTTGCCGCCTCCTTTTGCACATATCCAAGTGCTAAAAGCACCTGTACTGCATTGTCCCGAAGTACTTTTTCTTCCGCACTTTCAAAAACCTCTGACCGGACCGGACCTTCCATGAACTCCTCTGCAAATGCATCTCCCATGGTCGCCAGCTTATCCTTTAACTCAATAATCAAACGTCCTGCTGTCTTTTTTCCGACTCCCGGTGCTGCTGCAATCCGGTCTGCATCCTCTGTCAGTACCGCAAGACGCAGCTCCGACACACCCACTGACGACAATATCGCAAGCCCTGACTTTGGTCCCACACCGCTGACTGTAAGCAGCAGCTTAAACACCGCCAAATCCGTTTTGGAAAGGAAACCGAACAATGCCACGCCATCCTCTTTTACTTGCAAATAGGTATATAATTTTATTTCCTCCCCAATGCCCGGAAGCCGTTCTGCATCCGTTGGCATTATGGAAAGCTCATATGCCACACCGCCTGCGGTTTCAACCGCCACCGCATTTGTCTCACGTTCCGCGAGCAGGCCCTTAATATATGCAATCATATTGTCACCTCATTCTTGTTTTATAGCTTCCCTCTTCCTTCCATTTTCTACAGCTTCTCAAACCTGCCTTTAGAAAACTGGAGCCGCCCTTCGTCAATAAAGCGGATAATCTCATACACGGAAATATTGAGTCCTTCTGCAATCTGAATTGCATTGCTGTTAGGATATTTTTTCAAATAATCCTCAACGCCGGAAAACAATGCTTCGTCAATTTCCTTACATTCCCTGCATACCACACATGCATTCGGACTTTGAAAAAGCTTCCCGCAATATTTACAACGATTCAGCTTCATAGGCGTACCTCCTCATGGACAAGCTTCCCCGAACTATAGTATAGCACATTTCTTCCTGTGTGCAAATACTTCCGGGAAGATTTTTCGACTGTTCAAAAGCATCAAAATATGCTACACTAAAAGCATCCTGAAAACGAACTAATTTCTACGTTCAAAATTTTTTGCAAAAAGAAGGTGTCCTATGAATACAGCCGTAACCCCGTTTACCCCGGAATTCACGCCGGTTCTCCCGATTGCCTGCAAGAATAAGCGTGCAATCTATTTTGACATCGAAACCACCGGTCTGTCCGCCCAGTCCTCCTATGTCTACCTAATCGGTTGTGCCTGCGAGGAGCCTCAGGGCTACCTCCTGACTCAGTGGCTCTGTACAGAGCCATCGGAGGAAAAGGAATTACTGCGCCTTTTTTTCACAAAGGTCAAAGCTTATGATATCATACTCCACTACAACGGCACCGGCTTTGATTTGCCGTTTTTGGAAAAAAGGGCAAAACGCTACGGTCTGCCAAACCCGCTCTCCGCTTTGGAAAGTCTGGATATCTATGCCACAGCAAGAAATCTTAAAAAGCTGTTTCACCTGCCAAATCTGAAGCTGAAAACCATGGAGCAGTTCTTCGGCTTTCCCCGCACCGACGTTTTTTCCGGCAGCGATTTAATTGAAGTGTATACGCAGTTTCTCGGACTGCATCATTTGAACGCTCTTACAAATCATAGCAAGGCAGAGGAAGAAAACACTTTGGCACAGATACTGCTTTTACATAATGCGGAGGATGTTATGAATCTCCCTTCTCTTACCATACTCTGCTTTCTGAATAATCTTGCGAATGTTTTGGAACCAGATACATTACAGGCAGATGTTTCAGATACCGCTCGGAACCAGATACTAACCTTAACCTATCCTCTCCCGAATCCGATTCCAAGGGATATTTCTTTCTCTCTTTCCTGGGAAAACTCCTCTCTTTTGCTGGAGCTTTCCGCCACACAGGGCACATTATCTCTTTCCCTGCCTGTTTATTCCGGTGAACTGAAATATTTTCACTCAAATCCGTCAGACTACTACTATCTGCCGCTCGAGGACTGTGCCATGCACAAAAGTATCGCTTCCTTCGTTGAAAAGAAATATCGCAGAAAAGCCACCGCTGACACCTGCTATACCAGAAAAACGGGGGCATTTTTACCGTTTAGTTTAACCAGCCCTCCGCAGAAAAAGCTCTCTGCTGCCGCCATCTGCAAAGAAACACTGCCCGAAAAAAAAGAAGCACAGGCAGAAGCCTGTGCTTCTCTCCCATGCTTCTTATCCGACTACAAAAGCAGCTTTACCTATACTCCCCTTACCGAAGAGCTTTTAAACAGCCCGGTGCTCCTTACAGACCTTGCAAAGAAACTCTTGTCCACTCTGCTGCGCTAACAGCATCTTTCTCAGAGCCTCTGCTTTCCTATTACCGGGTTTCCGGCGTTTCTCCGGTAATAAACTCCGCATATGGCAGCGTCTCCACCCACGCACAAAACTCTCTCCACTCCGGCAGTCTGTGGTTTTTACGCTGGGCATACATTGTCTTTAACTGGCGGTAATTGGTCGTCATCGCTGCCGTCAGCTTAAAACCGCACGGATTGGAATATAAAAGGCGCAGATAATCCTCCGGATCCTGTGTCTCATTATACTTATCCTTCAGCTCATTCATAATTGCAATCATACGCCTGTCCGTATATTCGCTGTACTGATTTTCCA
>CAZAUP010000030.1:0-16410 GCA_964488415.1 uncultured Lachnospiraceae bacterium
AATACAGCATGGCTTAATATTCTGCTTTTTGTGATTTGCGTGCTTCTGGCATTTGTGGTAGTGTATCTGGTGGCAAAAGGCTGTAAAAGTGCAGATGCAAGGGTACTTCGTCTGGTGATTTATGCCTTTTTGGCTGCTTTTATGGTGTTTACCGTGTATCCGCCGGTGCTGGGGCTGTTTGCCGAACCGTAACAAAGCGGATTCAAAAAGTCAAGATAATGTTTCCATGTTTTGGTATAGTATACTTAACAGGAAAATCTAAGGTTTTCTGTAAAAGAAGCGCTTCTTTAGAACATGAGGAAAGAGGGTGAGTCGATGAACAGGATAAAAATACCGGAGAAGGCATTGGAGTATATCGAGGCGAAGCTGTCTTCAGAGGAGAATATTTATTATAATGAGCTGTTTGAACAATTCCATCAGACGATAGAAGAGGAGAAAAATTAAATTAAAAAAGATAGAGGAAAAGAAGAAAATAGTAATGTTTTCTTCTTTTTTTCTTATGTATTTTTGTTGAACTGGCGCATTGAAAATGTTAAAATTAAGATAAGCAGAGGAAGAGCCGGTTGTGTACAGGTAGGCTTGACTGTGTTCAAAAAATTATGAAGTCTTGGTTTCGGAAAAGGAGCGGTTATGACAAACAAAGAGAAGATGCTGCAGGGGGACTATTATATCAGCTGGGATGAGGAGCTGACCGCAGAGCGGGAGTATGCAAAGGATGTATTATTTGAGTTTAATAATACAAAGCCGTCCCTGCGGGCAGAACGGGAGCAGCTCATAAGAAAGCTGTTTGGTAGGGTCGGCAAAAACTGTTGGATTGAGTCGCCGTTTAACTGCGACTATGGTTCTAATATCGAGGTGGGCGACAATTTTTATACGAATACGAACTGCTGTATTTTAGATTGTGGGAAAGTAACGATTGGGGATAATGTGTGGATTGGACCAAATGTAGGGATTTATACACCGAATCATGCGCTCTGTAGTGAGGAGCGGACGGCGGGCTATGAGCAGTCGCCGGCGGTAGAAATCGGCGACAATGTGTGGATTGGCGGCGGCGTAACGATTCTTGGCGGTGTAAAAATTGGTGCGGACGCGGTGATTGGTGCCGGCAGCGTGGTAGTAAAGGATATTCCGGAGGGTGTGATAGCCGTGGGAAATCCGGCACGGGTGCTCCGGAGGATTACGGAAGCAGACCGGATAAAAAACAGGACAGAAACAAAGAAGAGTAACCCTTGAAAAAGGATATAGTGCGGGAAAGCGTGGCAGACACAGGGACAGCAGCGCCGGAGAAAAGAGGCAGAAAAGAAAACGAGAGGAGAACTTGTATGACAACAAAACAGCTTTGGAACAATGGCTGGGAATTTTGGGAAAGACCAATGGGAACACCAAAGGAGGAGGTATGGCAGGGAACAGGCTGTTGGAAGCCTGTAGATTTGCCTCACGACTGGCTGATTTATGATGTGAGGGATTTGTACCGTGATGGCGAGGGCTGGTACAGAAAGAGCTTTTCCTATGAACCGACAGGAGAGCGCGTATCCGTGCGTTTTGACGGTGTGTATATGAACTCTACGGTGTATGTAAACGGAGCACCGGTCTATGACTGGAGGAATGGGTATTCCGCCTTTGAATTCGACATTACAGATGAGCTGAAGGAAGGGGAAAACACGATTTTTGTACAGGTGCGCTTTCAAAGCCCGAATTCCCGCTGGTATTCCGGTGCAGGAATTTACCGTAATGTATGGTTTATTACTCGTCCGCAGCTGCACCTTGTTTCGGATGGTGTATATGTACATACCATGGAGCATAACGGGGATTTTCTTGTGACGGTGACGGCAGAGGCGGAATGTGGAGCAGGAACGAATCTTGGGATGCTTTCCGTGGCAGACACGGCAGGAGCCTGCCGTGTGCATCCGCTTGTGACCGCAGGAAGCTTGGAAGGTATATGTGTAAGACAGACTATTTTAAATCCGGAGGGCGGTGTAGTGATAAGCGGAACCGGTGAAGCTCTTTCCGGAGCCTTCGCGACGGACAGACAGGAGCTTGCGGTGCGGATGCCGGAACGCTGGGACATTGAAAGCCCGGTTTTATATACACTTTGCACGGAGCTTGTCAGGGACGGAGCCGTCATTGATGAGGTGAGACAGCAAATCGGCTTCCGCGTGCTTTCCTTTGATACGGAGCAGGGATTTTTCTTAAACGGCAGACATGTAAAGCTTTATGGTGCCTGTCTGCATCATGATTTGGGATGTCTCGGTGCAGCTTTCAATAAAGCAGCACAACGCAGACAGTTTGAAAAGCTGCGCAGGATGGGCGTGAATGCAGTGCGAACTTCCCACAATATGCCGGCGAAGGAGTTTATGGAGCTGGCAGATGAGATGGGACTGTTAGTGGTGTCCGAGGGCTTTGATATGTGGGAGCGTCATAAGACACCGCATGATTATGCAGGTTTTTTTAAGGAGTGGTACAAGCCGGATGTGGCGAGCTGGATTCGTCGGGACCGAAATCATCCTTCGGTGATTCTCTGGAGTATCGGTAACGAAATTTATGACACCCATGCGGATGAGCACGGGCAGGAGATTACCCGGAGGCTGATGGATGCGGTAAAGGTTCATGATCCGCTTGCCAATGCTCCGATGACCATCGGTTCTAACTTTATGCCGTGGGAGAATGCGCAAAAGTGTGCGGATATTGTGAAGTTTGCGGGCTATAATTACGGGGAAGCGTATTATGAAAAGCATCACAGCGAGCATCCGGATTGGTTCATTTACGGCAGTGAGACTGCGGCTACGGTACAAAGCCGCGGTATTTATCATTTTCCGCTGGAACAGCCGGTGTTAAGTGATGATGACGAGCAGTGCTCCGCACTCGGTAATTCCACTACCAGCTGGGGGGCAAAGTCTACCGAGCATTGCATTTTTATGGACCGTGATGCGAAGTACAGCATGGGACAGTTTCTCTGGAGTGGTTTTGATTATATCGGTGAGCCGACACCGTATCACACAAAAAATTCTTATTTTGGTCAAATTGATACAGCGGGCTTTTTTAAGGATTCTGCTTACATTTATCAGGCGGAGTGGACAGATTATAAGAAAGCACCGATGGTGCATATTTTCCCGTATTGGGACTTCTCCTTCGGTCAGACTGTGGATGTGCGGATTTGTTCGAATGCGCCGCGGGTGGAGCTGTTTGTCAATGGGAAGTCCTGCGGAGATTTTATGATTGACCATGAGAAAGGAACGAAGCTTGTCGGCCATTGGAAGGTGCCGTATACGCCGGGAGAGCTTACGGCGGTTGCTTATGATGAGAATGGTGCAGAAATTGCAAGAGAAACGGAGCATTCCTTTGGCGACCCAGCAAGGATTTTGTTACAGCCGGAAAGCACGACGCTTGCGGCAGATGGTACCGACCTGCTGTTTGTAGAAATCGGAATGGCGGATAAGGATGGCTATCCGGTAAAAAATGCAAGAAACCGGGTGCAGGTATCGGTAGAGGGAGCAGCGCGTCTGGTCGGGCTGGATAACGGTGACAGCACGGATTATGACAGCTATAAGGCAACAAGCAGGAGGCTGTTTTCCGGCAAGCTCCTTGCTGTGCTTGCGGCAAAGACAGAGCCGGGAGAAATTGTGATGCGGGTGAGCTCGGCAGGTCTGCCAGAGGAGCGATTGGTGCTACAGGCGCTTCCATGTACGGTGCCGAAGGGCGTGGCAGCCACGGAGGAGAATGCGGCAGTGGAAGAAGAGTGGTTGGCAAAATGTGAAGAAAGAGAGCGCATGCTTCCGGCAGAAGGAGAAGAACGGAAGGGAACCGAAACGGTTGCAGAATGGAAAAAACGTGTGGCAGAAGAAATTCCGGTACGACGCATCGATATTTCCTGCGAGGCAGCGGATGAGACGGGAAAGGTAATTGGGGAATTTGCAGGGAATCAACTAACATCAGAGTACAGGACGGTACTTCTTACTGCAAAGCTTTATCCGGAAAATGCCACGTATCCGGAGATTCTTTGGCGCGTGACCAACAACGGAGGCGTAGACTCCAATATTGCAATGCTTACGGATGTGGAAACGGGAGCATCTTCCACAAGTAAGCCGGAGGGGCTTGCTTATGGCAACCGGGTACTGTTGACTGCGCTTGGTGACGGTGAGGTACGGGTGCGGTGCAATACGAAAAACGGTGACACAAAGATTCGCCTGATTTCTGATAGGGACTTTGTCATTGAGGGCGTAGGAACGGCTTATCTGAACCCATATGAGCTGATTTCCGGTAGTCTGTACAGCAGGTGTCAGGGAACGGTGACCAATGGAAACGAGCGTGGCGTGGCAACAGCCCGCGAGGGAAATACAACCGTCACCTTTGATGGCGTAGATTTTGGAGATTTTGGTGCGGATGAGCTTACGCTGCCGATTTTTGAACTGGAGAGCAGAGTGTCGCCAATTGAGATTTGGGAAGGTGCGCCGGGAGATGAGGGAAGTGAGCTGATTGATACGGTGATTTATCATGTGCCGTCTCAGTGGAATACTTATCAGGAGCGGACTTATACTCTGCCGCGCCGGTTAAAAGGCGTTACAAGTATCAGCTTTGTGACCGATCATAAGATGCACATCAAAGGCTTTGTGTTTACAAAGAAGGAAAAGGCGTTTGAACGGCTTTCGGCAAAGGACAACACCTTGGTGTACGGGGATACCTTTACGGTGGAGGCGGATGCGATTACCGGTATCGGAAACAATGTAACCTTAGTATTTGAAGATATGGATTTTGGCGAACAGGGAACGGCAAAGATTACAATTTGCGGTAAAAGCCGTCTGCCGAAGAATACCATCCATGTACGCTTTCATGGGGAGAGCGGTGACATCAATGAAATTGCTGAGTTTGCAGGCTCTGAGGAGTATGTGGAGCAGACCTTTACGTTGACGCGGGTGACCGGAAGGAATACGGTGAATTTCGTATTTCTGCCGGGCTGTGATTTTGATTTTAAATGGTTTAGGTTCGAGTGATGCGGCGTTTAAAAAAGCGTATTTATATGTTTTTTACGGAGATGGCATCTTTATTTACGGATTTTTAACGGTTTTTTCTTGTATACTAGGCTTGTCCCGCCGAGAAACGGGACAGAACAGAAAAACCGGTCAGAGACCGGCTTTAGGAGGAAAGTAGATACATGAATATTTCGTTTTCCTACTTCTTTGAACAGATGTTGGAGAATCCGGTACTGTTTATTGCAGTATTGCTGACATTGGGGGTGATCTTTGTGAATGGCTGGACCGATGCACCGAATGCCATTGCGACCTGTGTAGCTACCCGGTGTATGCCTGCGGGAGCAGCGATTCTTATGTCGGCTGTACTTAATTTTCTGGGTGTACTGATTATGTCTTTGGTAAATACGACAGTAGCCATGACGATTAAAAACATGGTGAATTTTAACGGAGACGATAAAAAAGCATTAATTGCGCTATGTGCCGCCATGTTTGCCATTGTTGTGTGGGCAGTGGCTGCCTGGTATTTCGGAATACCGACCAGTGAGAGCCATGCGCTGATTGCCGGTCTTTCCGGTGCGGCAATTGCGCTTCAGGGAGGCTTATCCGGAATCAATCCGGCAGAGTGGATGAAGGTTATCTACGGTTTAGGCCTTTCCACTCTCCTCGGCTTTGCATCCGGCTTTGGAGCGTCTAAGCTTACCGTACTTCTTTGCCGGAATATGGAGCGGAGAAGGACGAATAAGTTTTTTACGGGAGCGCAGATTCTGGGCGGCGCGGCTACATCCTTTATGCACGGCGCACAGGACGGACAGAAATTTATGGGAGTGCTGTTGCTGGCGTTGTTTTTAGTGAACGGCTCTGATACGTCTGCAGCGGTGCAGCCTCCGGTCTGGATGATGCTGCTTTGCTCCGTGGTAATGGGGCTTGGTACATCTATTGGAGGCAAGAAGATAATTAAGTCCGTGGGGATGGATATGGTGCGTCTTGAAAAGTTTCAGGGCTTTTCGGCAGATATTGCAGCGAGCTTTTGCCTGCTGCTGTCTTCAACCTTCGGAATTCCGGTCAGCACCACTCATACGAAAACCACGGCAATTATGGGCGTGGGTGCGGTGAAACGATTGTCTGCAATTAACTTTGGAGTGGTACGGGAAATGGTGCTGACATGGGTGTTGACCTTTCCGGGCTGCGGACTTATCGGTTTTCTGATGGCGAAGTTGTTTACGCTATAGAGAAATCAGTTTGAAGCCGGAATAAGAGAATAGAAACTATTACATAAATCCAGGACAGGAAAAGGAGCGAAAATTATGGCGAAGAAGAACGACCGGTACTATTTTGATAACTTCATTGCAAGTGTGGATTGTTCCCACCGCGCGGCAATGCTTTTGGGAAATGCCTTAAAGTCATATAAGAGAGAGCAGCTTGCTTCTCTCAGAGAGCAGATTCACGAAATTGAACACGAAGCAGACATAAAAAAGCATGAACTGATGTATGCTTTAAATAAGGCGTTTATCACTCCGATTGAACGGGAGGACATTATTTTGCTGGCGCAAAATCTGGATGACATTACGGATACCGTTGAAGATGTATTTTTACGAATTTATATTTGTCATCCGGAAACTGTCAAGGAGAAGGCGGTAGCTATGATCGAACTTGTGATTTCTGCCTGTGAAGCACTAAAGGTTGCGATGGAGGAGTTCCCGGAATTCCGCAGGTCTGCGAAGCTGAAGGAATATCTGATTCGGGTGAATGACTTAGAGGAAGAGGGCGACAACCTTTATATCGAAGGCATGCGGGAATTATATGCAGAAGAAAACAGTCCGGCAGATATTATTGCATGGCGTGATATTTACGGCTATCTGGAGCGTTGTATGGATGCCTGTGAGCATGTGGCAGATGTAGTGGAAACGGTGATTATGAAAAATTCATAGGGGTAGGCTTGTGATGATAAAGCAGTTGGAAGTTTTTTTTAAGGGAGCATGGATTGGCGGCACCATGACCGTGCCCGGCGTGTCCGGAGGAACCATGGCAATTTTGCTTGGAATTTATGACCGGCTAATCGGAGCAGTCAGCGGTTTGCTACCGGGGAAACGGAAGGACTTTGAAGAAGGAAACGGACAGGGCGTATACTGGGAACGGGCAAAGAAAGGTTTCCTGTTTCTTGTAGTGTTTTTGCTTGGTGCAGGGCTTGGGATGCTTGCCTTTGCAAGGCTGATTTCGGGGCTTTTGGAGCAGCCGGTTGCAGGAAGCTATGTGCGTTTTTTCTTTCTTGGTGCAGTAGCAGGCGGGATTCCATTGATTTTTGCCTCTGCAAGGGTAAAACGGTTTTCTGTATGGGTGTTTTTGCTTCCTATCGTAGGTGCTGCTTTGGTGTATGCGTTGGATTTCCTGCCGGAGGAAATGTTTTCCCTGGAGGCAGCAGATGGAGCAGCTGCCCTGCTTTTAAAGCTTGCGGGGGGCGTATTGCTTGCAATTGCGCTGGTGTTGCCGGGGATTAGCGCGTCTCAGATGCTTTACACGCTTGGCATATATGAGGAGCTGCTTGCGTGTATCAGCAGCTTTGAAATAGTACCGCTGATTCCTTTGGCAATCGGAACCATTGTGGGAATCGTTATGGTTACAAGAGCGTTGGATACACTTATGTCGAAGTATCCAATGCAGACCTTTTTGATTATTTTCGGTTTTATTTTGGGTTCCCTGCCGGAGCTGTTTCCGCGGAATACGGAAGGAAGTTATTTGCTTTGCGGAGTTTTTGCGGCAGTCGGATTTTTACTTGCCTACATGGTAGGAAGGAAAGAGCGCGACAGGGCATAAAAGTTTTGGGGCTGGTGTGTTGTACACCAGCCCCTTTGTGAAATGAAGCAGTTATGAAATCGGAGGCTGCCTACTTGGCATCCGTTTTCTTGCTTCCGGTTTTGGAAAGCAGAAATACAACAATCATAACGATGATTACGGTAACGAAGATACCAAGCATACCTTTTCCCATAATTTCAAGAGAGCTTAAAAAGTTTTCTATATTCATAGTTGAATCCTCCTTACATCATACCAAGAACAAGCTTGATTACAAGACCGCCGGCTACTGCGGAAGCAATCTGACCTGCCACGTTAGCACCTGCGGCATGCATCAGAATGATGTTACCAGGCTCTTCCTTTTGTGCCATTTTCTGGACAACGCGGGAAGCCATCGGAAAGGCGGAAATCCCTGCGGCACCGACCATCGGGTTAATCTTATTCTTGCGGAACAGGTTCAGAAACTTAGCGAACACTACGCCGGCGAAGGTATCAAAGATAAATGCAATTAACCCAATGCACATGATAAGCAAGGTATCAACCTTTACAAAATCTTCTGCACGCATACTGAAAGAAATTGTAATACCCAAAAGCAGAGTGATTAAATTTGCGAGGTTGTTCTGCGCGGTATCGGAAAGGGTTCCGAGAACGCCGCATTCACGCAGCAGATTACCGAACATTAAGAATCCAACGAGGGAAACGGACTGCGGTGAAACAAAACCTACAACAAAGGTAACGATAATCGGGAATAAAATACGGGTCGTCTTGGATACATTGGTCGGATTGTATTCCATATGGATACGACGTTCCTTTTTCGTGGTGGTAAGCTTGATAACCGCCGGCTGGATAATCGGTACAAGTGCCATGTAGGAGTATGCTGCTACGGCAATCGCACCAACATACTTGGAGCCTAACACTTGTGATACCAGAATGGAGGTCGGACCGTCTGCAGCACCAATGATACCGATGGAAGCGGCATCCGTTAAGTCAAAATTGAGCAGTGAAGCAAGGGAAATGGCAAAAAAGATACCGAACTGTGCTGCCGCACCAAACAGGAACATAGACGGGTTGGATAACAGCGGTCCGAAGTCAATCATCGCACCGATACCGATAAACAGAAGAATCGGCATTGCTTCGGAAGCCTGAATACCGATATCGAACAGCCACTCAATGATACCGGCGGCTTCTACTCCTTCAATTGTCTGGTTGAGCACCGAGGTGAACGGGAAGTTCACTAAAATTGCACCGAAGCCCATTGGAACCAGGAGGGACGGTTCGTACTCTTTTTTGATGCCGAGCCAGATGAGCAGGGCACCGATGACGTACATCACACATTGCTGCCAGGTGACAGACAGAATGCCTTCGATTAAGAAATCCATAGTTTCTCTCCTTTTTGTAAGATAGTGGAATAGCGTGCCCTCATATGCAGAGATACTTTGAAGTATGCCTCTGGGCATCCATGAATATGCGTGCTTTGTTTGCACGAAAAAAATAGACCTTTATTACAACAACGAAGCTGTAACAAAAGTCTTGCCATTTCAACTCCGAGCGGACTATTTCTAATCGTTTTGACGCAACGGAATACAACGAGTGCAGGCTACTCCCTTTTGAATACTTGTACGAAAGTATTATATAACAAAATGAAAAAAAAATCCAGTAGTTTTTACAAAATTTTGCGTTGAATTGAAATGTTGTGAGGCATAAGTATTTACATTTATGCACATTTGAATTATAATTTTTTTAATAGAAAGCGGAGGAGGTCTCTATGGAAAAATACAGTTACACCGCATTTGCATATGTATACGACGAGCTTATGGATAATGTGCCTTATGACGAATGGGCGCAGTATTTAATCGGGCTGTTAAAGGAAAACGGTGTGGAGTCCGGACTTGTGTGTGAGCTTGGCTGCGGTACCGGACAGATGACAAGGCGACTGGCGGAGGCCGGCTACGATATGATTGGGATTGATTTGTCGGAGGATATGCTGGAGGTGGCAAGGGAGCAGGAGTACGGATCGTATGGAGATATCACGGATTCTGAGAGGTGCGTTGGGGAGGAGCTGACCAAAGAGGAAGCATTATCTGACGATACGGAGCCGGACAGGATTCTTTATCTGCAGCAGGATATGCGTTCCTTTGAGCTTTACGGTACGGTGGCAGCAGTGGTCAGCATTTGCGACAGCATGAATTATATTACTGCCGAAGAAGAGCTGCTTCAGGTGTTTCAGCTGGTCAATAATTATCTGGACCGGGAAGGTGTATTTATTTTTGATTTGAATACCGAGTATAAATATAAGGAGCTTCTCGGAGATACGACGATTGCGGAAAACCGTGAGGATGTCAGCTTTATTTGGGAAAATTTATATGATGAAGAAAAATGTTTGAATGAATACTGCCTGACCTTGTTTGCAAAGGCCGGGACGGAAGGTGAGGACGAGGACACGCCGTTGTATGAAAAGTATGAGGAGGTACATTTGCAGCGGGCATATTCCCTGGAGAAGGTGAAGAAGCTGCTTTACGAGGCGGGACTTGAATTTGTGGCAGCCTATGATGTGCTGACCCATGAGCTTCCGGGACCGGAGTGTGAACGGATGTATATTGTGGCAAGGGAAGGACATCAAAGCGGAAAGATGTATTTGTAAGAGGCAGGGGAAAGTATTGGCAGACAGGAGAGGATAGGATGCAGGAGAATAAAAAGGTCTTTCGAAAACAGATGCTTGCAAAGCGTGATGCCATACCGGAAGCAGAGCGGAGGGCAGCAGACGGAGAGCGGAACCGCCGTATTTGCGAAATGAGCTGCTATAGAAAAGCAGAGCTGTTATTATTCTATGTGAGCTATCGGAGCGAAGCGGATACACATATATTGTTAAGAAAGGCATTGCAGGAGGGGAAAGTGGTGGCAGTGCCGAAGGTGGAAGGGCAGGATTTGGTGTTTTACCGGATTACGGCTTGGTCAGAGCTGGCGGAAGGGTATCGTGGTATTTTAGAGCCGGATACCGGAAAAGCTGAGCCGGTAGACGATAAAACCTATGCACAGGGAAAAACGGTGCTTTTTGTGCCGGGCTGTGCCTTTGATGAACAGGGGGGCAGAATGGGTTACGGAGGCGGCTTTTACGACCGCTTTCTTGAAGAGCATCCGCAGGTGGGAAGCGTGGCGCTTGGCTTTGAGGAACAGCTTGTAGAGAATGTGCCGCGTGAGGAGCATGATAAGTGTGTAGATTGGATTGTGACCGAAAAGCGTGTAATCAAAACCGGAAAAAGACCGGACGAAAAGCAGAGAAGATAAAAGTAATCGGAAGGAAAGCGGAGGAACATAATGATGGGAAATGAATATAGTCCGAGAGGCATCAAAGCAATGGAGCTGTTTAAGGAGGGTTATAACTGTGCCCAGGCGGTGGTACTTGCTTATGAAGATTATTTTGAGGAATGCCCGGAGACGCTGGCGGCCATGATATCTTCCTTTGGCGGCGGTATGGGCCGGCTGCGTGAGGTGTGTGGTGCCGTCAGCGGAATGTTTTTCGTGGCAGGAAGACAGTACGGCTATGCAGACCCGAAGGCTAATAAAGAAAAGCAGGAACATTATGTACGGATTCAGGAGCTGGCAGCAAGATTTCGAGAGCAAAACGGCTCGATTGTATGCAGAGAACTTTTGGGATTGCAGGAAAAGGTGAGTGTACCAGTGCCGGAGGAACGAACGGCGGAGTATTACAGGAAACGTCCGTGTGCAGAGCTGGTGGCAATGGCGGCGACAATACTGGAGCAGTATATCGAAGAATACAGACCAAAGGGAAAGTGACACGGAACGGAATGATTTTTAGAAATCAGGACACACTAACGCATAATGTCATTTATGCGGAGGTGTGTCTTGACCGGTTTAAAGGAGAATTTTGAGGAAAGCGTGGCATATTTTAATGAAACGCTGCGGGTGAAGGAAAATTTTGATGTGCTGCATCATGTGTTTGAAATGGGTGGAAAAAAAGCGTGCATGTATTTTATTGATGGTATGGTAAAGGATGAGGTAATGCAAAAGCTTCTCCAATATTTTTTTGGACTGAAGGAAGAGGATATGCCGGAGGATATTCACGGCGTATTAAAAAGGTTTATGCCGTATGTGGAGGTGGATTTAATCGAATCACCGGAAGAGGTGATTCGAAATGTACTTTCCGGTGTGCCGGTGCTCATTATGGAGGGCTATAAAAAGGTTATTTCGATCGATGCCAGAACCTATCCGGCACGCGGAGTAGATGAGCCGGAGAAGGATAAGGCGATGCGGGGGTCGAGAGACGGCTTTGTAGAAACACTGGTGTTTAACACGGCGCTGATTCGCAGACGTATCCGTGACCCGCGGCTTACCATGTATATTACGGAGGCGGGAACGGTTTCTCATACGGATATTGTAATTTGTTATATGGAGGACCGGGTAGATAAGAAGTTTTTGGCGGAATTAAAACGCAGAATTGCAAATATTAAGGTAGAATCTTTAACGATGAACCAGCAAAGCCTGGCGGAATGTATCTATCACGGAAAATGGTGCAATCCCTTTCCGAAGTTCAAGTTTACGGAACGACCGGATGTGGCGGCAGCATCGGCCTTGGAGGGGGATATCATTATTCTTGTGGACAATGCACCGCAGGTGATGGTTTTGCCGACTACGATTTTTGATATTATTGAGGAAGCAGATGATTACTATTTTCCGCCGATTACCGGCACGTATCTGCGTCTGACCCGGTTTGTAACCAATTTTATGGCACTGATACTGACACCGACCTTTTTGCTGCTGATGCAGCATCCGGAATGGCTTGCCGGCAGATGGGCGTTTATTGTGGTGAAGGACCCGATGAATATTCCGCTGCTGCTGCAGTTTTTAATTCTTGAATTTGCTTTGGATGGTCTGCGGCTGGCCTCGCTTAATACGCCGAATACGTTAAGTATGCCGTTAAGTGTGATTGCCGGTGTGATTATCGGTGATTTTACGGTACAGTCCGGCTGGTTTAATTCGGAGGCAATGCTGTATATGGCGTTTGTGGCGATTGCAAATTATACGCAGGTGAGCTTGGAGCTTGGCTATGCCCTGAAATTCATGCGAATTCTTCTTCTGCTTATGACAAGCTGCTTTGGATTGTGGGGGTATATCGCGGGTATCGTGCTGGATGTTCTTGCAATTTCCTTAAATAAGACCATTGGCGGCAGAAGCTATTTGTATCCTCTGATTCCGTTAAAACCACGACAGCTGCTGCAGCGGTTTTTCCGGGTGCCGCTGCCAAAAAGCGAGCACCAGAAGGGAAGGTAGGAAAGGGGTTTCCTGAAAATGGAAATAAGATGCGTCCTATCGAGGCAAAGCTCTCAGGATACAAAGCACATGTCTCGATTGACGCATTTGTAACTAGTACAGTGTAGCTTAAATAGCCGGACTGAATGCTTGTCTGTTTATCTGTGGGCACAACAAAAAAATCCTCAGCGTAGCCCGCTGCGCCTGCGTTTTTTTCGCAGCACTCACAGGCAGGCATCCGTCGAATTAGTCTGGTTATTTTACATACACTGTACTAGGTTTTCGGGAAAAACGGGTTGTTTCTTATCTCAAAATGTGCTATGATATTTTGGGTAGTGCTACGAATTGCTCCGCCGGAAAAAGGTGTATGCAATTTGGAAAACAGGGTTGTTTATTCCGGCACACAGAGAGGAGATACATACAATGAGTTTTAAGCTGGTTCACGGAAGCAGTGTGCTCCCGTTTGTTGTAGAGAAAGAGGCATTTGAAGGGGTACGGTTGATTACGGAAAAGGTTTGTAAGGATGTGCAGCTGGTATCGGGCAAGCTTCCAAAGGTAGAGCAGCCGAAGAGGGTAAGGAAACCGTCCGGCTGTGTTCTTGCGGCAACAGTAGGACACAGTCCGGTGTTAGAGCTGTATGAGAGCGAAGGTCTGCTTGATTTGTCCGATATAAGGGGCAAAAGAGAAGTGTATAAAATCGCAGTGGTGGGCGAGGGCAATAAGGCAGTGCTTGTGGTTGCCGGTAGTGATAAGCGGGGTACGATTTACGGGTTATTCCATATTTCGGAAAGTATCGGTGTTTCACCGCTTGTTTACTGGGCAGATGTACCTCCGGTCAGATGTAAGGAGCCGGTGGTGAAAGAGGAATGGATGATAACTGCAAAGGAGCCGTCCGTCAAGTACAGAGGCTTTTTTATTAATGATGAGTGGCCGTCCTTTGGAAACTGGACCTTTGAAAAGTTTGGTGGTTTCACGGCAAAGATGTATGACCATGTATTTGAACTTTTGCTTCGTATGAAAGGAAACTATTTATGGCCGGCAATGTGGTCGTCCTCCTTTTCGCTGGACGGGCCGGGGCTCGCCAGTGCAGAGCTTGCGGATATCTATGGTGTGGTAATGGGGGCATCCCATCATGAACCTTGTCTGCGTGCCAGTGAGGAGTGGGACAAGGTAAGAGGTCCGGAGACTGAGTTTGGTAATGATTGGAATTACTACATAAACAAAGACGGTTTGTTAAACTATTGGGAAGGCGGTCTTGCACGCAGCGGACGGTTTGAGAATATCATTACCATCGGTATGCGGGGCGAGCGCGACACCTCCATGCTGGGACCGGATGCTACGCTGGGAGAAAATATTGCTTTGTTAAAGGATATCATTACAGAGCAGCGGAAGCTGATTGCAAAGCATGTGAATGCGGATACAACAAAGGTGCCGCAGATGCTTGCGCTGTATAAGGAAGTCGAGGCATATTATTACGGTGATGAAAGCACACCGGGCTTAAAGGATTGGGACGGTTTAGACGGAGTGACGTTAATGCTTTGTGAGGATAATTTTGGAAATATGCGAACACTTCCGAAAAAGGAGCTGCGCGGGCGTAAGGGCGGATATGGTATGTATTACCATTTTGATTATCACGGCGGTCCGGTTTCCTATGAATGGGTCAATTCCACGCCGCTTGCAAAGGTCTGGGAGCAGATGTCCATGGCATATGATTACGGTGTGCGCGATATCTGGATTGTCAATGTAGGCGATTTGAAGCCGCAGGAGCTTCCGCTTTCCTATTTTATGAAGCTGGCATATGATTTTGAAACATATGGAACCGCGGCACCAAATACGACGGAGAGCTTTACGGAGGCGTTTGTAAAGCAGCAGTTTGAAGGCGGCTTTACGGCGGCAGAGTTAGAAGAGATTTCTTATATTTTGAAGGAATATACAAGACTGAACGGTATGCGCCGTCCGGAGGTGATGGCAGCAAAGGTGTATCATCCGGTGCATTACGGCGAGACGGAGCGGCTGCGCGCCCGTGCCAAAAAGCTTGCAGAAACTGCAACACGGCTGTATCTTTCCTGTAAAATGGAGTACAAGGCAGCGTTTTGCGAGCTGGTGTATTTCCCTGCAGTGGCTTCGGCAAATATCATCCAGATGCAGACGGCGGCGGGGCTGAACCGGTATTATGCAAAGAATGGCATGACAGTGGCAAACCGTTATGCGAAGGAAATCGAAAGCGCGATTGTGCGGGATACAGAACTGACGGAGGAGTATCACAAGGCGGCGGCAGGTAAGTGGAATCACATGATGTCTTCTGCACATATCGGTTTTTGTGCATGGAATGACGAAGGCTGGAAGTATCCGGTGGCACAGACTGTCTATGGCGTAAATGGCGCAAGACCGGCGGTGCGCATATACGGCGAAGAAAGAGTGTATCTCGGTGGAGGCATTAAGGTAAGTACCCCGCGCTCCGGCGGTATGGTTCGCATTGAGCTGTTAAACGGCGGTGTGGAAAAAGTGGAATACAGCGTAGTTACGGAGGGGGAATGCTCCGTGGATAAGGAAACCGGAAGCTATGAGATGAACGCATGGCTGACCGTGAAGGTAGCGGGTGGTGAAGAAGGAGCTACCGGTACGGTTGTGATTACTGCAAATGAGAAACATTTTGAGCTTAAGGTAGAGCGTGTGTCTCCGGTGCTTGTAAAGCTTCGTAAGGAAAGCTTTATGAAGGAGTATGCAAAGCAGGTGCAGGGTATTGGTGAATACGTAGTGTTTGAGGCGGGGGACTTTATGGAAAGCCGTAAGGCAGGTGAGGCAGAATACCGGCTTCTTACAAACTATGGGCGTACAAAGGATTCAGTAAAGGTATATCCGACGACAGTAAGCTTTACCGCGGAGGAAGCAAAGAGGCATGAGACGGCAGAGCTTACCTACATGCTTCATGCGGCAGAGGAAGGCGAGTATGTTGCGGCCGTTTTTGTAGCACCGACGAATCCGCTGTATCCGGGGGATGAACAGCGTCTGGCACTTACCGCAAATGGCGGAGACGTGCAGGTATTTTCCACGTTGCCGGAGGGCTTTGTTGCCGGAGATTGTCACAATAAAAAATGGAACAAAAATGTACTGGATAATATCAGAGTCTGTGAGCAGACCGTACGCTTAAAGAAGGGAGAAAACAGTCTGACTGTTGGTGCGGTGGATGCTGGTGTGGTAGTGCAGAAAATCGTAGTTTTCCCACTTGAAATGCCGCTAAAGGAATCTTACCTTGGACCGTGCGGAGAGTAATGGTGCAGATGAAGTTTTGTTATTTTCTTTGAGTAATCGAAGCAGCTTTTTCCGGAGCTGCGCGTTACTTCAAAAAAGTGCTTGCATTATGAAGCAGGAAGCAGTACAATATTTT
>CAZAUP010000031.1:0-16071 GCA_964488415.1 uncultured Lachnospiraceae bacterium
AAAAAGCAAAAGGCAGCAAGGAGGTAGAAAATGCTGAAAACTCTTAAAAATATGTATATGAGAAAAAAGAGTCTAAGTGACTATTCAGCATAAATTTAGAAATAACTTCGGAGAATATACCATGATAATGCGTCAAAGAATTGAACAGGAAAAACTTTTTACAGACGATTGCGAAGGATTGCTGGAGGAGCGGCTGCATTGCAAAAAAGCAATGACCGCTTTCGAACGGAGCGAACCGGATAATATGGAGACTCGATTCCGTCTGATGAAAGAGTATATGCTTTCGAAAACAGTTTCCATTGAGGAAGCGGTTAAATGGAATAAAAAAGTAAGGCTGAGACAAAAAATTAAGCTGCGCCTCAAAGGCGGAAAAATTTATTGCAATGTGGCATTTTGGTTCAGAAAATTTGCCGGACATCGCGATAGGCAAACCTTTATGGAATTGTTGCGTGCCTGCTTGATTTTTGTACTGGGAGGAAGGACAGTTAATTTTTTTTGGAAAAGGTATATTACGGAGGAAAAGCAAAGAATCATAAGAAGGTTTGTACCACAGGATAATCAGGTTTTATATCATTGGACATCGGTAGAATTTGCAGCAGACATTCATAAGAAAGGATTGATACCGAGAACCCCCCATCAATATGTGTATTTGACAGATGACCCTCAATATATGGAATTTGTCGGCTTTTTACATATGAAGACCAGATTTTATGGGAGGGATACAACATATGTAGCATTAGAAATAGAAGCAGAAGAACTATCAAAGAAGGAAGAAATTTATCAGATGTTGGATGAACATGAATTTGTGGTAAAAAGTGTCCCGCCAGAATTTATAAGACCAATAAAGAATAATGATATGGGATATCCGGAGGATGGCATATAATTCAACAAAAATTATTGATAATAAAAAGAAAAATAATAAATGGAAAGAAAATCCTGCAAAGAGCCTGATTATATAAAAATATCATATTTTAAGGGGAGTGCTGTTTTGGAAAAAACAATACCTTGGAGAGTGTGGCATAACCGGGCTATTTGGGTGGTGTGACAGGAGAGTATGCCACGCTGAACAGTATTTTGTGGATGAAGCGGAGGCAGAAAAGAAGATGTGGGTGGAATGGAGAGTTTTATGTCGGATAAGTGCGGAAAAATATGATTTAGCATATGCTGAATGAGGAACAATGTATTGCACCGGCTGAAGATTTAGAAAAGTAAACAAATGATATATGCTTGCAATATGCTGCTTAAATGCTATAATGCGAGTATTGGAAGACATGGAGAAGCAGGGGGACGTTGACATTTTATAGTTTTGTGCTATAATTCGAATTAGCATTGGCTAACTATAGAAAGGAAGTGGGTCCATGACAGAATGTAGTTTTTGCGAAAATGACAATCAATACCATGAAATCATAGATTGTATTACCTGTGCCCTGGATGCCAGAGATACCTACACTGCAGGGCATTCTCAACGGGTCAGTGATATGGCACTGAAAATCTGCCAGCATATCGGTCTGAAGGAAAAGGACATCGAGAAAATTCATATGGCGGCGCATTTGCACGATATAGGTAAAATAGGAGTGCCGGATGCGGTACTGAAAAAAGAGGGGAGACTTACCGAAGAAGAGTTTGAGTGTATGAAAAGCCATACAGGCATCGGAGCGGAAATTTTGGGGAAATCGTCGATGCTTCGCGAATTGTCGGAGATTGTACTGCTGCATCATGAGCGCTATGACGGTAAGGGATATCCGACAGGACGAGCAGGAAACGAGATTCCGGTAGGAGCGCGGATTATTGCGATTTGCGATTCGATTGATGCCATGACTTCCAATCGGTGTTACCGTAAGGCCTTTGATTTTGACTATTGCTATAGGGAGATTGAAAATAATCTCGGAAAAATGTACGACCCGATGATTGGCAGATACGTGTTGGATAATTGGGAGGACATTACCGGTGTGGTGAGAAAGTAGAGGCCGGGAATGGATGTAGTCGTGATAGGAAAGTAAGTTATATATAAGCTTAGTATGAAACAACCCCCCGGAATTTCGTCCGAGGGGTTGTTTCGTGAAAAAAGGTATTCGAAAAAATGATGCAGGCAAATTGGAGATAGGAGTCTAGCCCATCGTTACGGTAACATGGTATTCGGTCTTGCCCTTTTCATAAGGAATGATGTGGCCGTCCACCGGCTTGCCGTCTACAACAAGGGAGGCAATTCCCTTTTCAACATCCGATGGGTTCTTGACTTCGATATGGTACGTTCCTTCACGGAAGGTTCTGGTCAAAGTGAAGCTGCCGAAGCCCTTCGGGACACACGGGTTGATGGAAAGTCCCGTGTGGGTCGGGTATACACCCAAAATGTATTGCGAAATATTGACAAATGTCCATGCTGCGGTTCCGGTCAGCCAGCTGTTCTTTGCCTCACCGTGGAACTTTGCATCACGTCCTGCTACCATTTGAGAGTAAACATAAGGCTCAGTACGATGGATTTCACTGATATCCTCTACATAGGCCGGGCAGGTTTTCTGATAAATCTCAAAAGCGCGGTCGCCTCTGCCGATGACGGTTTCAGCGATGGAAACCCAAGGATTGTTGTGGCAGAAAATACCTGCGTTTTCCTTGTATCCCGGTGGGTAGGAGGTGATTTCACCAAGCTCTAAATGATATTTTGTATAAGCAGGCTGTAAAATCATCACGCCGTATTTGGTATCCAGACGCTCCTTTACAGAATCCAGTGCTTTCTTTGCGTGGCCTTCCTTGACACCGACACCGGCAAGAACACAGAAGCCCTGCGGCTCGATGAAAATCTGACCTTCTTCGCATTCCCTGGAGCCTACTTTATTGCTATAGGCATCGTAAGCACGGAGGAACCAGTCACCGTCCCAGCCGCTTTTAAGAATGGTATCATACATTACGGCTACTTCCTTGCGGGCACGGGCAGCCTCTGCGGTATCACCAAGAAGCGCTGCAAGCTCGGCGTATTCTTCACCGTACTTTACAAACATACCTGCGATGAAGACGGACTCTGCTACCGGTCCCTCGCTCGGTCCAAAGGTCTGGAAGGACTCACCCGGATGCTCGGAGAAGCAGTTTAAGTTTAAACAGTCATTCCAGTCAGCACGACCGATTAACGGTAATCTGTGCGGACCCTTGTGGGTTACGGTGTAATCAAAGGAACGCCTTAGGTGTTCCATAAGAGAGGTGGCAACGGACCAGTCGTTGTCGTATGGTACGGTTTCATTTAAAATCGAAAGGTCACCGGTCTCTCTGACATAGGCGGAGGCACCTGCGATGAGCCACAACGGGTCGTCATTAAAGCCGCTTCCGATATCGGAATTTCCTTTTTTGGTGAGAGGCTGGTACTGATGGTACGCACTGCCGTCCTCAAACTGTGTGGAAGCAATATCAATGATACGTTCTCTTGCACGATCCGGAATCAAGTGTACGAAGCCGAGCAAATCCTGACAGGAATCACGAAACCCCATGCCGCGGCCGATACCGGACTCGTAGTAGGAAGCGGAACGGGACATATTAAAGGTAACCATACACTGGTATTGGTTCCAAATGTTTACCATACGGTTGACCTTTTCGTTTTCGGACGTTACGTGGTATTTGGATAATAATGTTTCCCAATAAGTCTGTAGCTCGGCAAAGGCAGCATCTACATCTGCATCGGTCTGATAACGGGAGAGCAGCTCCAACGCCGGCTTTTTGTTAATGACATTCGGAGCCTCCCATTTCTCTGCCTGCGGATTTTCAATGTAGGCAAGTACAAAGATAAAGCTTCTGGCTTCGCCCGGTGCAAGAGTAAGATTAATCTGATGTGCCGCAATCGGAGACCAGCCGCTTGCTATGGAGTTTGTACAGGCACCATTTTCTACGGCCTCCGGAAGTGCGGCGGAGCGATAGGCACCGAGGAAGGCATCTCTGCTGGTGTCATACGCATCAATCCTGCTGTTTACAGAATAGACTGCATAGTGATTACGACGCTCCCTGTACTCAGTCTTGTGGTAAATGGCAGAAGCCTCTACTTCTACTTCACCGGTACTCAGATTCCTTTGGAAATTTTTCATATCATCGTCTGCATTCCAAAGGCACCATTCCACGTAAGAAAATAAGGTGAGTGATTTGACTTCGTTTGTAGTATTGGTTAAGGTAAGGCGGCTGATTTCGCAGGAGTCCTTCGTTGGAACAAAGGTAAGAACGGAAGCTTCTGTGCCGTTTTTCTTTCCTGTAAAACGGCTGTAACCGATACCGTGTCTGCATTCATATGCATCCAGGGCTGTTTTGGACGGCTGCCAGCCGGGATTCCAAACCGTATCACCGTCCTTTATGTAGAAGTATTTACCGTTGGTATCTCCCGGAATATCATTATAACGGTACCGGGTGAGACGAAGAAGCTTTGCATCTTTATAAAAGGTATAGCCGCCGCAGGTGTTGGAAATCAGACTGAAGAAATCGTTACAGCCTAGATAGTTAATCCACGGAAGCGGAGTTTTCGGAGTGTTGATTACGTATTCTTTATTTGCATCATCAAAATAGCCGAATTTCATGGTATTCCCTCTCTTTTTTTTATTTTCGGTATTGTTTCAAATGTTCAGAGTAAACGATTAAGTAAAAAGAGGAACACAGATCCACCTGCCTCTAAGCTGCATTATACACAAGAAATGAGTGGAATGCAACCATTATTTTTAAAATAATGCAAAGAAAAATTGCACGAAATGCAGAAAAATAGGAAAAAAGTCCTGGCTGAAATGAAAAGGAAAATGTCAAATAAAAGGTAATATAATATAGAAGAAACAAGAAAAAGGATTTGTGCATTGTGCAAAAAAATCGAGATTAAATTTGGTGCAATATCACTAAAATGGATAGTTTGCATAAAAAAGTTCAAAAAAACAGTTGCAAAATTAGAAGATATGTCGTATACTGAGATTACGAAAACGATTAAGTAACAGAAATGAGGAATGCAGCATGACTTCGATGAAAGATATCTCCAGAGTATGCGGTGTCAGTGTTGCAACAGTCAGCAAAGCACTGAACGATCAAAGTGACATCGGAGAAGAAACCAAGGCGCACATCCGTCAGGTGGCAAAGGAACTGGGTTATTCCTTTAATTCCTCTGCAAGAGCTTTAAAAACAAAACGTACCTACAATCTGGGAGTGCTTTTTGCGGATGAAGCACAAAGCGGTTTGACACATGACTACTTTGCGAATGTATTGAATAGCTTTAAAAAGGCGGCAGAAGCAAAGGGCTATGACATTACCTTTATCAATGCCGACAGAAAGCGGAAGACAAGAATGACCTATCTGGAGCATTGCAGATATCGTGGCTTTGACGGTGTTGTGATTGCCTGCATTGATTTTGATAATCCGGAGGTAGAGGAGCTTGTAAAAAGTGACATTCCGTTAGTTACCATTGACCACGGCTTTTTCGGAAGAGCCGCCATTATTTCCGACAATGTAACCGGTATGAAGGATTTGCTTACCTACATTGTAAAGCAGGGGCATCGTAAGATTGCTTATATTCACGGGGCTGATTCTGCCGTTACAAGAAATCGTTTGTCTTCTTTTTTCAGGACGGCAGAGGAATTAGGAATCGTGGTTCCGGATGCGTACATAAAAGAAGCGGCATACCGTGATACCAAACAGGCCGGCACGGCAACAGAGCAGCTGCTGGGACTGGAGGAGCCGCCGACCTGCATTATTTATCCGGATGATTTTTCGTGCTTCGGCGGTATCAATGTAATCAAAGAGCAGGGGCTTCGGATACCGGAGGATATTTCGGTGGCAGGATACGACGGAATCCGCATCGGACGGCATATTGAGCCTCAGCTTACCACGCTTCGCCAGAACACCTCTGAGTTAGGGGCGAAAGCAGCAGAGAAGTTAATCGATCTGATAGAACGGCCGAAGACGACCATTGCGGAGCAGGTTGTTATCGGCGGCGAGGTTTATGAAGGAAGAACTGTTGGAAAATTGATTTGATATATTAATTGCGGCATGCAATTTTTATATAGGCACACATTTTTATCATATTATTAAGGAGGAGAAACTTATTATGAAGAAAAAAGTAGTAAGCCTGTTACTTATGACAGCCATGGCTGTCAGTGTATTTGCCGGCTGCGGCAAGAAAGATGGAGCAGATGAGGAGAAGGTTGAGATTTCTTCCGGCGGTAAGGTATTAAATATTTACTGCTGGAACGAGGAGTTCAAGTCTCGTTTGGCTGACCATTATGCCGGCTATGAAGTGGTAGATGCAACCACAGGAAAGATTGGAGAGGTTACCGTAAAGTGGAACATTACTCCAAATGCTGATAATGCATACCAGAACAATCTGGATGAAGCCCTGTTAAAGCAGGCGAATGCAGCAGCAGATGACAAGATCGATATTTTCCTTGTGGAAGCTGACTACGCAAAGAAGTATGTTGACACCAGTTACACCGTACCGGTTGCTGACCTTGGCATTACCTCGGATGATGTTAAAAACCAGTATAAGTATACGCAGGATGTTATGACGGATGCCAATGGTAAGTTAAAGGGTCTTTCCTGGCAGGCATGCCCTGGAGTTTTGTACTTTAACCGTGAGATTGCGAAGGAAGTTTTTGGTACGGATGATGCGGCAGAGATTCAGAGCTATGTAAAGGACTGGGCTACCTTTGCTGAGACTGCAAATACCTTAAAAGCAGCAGGCTATAAGATTATGGCATCGGCAGAGGATACCTATCGTGTATACTCTAACAACGTAACCTCCGGCTGGGTAACCGAGGATAACAAGATTAACATTGACCCGAATGTCAAGAAGTGGGTAGATGACTCTAAAAAGCTGGTAGATGCCGGTGTAACCGATGCATATGAACTTTGGAGCACGGAGTGGAGTGCAGGTATGTTCGAGGATAATAAGGTATTCTGTTATTTCGGACCGGCGTGGTTTATTAATTTCTCCATGAGTGCAGGCACCGAGGGCAGTGTAGCTACCAATGGCGGCTGGAATTTAACCGAGGGTCCGCAGGGCTTCTTCTGGGGCGGTACATGGATTGCGGCAGCAAACTATACCGACAATGCAGATTTGATTAAGGATATCATGTTAGCGCTTACTACGGATGAAACCGTTATGAATGGAATCGTTGAGAAGGATGATGATTTTGTAAATAACAAGCCGGCAATGGAGGCAAAGGCAGAGGATGCTTCCTACAAGAGCAATTTACTTGGTGGTATCAATCCGCTTGGTATTTATGTAAAGGGCGCAGAGACAATCGATGCAAGCTACCTTGGAGCATATGACCAGGGCTGTGGTGAGTCCTTTAAGAAGGCAATGAGAGATTATTTTAATGGTAAGGCAACTTACGAAGAAGCATTAGAGCTTTTCTACAAGGAAGCAATTGAGAAGTATCCGAATCTTAAGAAGTAATAATGAAAAGCGTATTTATCCGCGCCTGTTCGGTATGTACCGGGCAGGCGCAGATATAAACGTGCAGGGTCGGCAGAAGCTTTTTATGAAGCCGAAAGAGTTTCTGCGGGTTTTGCAGGAAGAAAGCAGAATGGAGGTTGATACGATGAAAGGGAAGCAGAACACAAGGGTAGTACGGTATAACAGGTGGGGGTATCTCTTTTTGATTCCGTTTATTGTTGTATATCTTGTATTCTCACTAATTCCGCTCGGTTCAACCATTTATAACAGTTTCTTTGAAAATTACCGCGTAGGTCTGACACAGGTTGGACCGAACTTTGTAGGGCTGGAAAATTACAAGACACTGTTTTCCAACGGTGATATCTGGATTTATTTGAAAAATACGATGATTATGTGGGTGCTGGGCTTTGTACCACAGATACTGGTATCGTTGCTCCTTGCAGCATGGTTTTCAGATACCAGACTCCGGCTGAAGTTTTCCGGTTTCTTTAAGACAATTATTTACCTGCCAAATCTGATTATGGCATCGGCATTTGCGATATTGTTTTTTACACTTTTTTCGGATTTTGGACCGGTAAATTCTATTTTACAGGATATCGGCATCATAGATAAGCCGTATAAGTTTCTTTCTAATACATGGAGTGCAAGAGGTCTTGTTGCATTAATGAACTTTTTGATGTGGTTCGGCAACACTACCATTTTGCTGATGGCAGGAATGATGGGAATCGACCCGGCCTTGTTTGAGGCGGCAGAGGTAGACGGAGCGACCTCTACCAAGGTGTTCTTTAAAATCACGTTGCCACTTCTTCGCCCGATTCTGATTTATGTAATGATTACCTCCCTGATCGGTGGTTTGCAGATGTTTGACGTGCCGCAGGTATTGACCGATGGTTCCGGTCAGCCGATGCGCTCTACGATGACGATGATTATGTATCTGAACAATCATTTGTTCAGTAAAAATTACGGTATGGGCGGCGCGTTGTCCGTGTTCCTGTTTGTAATAACCGGTATCTTAAGCTTTATCGTGTATAAGTTTTCGAACAAAACGGAGAAGTAGGAGGTGTTTGTATGAGTCGCAGTACAGCAGACGGAAGAGAAAAGGGGCTGGGAATCGGCATAAGAAGAGCAATTGCATATGTGGTGTTGATTTTTATCAGCGTGCTTTGTCTGATTTGGTTTTATCTGTTATTTGTAAGTGCAACAAAGTCGCACGGAGAGTTAAATGCAGTGTTTACACCGTTGCCGAGTACACACCTGTTTGATAATCTGAAAAAGCTTATGAACGGAGTTTATCCGGTGGTATCAGCATTATTAAACAGTCTGCTTGTTTCGACAGCCTGTGCGGTGCTTACCACATATTTTTCAACAATGACAGCATATGCGATTCATGCCTACGAGTTTAAAATAAAGAAGTTTATGTTTACTTTTATTTTAGCAGTAATGATGATTCCGACGCAGGTAACATCGCTCGGTTTTATCCGGCTGGTAGATAGCATGGGGCTGATGGATAGCTTCCTGCCTCTGATTATCCCGTCAATTGCGGCACCGGCTACGTTCTTTTACATGAAGCAATATATGGAGAGCACACTTCCGTTGTCTCTGGTCGAAGCAGCAAGAATTGACGGTTCGGGTGAATTTCGAACCTTTAACCGGATTGTACTTCCGTTAATGAAGCCGGCAGTTGCAGTACAGGCAATCTTTTCTTTCGTAGCTACATGGAATAATTATTTTACACCGGCACTTATTTTGAACGGAAACGACCAGAAGAAAAAGACATTGCCGATTTTACTTGCAAGACTTCGCAGTGAGGATTTTTCGAGACTGGATATGGGCGAAGTAAATATGATGATAGCGTTTTCCATATTTCCGATTATTATTGTGTATTTGTTCCTTTCGCGGTTTATTGTACAGGGTGTGGCGTTGGGAAGTGTAAAGGGTTAGGGTATTGTTGTTTAGCTTTTTTATAGTCTTTTTCTCCCTAAAAGAAGAGTCCGCAGGCAGAGATGTCCGCGGGCGCTTCTTTTTTCTGCCGTTTTCCTAGACAAGTAAGGAAAAATCATGTATTATTAAATAAGACTTTCGATACAATTGAAAATTACTCGGTGTGATAGGGAGCCTGAAGTGTGGGGGAAAGCGAAAGAAAAATTGAAGTAAGCTGGAGGGCGGCAGTATGTCTGCAAAGGAGAATGTAAAACTGGGCGGTGTTATAAGGAATGCATTGCAATGCGCATTTCCCAAAACACTTCCGATTCTGACCGGTTTTTTGTTTTTGGGAATGTCTTATGGTATCTATATGAAAGTATCTGGCTTTTCCTTTGTGTATCCGCTTTGTATGAGTGCGGTGATTTTTGGCGGTTCGTTGGAGTTTGTGACAGTAACGATGTTACTTGGCAGCTTTGCGCCGTTACAGACCTTTTTGATGGCACTTATGATTCAGGCAAGGCATTTATTTTACGGAATTGCCATGTTAGAAAGGTACAAGGGAATCGGCTGGAAAAAGCCATATCTGATTTTTGGGCTTTGTGATGAGAGCTTTTCCATTAACTGTTCTGCCAAAGTACCGGAGGATGTGGATAAAGGCTGGTTTTACTTTTTTGTGACTCTGCTAAATCAGTTTTACTGGGTAGCGGGAGCCACCCTTGGCGGAATTCTCGGTACATGGCTTACATTTGACACGGCAGGGCTTGAGTTTGTCATGACTGCCATGTTTGTGGTGATTTTTTTGGAGCAGTGGTTAAAGGAAAAGAAGCATTATACGGCGTTAATCGGTGTACTGGTGTCAGCGGTGTGCCTGCTTTTGTTCGGTGCAGATTCTTTTCTGATTCCGACGATGGTGTGTATTTTGTGTTTCCTTACGGTGCTTCAAAAGCCGATTGAGAAAGCAGGTGGGTTATCATGACCAGACTGCAGGAAGTAATTACAATCGCATTGTGTGCGCTGGCAACTATGGTGACCCGCTTTTTGCCGTTTCTGATATTTCGGGCAAATAAGCCGGCACCAAAATACATACAGTATCTTGGAAAAGCATTGCCGGCTGCCATTTTTGGTATGTTGGTGGTATATTGCCTGAAAAATGTAAGTATACTAACTGGAAGTCACGGGCTGCCGGAGCTGCTTGCGATTGCGTTGTTGGTGGTACTTCATTTATGGAAGCGGAATATGCTTCTTTCCATTGCAGGCGGTACGGTATGCTATATGCTGCTGGTGCAGCTGGTGTTTTAAAAAGGTTTTATGATTTAGTGCAGGAGGGATTTGTAATGGTAAAGCATGTGATTTTATGGAAGCTAAAGGAAAGCGTTGCGGGAGCGGAGAAGGAAAAGGTGCTTCGTGAAATGAAGGAAAAGCTGGAGGCACTGGTCGGAACGGTGCCGGGGCTTGTGCGCCTTGAAATCGTGACAAAGCCGCTTGCATCCTCCAATGCGGATGTGATGTTAGATAGTGATTTGGAGAGTGAAGAAGCCTTAAAGGGTTATCAGTCCCATCCGGCACATGTGGCGGTGGCCGATACTTATGTACGTCCGTTCACAGAGGTAAGACTGTGCATGGATTATGAGGTGTGAGCTTTTTTAAGGCGCGCAGGGAAAACGGGGCAGCAGGAGAAAAACGCGGGGAAACTTGACAAAATATTTCTAAGGCGTATAATGAAGGATAGCGTTAGAATTTTAACATAGGATTGAGAAAGAGGTTTTAGTGATGAGTGAAGAAATTTATGAGCAGGAATTAAACTGCTCCCATGATTGTGGCAGCTGTTCATCTAATTGCAGTTCCAGAAAGCCGGATAAGTCCCAGTTTGCTGAACCGATGAACCAGTACAGCAATGTGAAGAAGGTAATCGGTGTTGTCAGTGGTAAGGGCGGCGTAGGTAAGTCCTTTGTGACCTCCTATCTCGCAGTGCTGATGCAGCGTATGGGGTATAAGACTGCAATTCTGGATGCCGATGTGACCGGTCCGTCCATTCCGATGGCATTTGGTGTGCATAAGAAGGCACAGGGCAATGAGCTTGGTATTTTGCCGGAGTATACAAAGAATGGCACGGCGATGATGTCGGTCAACCTTTTGTTAGAAAATGAGGAAGTGCCGGTTGTCTGGAGAGGTCCGGTGATTGCAGGTACGGTAAAGCAGTTCTGGTCGCAGGTTGTCTGGGGTGATGTGGACTATATGTTTGTTGATATGCCTCCGGGAACTGGTGATGTACCGCTTACGGTATTCCAGTCCCTGCCGGTGGATGGTATTGTTATCGTGACCAGCCCGCAGGATCTGGTTTCTATGGTGGTGGCAAAGGCAGTCAACATGGCAAGGGAGATGGATATTCCGGTGCTTGGGCTGGTGGAAAATTACAGCTATGTGGAATGTCCGTGCTGTGGAGAAAAAATGCAGGTATTTGGTGAAAGCCACATTGAGGATACGGCACGAAAGTTTAATGTTCCGGTGCTTGGCAGACTTCCGATGAATCCGGACATTGCAAAGGCAGTGGACCGCGGTGACATTGAGAGCTTAGAGGGTGACTGGCTTACCGATGTGACGCTTGTATTAAAGGAACTGCTTCCGGCAGAGGCAACCTTTGCCGAGCAGGGAAATTATACGATTGCGGTAACGACGGATGAGGAAAACAATGTGTTCCAGCATTTCGGACACTGTAAGAGATTTACGCTCTATACGATGAGTGATGGTATCCTGATGGCAAAGAGCGTGCTGGAAACCGATGGAAACGGTCATGAGGCAATGGCACAGGTGCTTGCAGAAAAGGACGTGAAGGTACTGCTTTGCGGCGGTATCGGCATGGGAGCCATGCAGGCACTGATGGAGGCAGAGATTTTGGTTGTGCCGGGGCTTTCTGGTGACATAGACGTGGCAGTGGCAGGGTTTCTTGATGGAAGCCTGAGCACCAGTACAGAGCCAAATTGCAGTACCCATGAAGCGGGTGCCTGTGAATGTGATGGTGGCAGCTGCGGCGGGTGCTGTCACTAATCCGGGAGGTTGCATGAAAAACAGGTATTGTGGTTCTTGCCACGGTGAGCGCGGCTGTAAAGATTGTAAAACGGCATTTCGCAGAGCTGGCTATGAAAGTCTGACCGGCTTTTCGCTGGGGCTTTCAAAGGGTGAGTTTTTTGAAAAACAGGCGGAGGTTTGCGGAGATACGTTGCTTTTTGCGGCGGATATCGGGACGACAACCCTTGCCTTTGCGGTTACGGATAAAAACGGAACTGTGCTTGCAGCCTTTGGTACGGAGAATCCGCAGCGGGAGAGCTCTGCGGATGTTATCGGCAGAATTGATGCGGCGTGTCACGGGAAAGCAGAAGAGTTAAAAAATCAAATCAGGGAAGCCTTGGCAAAAGGCTTCCTTTTTGTACATGAAAGAGCTGCCTCAGTAGTATGGAAAAAGGGGATAAGGACAAAAGAGAAGGATATTCGCATCGCCGTGGCAGGAAATACGGTAATGCAGCATTTACTTCTGGGATACCCGGTAAACGGACTGACAGGGAATCCGTTTACTCCCTATTCCATAGAAGCGGTAACCGTTTCGTTTGAAGAATTATTCGGAACAACAACGGTATACGAAAGTTTTCCTGCGGAAATGAAACGGGCTGCCGTGTTTGTTTTTCCCGGAATGTCTGCCTTTGTGGGCGGAGACGTGGTGGCGGGAGGCTATGGATTGTTCGGACCGGCGGCTGCCGGGCAAGAAGAGAAGAAACCTGGGGGAGTCTACCTGCTGGCGGACCTTGGTACGAACGGAGAGCTTCTGCTTTGGAAAAATGGCAGACTGTACGCTGCTGCCGCGGCGATGGGATGTGCCTTTGAGGGCGGACGCTTTGCCTATGCCTCTGAGCTGTTTGCTCTCGTAGCAGAGGCACTGAAGGAAGGTGCGGCAGATGAGACAGGGTTGCTTGCGGAACCCTATTTTTCGGAGGGCTTTTGCGGCTTGTCACAGGAGGATATCCGGGATTTTCAACTTGCGAAGGGGGCTGTTCGGGCAGGCATTGAATTGCTTTGCAAAAGGGCAGAACTTTCAGCAACGCAAATAGAGGAGGTTTATCTGGCCGGAGGAGCCGGACGATTCTGCAGGGAAGAGGATTTGTTCCGGACCGGGCTTTTGCCTGAGACTTTTCGCGGAAAACTTCATATGGTAGGAAACAGCTGTATCGGTGGTCTGCTTCGTTATTTAAAAAATCCGGAGGATGTGCTGCAATGGAAGGGAGAGGTGCTGAATTTGGCAGAGGAACCGGAATTTGAAGCACTTTATTATCATTTTATGGAATTTCGGGAGGAAAGGTCTGAAGAAGGTTAAGTGATGCCGTTTTGTTAAAAGGAAAGGAGAAGCACGGATGTCGAAAGAAATATGTAAGAGCAGTAAGGTAAAAAGGAGCGTGTTACAAAGGGTATCCCTTGGCTTGCTGGCATTTGTATTGCTTTGCGGAGCGGCATGCAGAGGCGGGGAGGAACAGGGAATCGGTGCGACACCTACGAAGACCGGCGGCATGGATGGCTTTTACGGTGCTGACAGTGAGCTTGTACAGGCGCGGGCAAGGGAATTTGCTGCGACTACGGTGGTGACGGTCGGTGATACGGAGCTTGCCATGGACAAGGCCATGTTTTTTATTTATTCCATGGAGCTCCGTGGAAATTATTATGCAATGTATTATGAAGCACAGTATGGAACCGATTATTGGGAAATGCCGTATGATGAAGCGGGACGTACCGTCAGAGAGGCATTTAAGGATCAGACGATGGACACCATGATTCAGTATGCGGTATTGTATCAATGCGCGGCAGAAAACGGAATTAGTCTGACCGCAGAGGAACTGGCACAAAATAATGCCTATGTGGAGCAGATAAAGGAGAGACTGACAGCAGAGGAAACAGAGCGGGGTGGCTTTACTACGGAGGTACTCAGAAATGTGTGTGAATGGATGATGGTGGCAGAAAAGTATTACGATAAAATGACGGAGGGACTTGGTGTTACAAGGGAAGATATAAGCGGGAGCATTAACAGAGAGGAGTATAGGGAGTACGAAACGGAATACATCTATCTGGCAACTACATATTATGATGAAAATTATGAACTGCAGCAGGAATCAGAAGAGAGAAAAGCTGCCTACGCACAGCAGATGGCGGATTTTTATGAAGAGGTGCAGGGCGGAGTTTCTTTTGAGGAGCTTGCCGAAGGTGAGGAAGCATTGCTGCACGAAACCAGAACCTTTTTGGTGAATGGCAGCGGTGCGGAGAAAGCCTATGCGGAAGCGGCAGTAAAGCTTTCCGCAGGAGAAATCAGTGAACCGGTGCAGACTGAGTACGGTATTTATTTGATTAAAATGGTAGATGATAATTGTACCGGCTCCTACGAGGCAGCAGTGGATGCTGCCTACGAGGCGGCACGCAGTGAAGCCTTTGATGCGGCATATCAGGTGCTGCTTTCGAAGTATCCGGTAGAAATTAATGAAGAGACATGGAATGAAGTGCTGCTTGGTGCGATGGTCAGTATTATGGAATAACAAAAGGGTTATTCCTCGTTTCGCAACAGCTTCATGAAATATTCGGTCGATTCGGAAAGCGGCAGTGAGTTATCATAGGCAAGGACGAGCCTTCGCTTTGGAAGCGTATCCCTTGTTTTGATTACATACAATTCGTCGTCGGTTTTCCCCTCTGCACAGAAGTCCGGGACAAATGCAATGCCCAGCCCGATTTTTGCAAGGTCAATCAGTAAATCATTACTGCTTAGCTCAACAGCAGGTGCCAGCTCTACGGAGTGAGATAAAAACTGCTCATGTAAGAACTCGCTGGTGGTGGAACGCTTGGACAGCATAAGAATCGGTAAGGTACTAAGCTCCGCAAAGGAAAGAGCCTTGTCGGTGTAATCATAAGAATTTCTGTTTGCAATGAACACATCGGAAAATTCCCGCAGGGTTTCAATTTGTACGGAATTGTTGAGTGCATGATTCGGAGAGTTGGCAACAATAAAGTCCACCGCATTTTCGGAAAGAAGCCCGGCACATTGTAAAGAGGTGGCATTCATAACCTTTAAATGTACCTCCGGAAAATTCTGATGAAACTTGTTTAAATATGGCACCAGGAAATAGCGGCAGATGGTATCGCTGGCCGCAATGCGAAGCTGGGAGCCTCCGGTGTTTTTTGAATTAACCAGTTGATTTTCACCTCTGGTAATCAGATTGATGGCAGGCTCGATGTGCTTAAATAGCATTTCACCCTCTGTTGTCAGAGAAACCTGTTTGGTGCTTCGGATAAACAGCACCTGACCGAGTCGGCGTTCCAATACTTTAATAGACTGGCTTACTGCTGACTGGGAAATATAGAGGGAGGCGGCAGCCTCGGAAAAGCTTAAGGTTTTGGCGACATAATAGAACACCTTATATAATTCGTAGTTGACATCCATGGGCGGCTCCTTTCAGGGCTTGCTTAAGCTGCCGCAGTTTGGGCGAACGCTTGAGCAGCAAAGCGTAAGGTATGTTTGAAATCGTTTTTACGATTACAATATAACAGAAAATGTCTGGTAAAGCAACTTATTTAATTAGAAAATCTTATAAAACATTTAATATATATTAATTTTATTTATAAACAAAGAGATGATATACTAAAAATAACAAGGAAGCAGCGGATGTCTTATGACATCGGAAAGGAATGGGTAAGAATGAGCAAGGTAAGAAGAATTTATTCCG
>CAZAUP010000032.1:0-10199 GCA_964488415.1 uncultured Lachnospiraceae bacterium
TAAATCGCATGAATATGAGGTGGATTGTGTTCGCTTTGCAGGAAATACATTCTGAATAATTCCGTAAAACCTTGCTAAAACAGGCATTGTGAAATCAACCGTCTTTTCCGTCATAGCTATTGTGTCACGGTATCGTGATATTATCAACAACAATATAGGAAGGCCCAGCCTTCCTATATTGTTACCTTGCGGCATCCAGCATATTTTCAATAAATATGCCATACCCTCTGGTCGGGTCATTGACCAAAACATGTGTTACTGCACCAACTAACTTCCCATCCTGTATAATCGGGCTTCCGCTCATTCCCTGTACAATTCCTCCTGTTTTTTCAATAAGTTCTTTGTCTGTGATTCTAATTACCAGACCCTTTGCGTGGTTTCTGTTTGCATGGTCTATCTTTTCGATTTGTATTTCATAAGAATCCACAGCTCCGTTGATTTCACACAAAATACTTGCCTTTCCTTTTTTTACTTCCTGCTTCAATCCGATTTCCATAACCTTACCGCTTCGCATCACGGTATGATTTTCTTTTACAACTCCGAATATTCCCTGTGCCGTGTTTTTTGTTACGGTTCCAAGCCGATCACCCTCCGACTGCTTAATCACACCGCTCAGCTCACCCGGTTCGCCCGGCTCTCCTTTTACAATACGTATAATTTCCGCATCATATGCCGCTCCGGTTCCCACCTGCATAATCACCCCGGTATCCACATCCGTGATACCGTGGCCCAGAGCTCCGTAGTTCCCGTCCTGTGTAATATACGTCAGGGTTCCGATTCCCTGTGTATCGTCCCGTATCCATGCTCCGATTTTATAAGAACCGTCCGCAGTGCGTACCGGTTCCACCGCCACCTCCATAGTTTCCTCTCCTCTTCGTACTTTAAAGCGCAGCACACTTCCATCTGCTTTTTTCAGTACCTCCATTAAGTCTTCTTTCTTTTTAATTTCCACTTCATTTACCTGTATAATATAATCACCGGATTTCAAACGATTTGCCGCCGGCTCATAGCTCATCTTATTCTCTCCCATTATTGATGCAGTTCCGAGCACAAGAACACCGTCTGTTTCCACATGTATTCCAATGGCTGAGCCTCCCACAATCACACTTTGAGGTGGCACTGCAGAAATCGCTACCTTTTTTAAAGGTATCCAGCCAAACAGCTTAAGCTCCATCGTCGCGCTTGTCGTTTCCGACGCTTTCATGGTAAGTGTATCAGAAAAATCTATCGTAATACTCCCTTTTTTCAACGGCTCGTTATTAATTTCCAGTACACCAATGCTTTCTCCTTCAATTTTAGCCGACAAAGGAAACAAAAATGAAAATTCTTCCTGTTCTCCCGTAATGATTCTTATTTCCTCCGGAAGCTGTTCTTTATAGTAATAAAATCCATATCCCAGAAGTGCAATCAGGCTTAACGAAAATATTCCGGCCAGCCAGCCGCGACACTTTTTCTTCATACTCTGCCAACCTTTCTATTTTATACTAAACCCGGTTGACAGAAGCTCCCTTCAAACACTTTTTTGAACTTTTTCAGCTAAATAAAGAGCCCGCGTTCTCTCGGAAAACGAAAAAAGGGAGCCTGTCAAAAAACAGGTTCCCTAATAGTATGCGTAAGAATATCCGATTCAAACTTTATTTTTATAATTATCTTTTTCCAATTTTCTTACCTTGTTTTGCAAGCTCTTTCATTTCTCTTGCATTTTCCAGCACTGCTTCGGTAATACTTGCACCGCCTAACATCCTCGCAAGCTCCTTCACCGATGACTCCGCAGACAGCTTATCTATCTTTGTAACGGTTTTTACACCATCCGTAGTTTTTTCAATCAAAAAATGAGCATCGGCCATGGCTGCAATCTGCGGTAAATGTGTAATGCACAAAAGCTGACGGCTTTCCGCAATAACTGCCATTTTTTCCGATACGAGCTGTGCCGTGTGTCCGCTGATTCCGGTGTCAATTTCGTCAAAAATCAAGGTTGGAATCTCATCCCGGTCTGCAAATACCGACTTCAACGCTAACATAATTCGAGACAATTCACCACCGGAAGCCACTTTCAGTAACGGTCTGATGTCCTCCCCCGGATTCGTTGCTATATAAAACTCTGCATCGTCAAACCCATTTGCGGTATAGTCTGTACGTTCAAAGCGAACTTCAAACCGGTTATCCAGAAAATTCAATTCAGATAAGGTTCTTCGAATACTTTGTACAAGCTCCGCCGCCTCTTCTTTACGTTTTGCAGACAGCACTTCACATGTATTTCGAAGCTTTTCCTCTACATCTGTATACTCTTTCTCCAGTCGGGCTAAATATGCTTCATAATCCGCATATCTGGACAGCTTTTCTTCACATTCCCGTCCATACGCCAGTACCTCCTCCATCGTTTTTCCATACTTTGCTTTCAAACGATTTAATAAATCCAGACGACCGGATACATATTGATATTCCTCTTCACTTCCTGACAGTGCTTCCAGGTAAGTATTTGCCTCCCGGTTAAAATCCGAAAGCAGTGCGGAAATTTCTTCCGCTCTGGAAAGAAGCTCCGCCGCCGACCTATCATATCCGCTTACCCTGGAGAGGCTGCGTACCGCCGTACTCAGAAGGCTGTCTGCGTTTTCACCGGAACCCTCTGCCGTCGCTGCAAGTGCTGCCGCCACACCTTCCGCCAAGCCTTTTGCATGAGACAGACGTTCAAAGCTTCGTTCCAGTTCCTCAAACTCGCCCTCCTTATAGGCTGCTTCCGAAATTTCATTTGAAGCAAACTCCAAATAGGAACAATCCCTGTTTTTATTCGCAGCATCCGCCCTTGCCTGCGACAATGCCATCTTAAGCTTTCGATATTCCCCATACTGCACGGCCACCTCAGTCTTAAGCGCATCAATACGATTTCCGGCATAACGATCCAGCAAATCCAAATGCCGCTCCTTATTTAACAAAGAATGATGCTCCTGCTGTCCGTGAATTTCCAAAAGCTGTGCAGCCACAGCCTTTACCGCAGAAGCATTCACCGTTTCACCATTAATCCGGCACACGCTTTTCCCGGTGCTCGTTATCTTTCGGGATATTGTTATACTTCCATCCTCGGAGGACACTTCCTGTCGCATAAGCTCCTCCTCCGCAGCCGTTCCACAGTTGTCGAATACAAGCTCCACATAGGCAGCTTCCGCTCCCGAACGTATCAGTTCCCTGGAAGCCTTTGCTCCGAGTGCCATCTGAATAGAACCAAGCAAAATCGACTTTCCCGCACCGGTTTCACCTGTCAGGATATTTAAGCCCTTCTCAAAGGTCATCTCTAACTCTTCAATAAGCGCAAAATTACTCACCCTTAAGCTTTGTAGCATACCTGCTCCTTTCACATTCCCCTCTGTTTTTAAGCCCTTTATTTTTCATAACAGCAAGCCGGAGCTAACAAACCTCCGGCTTACCAATTTCTGCTCTCATATTTACTTACGGTGCTACCACACGCACAATACAGGTCAGCGTCCGTCCGTTTACTCTTGCCTCTACCGTTGCCGTTCCCGTTCCACGGGAGGTCAGGGTTCCGTTTGCGGAAACCTCTACCACACGTTTATTACTGGAATACCAGCGCACCGTGGAGGCAGTCCCTTCCACATACAGTCTCTCGCCTGTTGTATAATAATCCATCACAACAGAGGTGCGGCTTAATCCAACCACAATCACATTAATGGTAGCCTTCTTACCGGAATCCATCATCACGATAATCGTGGTATTCCCAGGCGCTACCGCAGTAATTTCTCCGGTCGTTGCGTTTACTCTTGCAACCGATTCGTCTGTGGAGGTCCAAAGCATGGAATCCGTTGTATTTGCCGGTGTTGCTTTCGCTACTATGGTTTTCTTTTCTCCCGGAGCCATAACAATTTCATCCACCATGGTCGTGACACCGGTTGCCGGAATCGGTGCGATAACCGTTACATAACACTTACAGTACTTTCCGCTGCTATCTCTTGCTTCTGCCGTGATCCATGCGGTTCCCGGAGAAATTGCGGTTACAATACCATCATCATCTACCAATGCTATCTTTTCATCATCCGACTTCCAGGAAGGTGTGTTATATGTCGCATTTTCCGGACGAATTTCTGCCTCCAGCTGGAAGGTATTCCCCTGAATTAACGTAATCGAGGTATAGTTCATCGTCATACCCGTTACTTCTGTTACAACGCGGATTTCACAGGTTGCTTCCGCATCACTGCCATCCAGTGCGACTGCGGTAATGGTGGCATACCCAAGCGAAATACCACGAATCTTGCCGTTTTTATCTACCGTTACCACATCCTCATCACTGGAATACCACTCTACATCCTTGCTGGATGCCGTGGAATTTGCAATTTCCACTTTCAGCTGATAGGTCTTTCCAAGTCCAAGCTTATACTGCTCCGGTACTATCTTAAGCTCCGTAATTTCTTCGATTACCGTAATAATACAGAATGCGTTATAACCACCGTCATCGGTCTTGCAGGTAATCACCGCCGTACCTCCCTGACGTCCGGTTACTTCACCGTCTTTATTTACGGACGCAATCTTCTCATCAGAGCTTTCCCATGTCACATTAGTATTACTTGCTGTCTCAGGGGTAAACTTTGTTGTCAGACTGACACGCTCCCCTACATCAATCGTAGCCTTCTTCGGCGTGAGTTCCAACGCAGCCACTGCTTCTAACACGGTCAGCTTACAATATGCCGTTGCACCATTTTCTGTCTTTACTACAATCAATGTCTGTCCTGCTGTCTTTGCAGTTACGCGACCGGAGGAGGATACGGTTGCAATCTCTGTATCCACACATTCCCAAATAAGACCTTCCTTTGTACTGTTTGCCGGAGTTAATACTGCATCCAGATAGAAATACTCTCCTGCATTCATCGTTAAATTCGTAAGAGAAAGCTTCACATTCGTCGGCTTCTGCTTTACCACAATCGTACAAAGGTCCATATAGGAACCATCCACCGTTTTAATAATAATTTCAGCCTGACCTACGCCCTTTGCCGTCAGCATACCGGTTGCATCCACCTCTACAACAGAGCTGTTGGTCGTGGACCAAACCACTTCCGGCGTACTTGCATCCGAAGGCGAAACCAGATACGTCAGACGATAATTTTCACCCACATACATTTCCCTGGAATCAATATCCAGAGACACACCACTTACCGCCTTCAGAACTGTTACATTACAAAACGCCTGCACCGTCGGATTATCTGCGGAGGTACAGATAATCGATGCAGTTCCCGCAGACTTCATGGTAACAAGACCGTTCTTTGATACGGTTGCTACATTCGTATTGGAGGACTTCCACGTTACCTCCTGATTCGTAGCATTATCCGGTGTAATCGTAGCACGGAGCTGTACCTTCGCTCCGATGCGTGCGGTAACCGTACTTTCAGATAATGTCATCCCTTCTACCGGCTGCAATACTGTTACGCTGCAAAAGCCTACCACTACATTATCCTGATTAATTGCAGAAATCACGGCGGTTCCGCCCGCAACACCCTGTATCGTCACGGAGAGTCTGCCGTTTTCCGTAATTTTTACAATCGCTTCATCAGAGGAAACCCACTTTAAAGAAACTCCCTGCAGGGAACTCGGCTTTACCGATGCCTGAATGGTTTCGTATTTGCCGATGCCGAGTGTAATCTCCTTCGGGTCTAGGGTAACCTCTTCTACAGAGGCTTCCACATATACGGTACACGTTGCCTTCTTTACAATACCGTTAATGGTCTGCTTTGCAGTAATGACTGCCGTACCTTCCTTAATACCGGTAACAAGACCATTTTCTACCTTTGCAATTCGTTCATCGGAGGAGCTCCAATACACCTCCTCTATACGATTAGTCAAAACCGGCTCCAGCAGAACCGTTCCCTTTGTATGGATTGTCACCTCGGTATAGTTCAACTGAATACCATCGATAACCGTCACCTCAATTGTCATATCTGGAACGCCTCCGGCATATTCGCCTTCGCCGCCTGTCTCAAAATTACCGTTATCCTTGTAGGTCAATGTAATCGTAATCGTCTCGGAGGAACTGTTCTTTGCCGTAATCACACCTGTGGTCGGATCAACCGATGCCACATTTGAATTGGACGATGCATAAGAAAACTGTCCGACTGCCGGAATGTTAGAATTTTCAAGAATGCTGTAAGTATCTCCCACATTCATAAGAAGCTTCTTATCCGATAAATCAAACAAAACAACAATCTCTGCCTCAAAGCTCGGAATCGCACCATTCCCTATGTACTCATCCTTCGTATAGGCGCGTACCACATATGTACCTGCTTTTACACCAGTAAAGCTTACACTGCCGCTGTATTCATTAATTGCATAGTTCAATATGCCGCTGTTGGAAGAAAGCACCTTCTCTGTCGCCTGTCCCTTTACCGTTACCAGCTGGGAAACCTTCCAGACAAGATTCGATGCGGACTGCCCGTTCACATAAATCATAAAATTATCTTTCCGTGTTTCCATGGAAATCTTATCTTTATATCCGGCATAATCCTCTGCCTCCGTAAAGGAACCAATTGGAGCCACAATAACCGTAGCAGAACGAATCAGTGCCTTGGAATTTCCGGAAACCGTCTGTGTCGTAACGGTAATTTCCGCAGAACCTGCTCCCACTGCTGTTACGTTACCGTACTTATCTACCGTGGCAACCAGCTCATTGGATGAAGACCAGTCAACCAATGTGTTCTCAAACTGGTTCTCATCTACATACTTCAATACCACACGCTTGGAATCACCGATTTTGTCAAGCTTTAAAATACGATGTCCCGCATAATCGATGGTTGTAAAGTTTGTCCCCGTAATCTGCAGGTCTACCTTTACCAGACAGCTAATGGAAAAATTATACTGACCGTCCGAAATTACCGCCGTAATGGTGGAATAGCCCGGTCCCTTACGAACCAGCTTCGTCATTCCCTGAACACCGGTATCTTCGCAGACTACAACACTTTCTTCCGAACTGTAAAACTTAACCGTTGCCGTTGTCGGAAGGCCTTCCGTGCTGTCCTTCGGCTCAACGCCTAAAAAGGCATTCAGCGTTTTCATCTCAATTTCAGAACCTGACTGCACATCCCCGGCATTAAAATCAAACTGGTATCCCATCGTAGTGGCGGCCTGTACTTTCGTCACGCCATCTGCTCCCAGCCAAAAAGAAGTGCAAAAAACAAGCATTGCAAAAAATATATTAAAACATTTATCAATTTTCTTCATACACATTCCTCCTTGGTTCATAAACCCTATTCAATATATCGGTCCAGCCACGTCAAAACTTAATGCCTATATACAAAATATAGCAGTTTTTTTTGACATTTTTGTGTCAGAAACGATATCCGGATTCAAAAGCAGAAGGAATTCCTTGCTGCCCCACACCTTTAATACCTCTGTCTGCGAAAAAAATCAACTGAACGTCTTGCCGCTTCAATGCCGGTTACCTCAAAAAGCACCGTGGCAGCCGGTGCATATTGCTCCTTCAGCCGGTGATATTCCTTCCAGTCGTTTTTTCCATCTCCCGGTACGAGATGTGCATCCCCGGAAAAGCAGTGGTCATTTACATGAATATGCCGAAGGAACGGTGACAGGCCGGAAAACCACGGCTCTGCCTGTCCGGAGGTCAGTATTGCATGAGAATAATCAAGACACACACCAAAGCGTTCTTCCTCACATAGCCGCTTTGCCAAAACACCGAGCAGCTCCGGCGAATCCTCAAACATATTCTCCAAATAGATTTCTACCCCGTCGTACTCCGAAAGCAGCGTTCGTATTGCCTCTTCCGTATAATCCAGCCAGTTTGTATCATAGGTCTTTCCGCGCAAAAAGGGCAGATAATTTCCGTGAAATACAACGCCGCGCAGCCCCAGCTCATACGCAATCTGCATGGACTGGCGCATCCGGAGCATGGATATTTCACGGATTTTCCGGTCCGAACTAAACACCGTCACATCATAAAAAGCCCCGTGCATTGTATCCCTTGAGCGGTCACGCTCCATCCTTTTATAAATTGCAATTCTGTCCCTGATTGCATCCTCATCATCCAATACCGCCGGCAGAAAAAAATCATTATATTCAAAGCAAAGATTCTGTTCTTTTGCAAGCCGTTCCGTTTCCTTCACCTTACAGGCATCCGGTATAATATAAAATCCTTCCATGTACCCAGCCTCCTTTTCCTGTGATGTCCGCCGTTTTCCTCACGCTCCGTTCTGTTCCTTTGTCTCAGAAAATCCCAAAACGGCATGCACCAAAATAGGTTCAGCCTTCCCCTTTAATGCCATTTCCCCAAGCGGTTCCGTCAAAATCCTGCCTGCCAGACGCTGACGAAGGTTCTCGCTGATTACTACCTGTCCGCCAAGTGCCTTTCCCTCCAGTCGTGCCGCCGTATTCACCGTATCACCGATTGCTGTATAATCCATCCGCGTTTCGCAACCAATATTTCCGACAACCGCCCTGCCGCAGTTAACACCAACACCAAAGGCTACCTCCCTGCCAATTTTTTCTTTAATCCGTGTATTCACTTTTGCCGCACCATGTACAATATCCAGTGCTGCCTGCACTGCTCTCGCCTCATAATCCGGCAAATCCATGGGTGCATTAAACACTGCCATCGTTGCATCCCCAATAAATTTATCCAGCGTACCGCCGTTTGCAAAAATCGCCTCCGTCGTAAGTGCCAGATATTCGTTTAACATTTCCACCACCTGTTCCGGTTCCAATGCCTCGGAAAGTGTCGTAAAGCCACGAATATCCACAAATAACACTGCGATATCCTTCGCCTCGCCGCCAAGCTTAATCGAAAGCTCACCGCTTTTATTCATCTGTTCCAGAACCTGCGGTGCAACATACTTACGGAACTCTTTCATAATACGCCGCTTACTCAGCCGTTCTGTTACATACTTTTCAATAATATGCTCCACCAGCAGCAGGAAAATGCACAGCACAAAACCAAACGGATAGATATACCGTCCCGTTTCATAAAGCTTTACCGCTGCGTACAGATAGCCTCCGGTTAAAAGCAGACCACCCACGAAACCAATTCCCGGATTTGTTTTACGAAGCAGATAATAATAAAGCAGACAAAGCACAAGATTTCCCAAGGTAACCAGTACATACGGAACAGTTTCATAAGAATATCCCCTGCACAGGGAATCTATAATATTCGCATGAATCTCTACTCCGTACATCTGTCCGCCACCGGAAACCGGCACTGCATACTGGTCCTGCATTCCCGGCATATAGGCACCTACGAGTACCACACTGTCCTGAAACAGCCTAAGATCTATTTCCCCATTGACAACCTCTGCCCAGGAATAGGCTTCATATTGATCCGGCTTAGAAATATACCGGATTCCATAAAGACCGGCTTCGTCCACTCCCGGCACATATGGCTCTTTTCCTAAAAAATCCATATAATTCAGATAAATCTGGTAAGGAAAGCTTTTCATGCTTTCCTTACCAAACGTCACCTGTAATAATGCGTGACGTATATAATCATCTTTATCACTTACCGTATTGGAAAATCCGTAACCGGCAGCCGCCTTCAGCGCATCATACGGATACTCAAGGTCTTCCACATGGAACGGATTATAAACATACTCCCCATTTCCGTTCAACTCCGTTGTCGGATGAAATATCACACGCGAAGCAGTTACCACATTTCCAGCTCTTTCTGCTGCTTCTGCAAAGGCAGTATCACCATCACCGTCACGTTCTGCAACATAATTAATATCAAACGCAATGACTGCCGGCTTACACCCCGGCTGGTTTAACACCTCAATCAGCTCTGCAGACCGGCTCCGGCTCCACGATGAAAAGTAACCGTACTCCGCTTCTGCCTTCTCATCTATCGTAATAATCTTAATTGAAGAATTTACACTTTGCGTTTTAGAATACAAAACATCCGTGGCACGCTGTCCAAGTGAACGAATGATGTTAAGATTGGAAGAAGCTCCAAGCAACAATACCATAACCAGTTGTAAGCAAAACACCGTAACGCTTTTTTTCTTCATTCACAGGCTCCTTTTCTTTTTTAACATGCACTTCCAATCAAAGGATACACTACTTCCGTTATAACAGTTCTGCCAATCGGCACTTACCCTATACTCGGACCGTCACTCAAATCAGGGGTTATCTCAGGCTCCGGGGTTACCTCAGGCTCCGGGGTTACCTCAGGCTCCGGGGTTACCTCAGGCTCCGGGGTTACC
>CAZAUP010000032.1:10299-15994 GCA_964488415.1 uncultured Lachnospiraceae bacterium
TCTATCTCCGGGGTTACCTCTATCTCCGGGGTTACCTCAGGCTCCGGGGTTACCTCTATCTCCGGGGTTACCTCAGGCTCCGGGGTTATCTCAGGCTCCGGAGTTACCTCGGGCTCCGGGGTTACCTCAGGCTCCGGGGTTGCCTCTATCTCCGGAGTTACCTCAGGCTCCGGGGTCGGACTTGGACTCCGGGTCGGTATCCACATCGGAATCGGGGTTGGAGTCAGGCTCGGAGTCGGACTCGGACTTGGGCTCGGAGTCGGACTTGGACTTGGGCTCGGAGTCGGACTCGGGCTCGGAGTCGGAGTCGGACTCGGAGTCAGACTTGGACTCGGGCTCGGAGTCGGACTCGGAGTCGGAGTCGGAGTCGGAGTCGGACTCGGACTCGGGCTCGGACTTGGACTCGGACTTGGACTCGGACTCAGCGCTGTGAAACCTTCTTTCACATATTTTAAGTAATATTCCTCTAAATCCTGCTCCTCAATCCGTTCTTTTTCCCCACTAAATATGAACTCTCCCTCTTCTGTCAGTATCCACCCCTTTTTTTCTCCGGCAGTTACAGACTCCGCTTCTCCCATACTATCTGACCATACGGTTCCATCAAAAACCAGAACAAGCTGTTCCAATGTACCATCCTCAAGACGGATATACCTTACCTCATACTGTGTACCACGCACTGACATTGTAGAGGAGGGTGTCACTACATCATAGGAAGAGTGTTCCGACAGCTTATTTCTGATATCAGAAAAAACCTGTCCATATTCCAGCTCCAGTCTTGTTGTACTATCCTGTGCCGTTCCCGTTGCATGAAGTACCAATTTAGATTCCTCCGCCAGCACAATAAATTTATCATCATCCAAACGAAGCGTTAACTGCGCACCCTTTTCTGTCACAAGCTCATCACCTGAAAAAAGATTCATATTGGGCCGCACCGTTATTCCTTCCATGTCCTTCCTGTTCACAAGCACCGTTCCCTGCACCGCATTGACGCGGATATTGCGATAGGATTCCTCTTTCGAAAAAGCAAAAACAAGAAGCACCACCGCAATTACCACCGCCAGGCTTCCCATAAGCAAGCCGATTTTGGCAGTTTTTCCAAGCCTTTCAAACCATTTTTTCACTAGCATCCCCCTCCTCGTTAATTACTGCTTACGTTCGTAAGATTCAGCTGCTTAATTTTTCTGAGACCGATAATATTTACAATCAGGGCAAACAAGGCACCGACACCACAGGCAAGCAGACAGGCAAGCAGGCTCGGTGTACGGACATAGCGGTTTGCACCGGTTTCAATAATACGGACCTCAAGATACGCCAGTGCCATTCCAAAGCCACTTCCCACAAGCAGCCCCATAACCGTAAGAACAATATTATCCTTGTACACAAAAGCTTTTGTTTCTTTCATGGTATAACCGTTAATACGCATAACAGACAATTCTCTGGCTTTTTTATTAATGTGCATGGTCACCTGATTCAGCAGTACCAAAAGTGCCATAACCGCAGAAAGTGTCAGACAGATTGCAATAACCAGATTAATACTTTCCGCCTCTGCCATAAATTCACTGTTATCTTTAAGCGACAGGTATCCGTCAACTCCCGATAATGCTTCGCGTAATCCGTCTGCATCCCCTTTTAACAGAAAGATACATTCCTCTGCGCGTTCTCCCAGAACCATCTCATAATAGCTGCTTGTCATAACAAACAAATGATAGGGGAGAAAATGTGAAATAATACCTGTTACCGTACATTCCTTAGCATTTCCCCCGGAATCCATAAGCTCAACAACGCTTCCTTCTTTTAAACCAAATGCTTCTGCGCACCGCTCAGATATCAGAACTCCGTCCTTCGGAATTTCACACATTTTTCCGGTTTTCGCATTTTCTACTACCATAAACTCCTGCAGCCCTTCAAAATCATCTGTCGTAACAATATGCACGTTTTCCCAGCTTCCGTCGGACGTGCGGAAATTTTTCAGCTTATCCTGAATACGGAAATAGGAAATCTCCTGCTCATCCAGCAACTCTTCAAACATCTCCGGAGAATTTTTGCTGCTGTCTACCGCCAGTCTGCTTTGATACAAAAAATAATCCTCAAACTGTTTTACAGGAGCATTTACAATACTAAGCTTCAGGGTAAAACAGATAATCAGCAGTGAAATACAGCCCACCACTCCCATAATTGTTGTCAGCATCCGTTCCTTATCATTTAAGACATTCTTAATCATAAGGCGGGAATACAGCTTCAATTTTTTGTATACCTTCCATTTTTCGAAAAAATACTCCTTGCTTTGTCCCGGTACTTCCCCTCGCAGCAGATCAATCGCCGGCAGCCTCACTAATTTTCTGCATGCAACATAGGTAGCAGACAGAAAAATAATCAAAAACAGCAGTGCTACCAGCAATGCCTGCGGCCATACAAAGGTATAGCGGTAACCGTTCATGACAAAATCATCACCAAACACATACAAAATCAGGGTTTCTACAATTACAACACTTGCCCCCCAGCCGAGAAGAATACCAAGTGTCGCGCACAACGCATTATATTTCATATAATGCAGCAGAATGCTTCCAGAGCTGAACCCCTGCGCCTTTTGGGCACCTATCAGGTTCTTTTGTTCATTCATCATCCGAGTAATCGCTGCATAGCATACTACAATGGCGACAATTAAAAAGATTAATGCCAGAGAATAGCTCAGTTTAAACAGCTCATCCACCACCATTTTCACTCCGCGCACATCGCCTATATCATTTCTGCCGGAAAACAACCATTCCTTTCCTTCAATTTCCTCCAGCACTGCTGCGTCTGCAAACCCTGCCGCTATCAGCTGTTCCGCACCCTCCTTCAGGTTTTCATACCGTGTCTGTGCCCGCTCAGTGCCTAGAGGCTCCAGCTCTTCCAAAAGCTCCTTTTCAAGTGTTTCATATGCCGAATCGTAAAAATCAATCTGATTTAACTCTTCATTCAGCAGATATGCAACCGAGTAACAGTTACTGTAATATTCGGTATTAAATGCCATTACTGGAAGTCCTATGTAATACTCTGCCGAGCCAAAGCCTGCTTCTCCCCTTCCACGGGAATCCTGCACATATGCACAATTATAGGAAGGCGTATTGATAATCGCAGTAATTTGAAACTCCTCCTCCCGCAAGCTTCCGTCATGCAAAAGCTTCAGCGTATCCCCTACCTTCAAATCCTGCCCTTCCGCAAAAATCTGCTCAATCGCCACTTCATTTTCAGTCAACGGCAGGGTTCCTTCTAAAACAACCGGAAGATTCAGTGTTTCACATAAAGAAATGGCATGAACCATAATTTTCTCTGTTTCACCGTCCATAAATACCATTGCTTTATAACCGCCTTCTGCAATATCTACATTTTCCCATGCTGCAACAGCAGCCATATCCTCTTTCGTAATGCCGTTCCGGCAGGTAATTTCCCATGTAGCCAGCTTTTGCTCTTTAAAATTCCTTTCCGCACCGTTTAAAATACTCGTAGCCGCCTCTTGAATTCCAAGAAAAATCGCGATACTTGTCGCTGCAATAAACGCTACTGCAAAAAAAGACACTGCATTTTTCCTGATGGTTCTGAACAGATGCTTATTTTGTGTTTTTTTCATTACCATACCAGCTCCTTTGCACTTGCAGGATGATGGTTTACCGTTACCTCAGCCACCACACCGCCCTTCATCCGGATTACTCTGTTTGCCATTTTCGCAATTTCCTCATTATGAGTTACCATAAGCAGTGTAGCCCCTTTATGAATTACATTTTCCAGTACGGTCAGCACTTCAATACTCGTTTCATAATCCAACGCTGCTGTAGGTTCATCCGCAAGAATAATCCGCGGATGCTTTACCAGTGCTCTCGCAATGGAAACACGCTGCTGCTGACCACCGGACATCTGTGCCGGATAATTATCCTTTCTCTGTGCCAGACCCACACTGCTTAACGCTTCCATCGGATCCATCGGATTCTCACATAACTCCCCGATAAATTCCAGATTTTCACTTGCCGTCAGTGTCGGCATAAGATTATATGCCTGAAAAATGAAACCTACCGAGTTCCTGCGATACATGGTGAGCGTCTTTTCGTCCGCCTGAGAATAATCCTTTCCATCAAACAGAAAGGTTCCTCCTGTCAGCCGGTCCATACCGCCGACAATATTTAGCAGTGTAGACTTTCCACAACCGGATTCTCCCAGGATAACAAGAAATTCGCCTTCCCGAATATCTAAATTTACCCCCTTTAAAACCTGTACCTTCGTTTCACCTTCTCCGTAAGTTTTCGTGACATTCTGCAACGAAATAATGACCGGCTTTTCTTCCGGGATTCCGAGATTTAACCCTCGCCCATCCACGGCAATTGCTGTCAGCATTGCAAGATTTTCACAAATCTTCACATCCTCATCACCGTAAAGGCTGCCATCCTTTTTGTTGATAATCTGAATACATCCGATGGTTTCATATCGGTTAACCAAAGGAACACAGACCATACTTTTTGTGACAAAGCCTGTGGCTTCATCAAAGCGTCCGGCCCAGCGTTCGTCCTTTTGGCAATCCTTTATCACTAAAACCTTGCCGCTTTCTACCACTGCACCTGCAATTCCCTCTCCGCGTACCAGACTTAATCCGGACAAATTGGCACTGCCAATCCAAAAGGACGGATAAATACGTCCGTCTCCCCTTGCATTATAAAACCAGATGGTGCCGGCTTCTGCACCGACAGTAGCAACTACTTTTCCAAGGCTGGTTCTTAATGCCTCCTCTAACGACTCTGCCTCCTGCAGCAGCTTCGTAATCTCCCATATTGTCTGTGTATACTCAATCCGCTTATCCATAAATCAAACTCCTTTCTTTTCTTGTTTCCGCTCATTTTGCAGGTGATATTTTTCGATAAACATAAGAACTCCCTGTTTTAACACATCCATTTGTGTTTTAAGATAATATTCATCTTCAAACAAAGCAAAATGTACACAGGCGCGTACAAAAATGAAAATAAGCGGTGTTGTAACCGTGTAAGGAATCCCTATTTTCCCTTCCAATTGCTTTGCGTATTCCGTATAACGCCGGTTTACTCCCTCAAAAAATTTCTTTCCGTACCCGATGTATTTGGGATGCGTATATACCTGATACATCAGGCGATACTTCTTTCCATGCGTTCTTGCCGTCCAGTAAGGGACTTCGTCAATAAACCGCATTACATCCTCTGCACTAACCGGTGCTTTCGCCATAAAATCTTCCTCTACCTTAGACATACAATATTCCGTAGACTGGACAATCAAATCATCCAAATCCTTAAAATAAGTATACAGCACCGCCGAATTGCACCCGCAGGCTTTTGCCAACATCCGTATGCCAACACCGCTCAAACCGTTTTCAGCATAGCATTCATAGCATTTCTCCATCAGCTCTGTTTTTTTATTCAGATACCGCTCTTCATTGCGCACGCGCATGAAACCACCTCTCTTTACAAAGAACAATCGATTGATTAGATTATACCATGGGTCAAAAAAAATAGCAAGTTCCCTGCTCTTTCCCCTTTTCATTTTTTTCATTCTCTGTTATACTGTTTTTAACGTGGAAGCCATACGCCTCCGCAACAGAAAGGAGTACACCATGAACGAAGATTCCAGACTTTACGAGGATAGCACTGACCAGATTACCCTTACCTTAGAAGATGGCAGCGAGCTTATATGCGATGTT
>CAZAUP010000033.1:0-15541 GCA_964488415.1 uncultured Lachnospiraceae bacterium
TACATCCTCCCCCATCAGAAGGTCCATCTTGGAAAGCTCCTTTTCCGTTCCCTTAACCAGCTGTCTTGCCAAAATATCACATGCCTGATAGAGGCTGGTAGACTTTCCGCTCTGTCCGGAAATAATAAGCGGTGTACGCGCCTCATCAATTAATACGGAATCCACCTCATCGATAATGGCAAAATGCAATCCGCGCATTACAAGCTGCTCTTTATAAATTACCATGTTATCACGCAGATAGTCAAAGCCAAACTCATTATTGGTGCCGTAGGTAATATCACAGGCATACGCCTCTCTGCGGGCATCATTTTCCATATTACATAAAATACAGCCTACCGTAAGACCGAGAAAGCGGAAAACCTGTCCCATCCACTCAGAGTCTCGCTTTGCGAGGTAATCGTTTACGGTAACGATGTGTACACCTTCTCCATCCAGTGCATTCAGATATGCCGGCAAAAGCTCCGTCTGGGTCTTACCCTCACCGGTGCGCATCTCTACAATACGACCCTGATGCAAAATAATACCACCAAGAATCTGCACATCATAATGGCGCTGTCCGAGGACACGCTTGGTCGCCTCACGCACTACGGCATAGGCCTCCGGCATAAGCTCTTCCTTCGTCTCCCCCTTCGCCAAACGTCCCTTGAACTCTATCGTCTTTGCTGCAAGTGCCTCATCGGACAAAACCGAAACCGTCTCTTCTAACTTGTTTATTTTTTCCAAAATCGGCCGAATTAACTTTACTTCTCTTTCGCTGTGTGTTCCGAAAATTTTCTGTACTAATCCCATTTGATTTCTCCTGACCATAGCTTCTATTTTATACATGAGTCTACATAAACTCCATAATAATCTATTGTACCATTCCTTCCTGATTAATTCAACCTTTTTTCCGCTTTGCCACCGTTTATTTACAAATTATTTACATATGAAACCGCCGCGTGGCTTTCACCACGCGGCGGTCTACTTAAAGAAGGGGAACGGTGCGGCCTGGTGCCGCGGGAAATCAATACTCCGGTTCAATCAAGCCGTAAGTATTGCCTTTACGCCTATACACTACATTCACTTCATCCGTTTCTGCATTACGGAACACGAAGAAATCATGTCCAAGAAGCTCCATCTGTACACAAGCCTCTTCCACATCCATCGGCTTGATGGCAAACCGCTTGGAACGAACAATCCGTATCTCATCCTCCGCGCCGGTTTCTTCCTCCAAAAACACCTGGCTGAGTGCCATTGCCGACTGTTTCTGATCTACCAGCTTATTCTTGTACTTTCTGAGCTGACGCTCCAGAATTGCTTCAACCAAATCTATGGACGCATACATATCCGGTGTAACCTGCTCGGCACGGATAATCGTTCCTTTAATCGGAATGGTAACTTCAATACGCTGTCTGTCCTTCTCCACACTTAACGTAACATTGACCTCCGTATCCGGAGCAAAATAGCGCTCCAGCTTTGACAGTTTATCAATCACTGCATCCTTCAGGCCCGTTGTAACCTCAATGTTTTTTCCGCTAACCGTATAATTCATAATAACTCAGCTCCTTTTCCTGTTAATTGCTCTGTCTTACAGAAAGGAAGCAGCTCCTTCTCTATCCCTGCCTCTTGAGTATATTATAGCATAGACCTGCGAAAATTACAAGTACAACTTCAATAAAAAATATAATATTGTTCGTTTATTTTTATCATTTTTTCAATACTATATCTCTTTCTTCACCAATTCCTTATTAACTGGAAATTTTTTGAATGCTTTTCCTTTTGTCCAAAAATGTCATTCTGTGCAGATGCACTTTCCTTTTCCGGTTTTTTTGTGATTTTATCACAAATCCCAAAACAAATTTTCGACCTTGACAAAGGTTTTCCTATACCACACTTGTGGTAATTTTCTGTGCATATTGTGGATAACTTCGTGCATAACTATGTTTCCCGCACCTTTTTTTACTTTTTCTTTGGGGATAACTTTGATTTTTTTCCACAGGCTGCTTTTCTGCAAGCTCTGCAATTTCTTTTCCTCCGATACGCTTTTGTACAGTTTGCACAAAAGACAGGTTGTCAATACCGCTTTGAATTTTTTTTATTTTCTTTATTTTCAAAATATTCTACCAGGGAAACTGATACGGCTTCCGGTACTGCAAGGTCATGAACGTATAGCCTTCCTCTGTAAGCCGTTTCAAAATATCCGGCAAAACCTCCGCCGTCAGATTACTACATGGGGAATCATGCAGCAGAATAATAGGTTCCTCACAGGAATACAGCATATCAAAAATATTTTTCTTTATAGATGCAGCTGTCGGTGTGCCCACAGAGTCTTCTCCGCTTGTTGTCCAGTCATACCCCAGAAATCCCCGCCGTTCCATTTCCTGTTGCAGCTCCTTCCGAATCGGATTGATGTATGCACTGTAGCTCCCACCCGGAAACCGGAAAATTGCCGGACATTCTCCGAATGCTTCCACAAATCGATTCGCCAGTTTGTCATAATCCGTTAAAAAGGAATCCACCGAATCATATATTTCATCATACCGATGTGTCTCCGTATGCATCCCCAGCATATGCCCTTCTGCTAACGCCCTCTTTGCAATTTCAATACCGTCCTCCGTCAGATTTTGTCCGATTACAAAAAAGGTTGCTTTCGCATTATACTCAGCCAGGGTATCCAGAATTTTTATCGTATTCCGGCTTGGTCCATCGTCAAAGGTTAAAAACACAACCTTTTCCGGCAGTTCCTTTTCTGTTACAGCTCCAGAAGCATATAAATACGGATAAGTCTCTTTTGCGGCATTCTCTGCCAATACATTTTCCAGCAGCCATTCCGGCTCTGTTTCCGTCATCCCCCCTGCCTCTTTTTTTACTTCCCAGGACACAAGCAAATTGGCAGACAGCAGTGCCATTGCCAGCGTTCCCCCTCGTATTATTCTGCGCTTCAGCATAAAAAGCCCCACAGTGCTTTATTACTTCATCTTATGCACTGTGGAGCTCTTCCCATGTACGATTCCCCAGATGAATTACATTTCCTCCAGATAAGTCTCGTAACCAACGGTTTCGATTTTTTCCTTTTTCTTTTCTACACCGGCCTTTAATTCAGCCTTGTATGCCTCAAGCTTGGCTAACAGGGTATCATCCGAAACAGCCAGCATCTTCGCAGCAAGAATGCCTGCATTCTGTGCGCCGTCAATTGCTACGGTTGCCACCGGAATACCGGACGGCATCTGCACAATAGAGTACAGGGAATCCACTCCGCTCAGTGTCTTTGTGTGAATCGGAACACCAATGACCGGAAGCGGGAAAATTGCGGCACACATTCCCGGAAGATGTGCCGCACCGCCTGCGCCTGCAATAATCACTTTAAAGCCCTTGTCCTTTGCCGTCTTTGCATAATCAAAAAAGGTATCCGGCATACGATGCGCGGAAATTACCGTTACCTCGTAAGAAATCCCAAACTTATCCAACATCTGTGCAGCCTTACTCATTACCGGTAAATCGGAATCACTGCCCATTACAATACCAACCTGTGCCATATGCATTATCCTTCCTTTTCGTTTTTTCTTTTTCCTATCGTATCATACCAGTTTCAAAAATGCAACAGCCGTTCAAACTATTTCTCCTCCAGGGCATCATTTAACAGCTCTGTCCCCGGAAGCGCAAAACGTCCGTCACGAAGCACCGTTATTTCCCTTCCATTCTCGCAAAGCGCAGTAATCTCTCCAAGCTCGTCATACGGTACAGTAATGTCTGTATGGCAGTGGAAATATGCCTTCTCCGGTTCCGTACTCCGGAGTGCAGAGCATTCATTTTCTCTTGCCACAATTTCCTTTCCGTCCGGATTGTATACTTTGTGCTCCTCACTGTGGGAATAACAGGTATCACCTACTGCAAAATGCGGACCGGTTTTTTCCGCAATCAGAATCGGAAGCACCTCTGTAATTCCAAACCTGCGTCCCATCCTATACGCGACGGTATTCGTACCGATGGCAAACTCTCCAAGCGGCAGCCACTCATGGTTTTTGAGAAGATTTTCTTTTATAAATTTCTCGTTCTCCTCCTTTGTTGCATAGTTCTCACAGGAATACCCAACGGTCCTTCCATCCTTAAATACAAGCTCCAGATTCTTGTATTCCGTGCTGCCGAGAAATACACTGCTTACATGCAAAATACCGTCCGTACCGGCAAGCACCGGGGAAGTAAACACCTCACCCGCCGGAATATTAACATCTGCCGTACAATTTTCAAAAATTGTTTCCTTTTCCGGATTTTTCAGTCTCCAAAGCCGCACCGTAATATCCGTGCGATTCCCGTCTTTCCCGAGAACACGCACCGCCTCTGCCTGATCCAGTGCATCTATCATGCATTGCTGCACCTCACGGTATACTTCATTATCTAATTGATTCAGTCTCAGAGTTTCCTCAAAAATTTCTGCAAACCGTGCTCCAATGGACGGAAGCGGATACGCCACAATCGTAAAAGAGGTCCGGTCGGATGGAATATACTGCTCCACCAGCTCTCCCATTCTTCCGGATGCTTCCACCTTTAACCTTTGCTGTCGTTTATCCAGTAAAATCGCTTCCTCTGTATTTTCCGGCAGCGGCAGACGTTCTCCAAAGGTTTCCTGTACCAGCGGTCCTGCATACAGCGAAAGCAGACCCTCATGTTCCCCATACACATGACGGAATGCGTTTTCTTTTCTCACATACCACTGTTTATCCGCAAGCAGACCCTCATCATTACGGTGGTCATAATCATACTGTAAATTCACATTGGTTACGGTGTAGCCGGCCTTTCTGGCATGTCGCCCGCCCGCAGGTGTGCGTACTGCCGTCACCGACAGCCCTTCCTTCTCCAGCAGGCGGATTACCTCCTTCATAATCCGTTCAAATCCGATTGCATAACGAAGTCCCACAGTCTGTCCCTTTGCAAGAGGCACACGCATCACTTCAAAGCCGCGAAGATATCCTTCTACCACATTTTCCGCTGCCGCCTTTATCTTCTCACCACTCATCCGGTTCAGAAAGTCAGCCACCTCTAACTCGTTTTTTGTAATATACTCTCCATACCGGTACAGATAACGCAAATCCGAACCGTCCGCTTCCATAATAATATCCTTTGCAAACGTATACGCCGGATCAAACTGCTCTCTTACACGCCATGCCGCAAACAGCTCCGCATTGTCTGTTTCAAACGAATACAGTGCCAAACGGCATTCCTTAAAGGTGTACTCATGAAACTCTTCAAAATAATTATAAAGCTCAATAAAAAGCTCCGCCATCATCACAACTGCCAGGCTATTTTTTTCTGCCGCATAAAAGATCTGATTGTTGATTTTTGCCGCCACATAAGTAAGCAGCCGTCCGTATTTCTTTCCAAAGCATTTTACCGCATACACCGGATTGGAAAAGCTTTCGGCATAGCCCTCCGGTAAAAGCTCCCGATACAGCTCGTCAAACAATGCCCCGCAGGCTTCTGCGGAAAGCAGCCTGAGCTCTCCCGTCTCCACCTTTTTAGCATATTCAAAAATCAAAAGAAGCTTCCTTGCCTGCGTTTTAAAATAGGTCCTGTATTTTTCCGGCACCGATGCTTCGCCAAGCAGTGCCATCAGCCGTTCCCTGCACAGCTGCTCGCGCTCCCTTGTCTCTTCCAAGGTCTCCCACACTTCCTTCCAGTTTTCCATCATTCCATCCTTTCTGCCTGTGCTACAACCCGATACCGATCACATACAGGCAAAACAATACAATAAATACCGCTCCTGCGAGCAGCAGCCCGGCAAGGGGAAGTTTTGTGTACACATCCCGTTCTTTAAGCCCCTGCAGGGAAAGCCAAAACGCAGCTCCGGAAACCGCAGCAAGCACCAGACCGATAATTCCTACCATTTCGCCAGCACTGCCCTTTTGCGTCGCCGATACGATACAAAGGCTCAAAAAAACAAGTGCACAAAGAAGTGCCAGGCAAAAACCAGCCATTCCTTTTTTCGAGCGCCTTTTGCTGTGAAAATGCATTCCATCCCGTCCTCCACGACGAAATAACGGCTCCATCATTCTCGTTTTCTCCTCCTTCCAGGCAACAGATAACAGCACCAGTATCCCAAAATACTGCCGACCGTATTCAAAATCAAATCATCTACATCAAAAGCTCCGGTCTTTGACACCAGCTGAAGCGATTCTGCCGTCAGACTCAATAAAAAACCATATACCAAGACCTTTCCGCAATTTATCCTTTTCTCTGTAATGAGCGGCAGCAAAAAACCAAAAGGCATGAACGCCGCAATGTTCCCGGCAACATTTACCAATACATAATAGTACCCTACCGTATTAATATTTTCAAGACCTCTGCGAATTTCCAAAAACGGTGTAAGATTATAGCGATAGCCCATCTCCGCCGTTCTGCCGTAAGTGCTGCTGAAGAAAAGAAGATATGCCAGTAGCAAAAGATATGCCAAAAATAACAGGATACACAAAATGCGCCATGTTTCTTTTTCCTTATCCACCGTATATCCCTCCTCTAAACTCTGCTGCCATGACAAACAAAATATAAAATTTGATATTTTTCACCCGCTTTATGTAAAAAAGCCAGTGCATTTTTCAGTTTCTCCTCATCCAGATTTACAAACGGATCATCCAAAATCAAAAACGGCTCCTCATTCTCAAACAATGTATCCACCAGAGAAAAGCGCATACAAAGCCCGATTAAATCCTGCAGCCCCGTACTGAAATACCCAAGCTCTTTCCCTTTCCCGTAAGCCGACACCTGTACCTGTAAATTAATATCCGCCTCTACTCCCTCAAAACGTCCTCCGGTGGTTTTCCTGAGTCCCTCTTCGCCGAGCAGGGAAATATATCTGTGAAAGCTTTTTTGCAAGCCGCTCATATAACGGGAAGAGAACTGCTCCTTTGCATTCTTTAAGCATTTCATGGTTTCCGTTACCCAAAAGTGTTCCTTCTTCCTTCCCGCAAGCTCCTCTCTCAGCGACGCAAGACTTTCGCTCAACTCGCCGGCAGCTTCTGCACTTTCCTCGAACACTTCTGCGCGGTCGCGGCAATCCTTTTCCTCCTCCTCAAAGCATGCCATCCGTGCCATCAGCTCACGTTCCCTCTGCTGCAATACGACATAGCTTTCTTTCGGCTGTATGAGCCCTAAAAACATTTCCGACGGATTGTCACCTTCAAATTGTTCCCGTTTTTTTACTGCTTCTGCAAGCTCTTCGGAAAAATGAAAAAAATCTCTCCGACGCTGTTCCAGCAAATACAAACCACCGCTGATATCATTTACATCCAGACGGTAACGGGAAAGCAGCTCCCTGCTTCCGGCAAGAAGCTCCTGCTTCCGCTTGGAAAGCAGCTCATAATGCTTCCTCTTCTCAGACAGTCCGATATACGCTCCGGCATTCTCTGCCAGCCGTTTCAATGCTTCGATTCCTTCGGAGCCATCGGGCAGTCCGTAACGGCAAAGCAACTCCCTTTCCCACTCCTGATTGTCTAAAATTGCCGCCCGCCACTGCTTCCTTTTTTCCTCCTCACGCTTTGCTTTTTTTCGCTTGCAGACTCCGGCTGCCAACAGACAGCAACCACCTGCCGCCGTCAGACCGCCACAAATCTTCCAATAAAGCGTTGAGCCGCCACCCGCAAGCAATAGAACCATTGATAAAAGAAATGCCGCAAACAGACGTTTTGCTGCCTTTTTTTCCTCTTCTGCAAGCTTTTGTGCCTGCGCACAGAAAAGTTCTGCCTCTGCGTTCTTTTCTTCTAATTCGCATACACTGCGAATATCCTCCTGCAGGTTTCCGATATCCGGTACTCCCGCCAGGAAGCTTTGCTGCAAACTAAAAAAGCTATGTTCTTCTTCCTCTGACAATCGACAGATACGTAGCTCCCCTGATAATGCCGCTGCCTCCTCTGCCTCAGCTCTGCTTATGCGAAGCAGCTCTGCCTCCGGTACCTCACCCAAAAACAGACTTTCAATTTCTTCTTTTTGCCGTTTTAGCTTTTCCTCCTGCCGGCAAAGCTCATCGTAATGCTTCTTTTTTGCAACCGCAGCCTCGTAACCGGCCGCAGCCTCCAGTTCCGCACGGCATTCTTGCAGCTCCTCGCTGCAGCTTCTTCTCTTCTCTGCCGCAGCTCTTTCCCTTTCCCGCCACGGCTTTGCATTTTCCTCTTTCCTGTGGCAGCTTTCCAGTAAAGCCTCTGTCTCCGAAATCCGTCTGGTAAGCTCCGCCACATACCCTTTTTCATCCCTTTGCCGGTCCGGAATATATTTTTTGCGCAGCTCATCCAATGCACCATAGGCTTTCTCGAAATTTCCGCTTTCCTCGTCCCCCTCTGCCATACGTCCCAGCTTTCTTCCGATGCTTTCGTTCATGCCACCGTCAAAAATCCTATTCTGCGGAAGGTACGTCGTTCTGGAATACGCCTCCTTATCTAAGCCAAACAGCTCCTTCCCAAGCTCCGGCGAAAAATCCAAGGACACCAGATTCGTAGAAAGGTCAATTAAGCGAAAGGTATCCTCCGCTTCCTTTGCCCCAAATGTGCGCTCCGCCTTATATGTCTTTCCGTTCACCTCAAAAACCAGATAACCGCCGGTTTCTCCTCCCTGCCATGGCTTAAACCTTCGACGCTCTGCCTCTGCCAGCTTCGTCCGGCTTCCCGCCTGAGGCATCCCATAAAGCATGGCGCGGAGAAATGCAGCAAAGGTACTTTTCCCCCACCCGTTCTCTTCACAGATGATGTTAAGACCTTCTGCAAAATCATAGGAAAAATCCTGAAGCTTTCCAAAATTACTGATATAACAACGCTTTAAAAGCATGCCTCCGCCTCCTCCCCCGCAAGTGCGCGCACGCCAATTTCCAAAATCATCCTTTTTTCCTCATCCGAATAGTCTCCCTCCATCACCAAACGGATAAACTCCCCCCGCAGGGAAATATCATTTTCATAATCCTCCGGACAAACGGAAAGCCCCACCTCCCGGTCGTTCAATTTAAATGCAAAAAATCCATCCGAAAAACGTCTTGCTAAATACGAAAGATCCCTTTCTGCCGCAAGACTCACCTTTCCGGTCAGCGTCACCTTTACCAAATCCTTTTCCTCTATTTCGGAGAGTGCCTCCCGCATCGCTGATTCTACAACTGTAGTATTCTCTTTTCCGGTGATATCCACAAAAATCTCATGCACCGTGCGAGCACAAAACGGGATAAAGGTATGGTTCACCTTCCGGTTCTCTATTTCAAGCCATACGAAGCCCTTCTCTCCGCATTCATCAAAGCCGCGCCCCTCCGGACAGCCGCAGTAACACCATACCCCTCTGGCATCCAATGCCTCGCAACGGTAGGAATGAATATGTCCCAATGCCAGGTAATCAATATTTTTATTTTTTAATGCCGAGAGCTGTATTGTCTCCGCCTTATCCGCGGAACGATATTTTTCCGTTTGCCCGTGCAGCATCACCAGATTACAATCATTCCGGTTCAGCAAAAGAGAATCATACAGGGCTGCTCCGTTACAGCCGTCAAATTCCACCCCCGCAATAACGACATCCTCATACCGATAATAGGTCCACTCGTTTCCGAACAGCTTCAAATTGTCCGGTCGTTCTTCCCATTCCGCAAGAAAATTCTCACTGTCATGGTTCCCCCGTAAATATAAAAAATCAAGCAAAGGGAAACGCAGAACGGTCTCCTTCACCATATTCTGCGTCCGCTTTGTCACATGTCTGCCGTCGAAAAAATCACCGGCAATTAAAACCGCAGCAGCCCCCTGCTTCGCAGCATATTCAACCATGCTGACAAAGCTAAGAAGTAGCTCGCTTTTTCTTTGTTTTTTCTTTTCGCCTTCCAGATTCGCACTCAGTGCCGAATCCAGATGCAAATCACCGCAATGAAGAAATTTCATAATTCACTCCGCCTTGTCTAGTGCAGAACAATGCTTTTCTGTACACACTTTTCTGCGCACTTCCCGCATCCGTTACATTTCTCGTAATCAATATGCGGAAGATTATTTTCCATTGTGATGGCACCGGCTTCACACACCCTTGCACAAAGGGTACAGCCTGCACAGCCTGCTGCACAGGCCTCCTTTACTGCCTTTCCCTTTTCCCTTGAATTGCATGCAACCGCAGCTCTCGCCGCATACGGAATCAGGGAAATCAGACCATTCGGACAGACCCTGATACACTTTCCGCATGCCACACAGGCATCCTTGTCCACTACTGCCACACCGTTTATAATATGAATGGCATCAAACTGACATTCCTTTACACAGCTACCGTAGCCCATACAACCAAATTCACACTTTTTTTCACCATGCCCCGGAATCAGTGCCAGCTTTCTGCAATCATGGATTCCGTAATAATTATACTTATACTCCGTTTTTTCACAGGTTCCGGAGCATGCAACAAAAGCAACCTGCTTTACGTCTTCCTTCAACGTCTGCCCCATCAGCTCTGCTATCTGTGTCTTGGCATCCGCAGATGCCACCGGGCACTGCCCCACCGGTGCCTCACCGTTTGCAATAGCCTTTGCCAAACCGTCGCAGCCCGGAAACCCGCAGCCGCCGCAGTTATTGCCCGGAAGAAGCTCTCGTACCGCTACTTCCCTTTCATCTACAGGAACCGACAAAAACTTTCCTGCCACGCCAAGCAAAATACCGATGAATAAGCCGACAATGCCGACTACAGCCGCCGCGATACCAATCGCCCTGAAATCGATTGCTGCCGCAGGTACACAGCCTCCCGTCTCAAAAAGAGATTGCACCATTCGATTTACCATGTTATCAGCCTCCAATCTGTAAACCGGCAAAGCCACTGAAAGCAATTGCCATCAAACCAGCCGCAATCAATACAATCGGCATTCCCCTAAATGCCTTTGGAATATCGGAATGCTCCATACGTTCACGAATTCCCGCCAAAATTACAATAGAAATTGCAAAGCCTGCTGCAGTTGCAAAACCGTTTACCACGCCGGTCAACAAATCATAACCGTTCTGTACATTGGTCAATGCAATACCAAGTACCGCACAATTAGTCGTAATTAACGGTAAATACACACCAAGCGCCGAATACAGTGCCGGACTGATTTTCTTTAACACCATCTCTACCAGCTGCACCAGTGCCGCAATCACAAGAATAAACACAATCGTCTTCATGTAATCCAAATCAAGCTTTAGCAGAATTCCGTCATAAATCAGTGAGGTCACCGCCGAAGCAATCGTAATTACGAAGATAACTGCCGCTCCCATACCAGCTGCCGTCTTAATCTTTTTTGAAACACCAAGGAACGGGCACAAGCCGAGGAACTGGCTGAGTACCACATTATTAATGAGTGCTGAGCTCACCGCAATTAACAACAACTCCTTCATGCTATGCCTCCTCCTTTTCGTTTACTTTCTCTGCCGCTATAGCTCTTGCCGTCTCTGCTTCTGCCGCCTTTGTCTGCTCCAGCACTGTGTGGTTTGCCGCACAGGTTCTGCCGTTACAGGATGCACAATTGCCGCCGCATGCCAGCTTATCCATACCGCCCGGTACATTTGTAGCCGATTTTAGCTTAAGCTTATTCTGTAGTGCCGTCAGCATTGCCAGTACGAAGAATGCACCCGGTGCCATAACAAATATGGCAAGCGGCTCATACGCCTCCGGCATTACCCGAAAGCCAAATACCTCTCCGGCACCGAGAAGCTCACGAAATACACCGATACAGGTAAGACCGAGCGTAAAACCAAGCCCCATGCCGATACCGTCAAAAGCAGACGGAAGTACCGGATTTTTAGAGGCAAAGGCTTCTGCGCGACCTAAAATAATACAGTTTACGACAATCAGCGGAATATAAATTCCAAGAGATTCGTTCAGCCCCGGTAAATACGCCTTTAACAAAAACTCTACAATCGTTACAAAGGATGCAATCACAACAATATATGCCGGAATACGCACCTTATCCGGAATAACCTTGCGCAATGCGGAAATCAAAATATTGGACAGCACCAACACCACCGTAGTCGTCAGACCCATGCCGATTGCATTCGTCGCCGAGGTCGTCGTCGCCAGCGTCGGGCACATGCCAAGCATCAAAACAAAGGTCGGATTCTCTTTAAACAGGCCGTTAATTAACGGTTTCAAACACTTTTTCATTGTGCACCTCCGATTCCATGCTCAGCCAGATACCGCGCAAACAACAGGCCTCCGTTAATGCCTTCGGTTACTGCCTTCGAGGTAATCGTAGCACCGCTTAATGCATCAATTTCACTCTCCGCTGCCGCACCACTCTTCGTTACCAAAAACATTTCCACCGGAGTTCCGTAAAACTGCTTACGCCACTCCGGATCCTTTTCCGCCTCCAGACCAAAGCCCGCTGTTTCACTCAAAGAAAGGAACTCCAGTCCGGTTACCATACCATCCAGTGCATAGCCGAATACCATCTGAATCGCACCACCATAGCCTTTCTTGTCGGTTACGGTAATGATATAGCCCGCCACGTTACCGGAAGCATCCGTTGCAATGCAGGCTTCATCAATCGTCACCGCAGCACTGTACTGCTCTGTCAGAATCTCAGAAGCCTTTGCAAGCGTCTCCGCAAGTGCTGCATCATCCTTTGACTCCACTACAGAGGAGGCAGCCTCAAACACTGCCAGATAAGCCTTCTGCTTATCCTCCTCCGTGCGTTTTGCAATCGGTCCCGCCGTAAGCTCACGCACAAAGCCGAGAAGCAGTGCTGCCACCAGTGTAATCAGAACTAACGCCATCGTGTCCTTTGCAATCGAACTAACGCTGCCTTCGTTTTTATTTTTAGACATTGGCTTTTCCTCCTTTCCCAAAGGATTTCGGAAGGGTCACCTTTTCAATTAACGGAACTAAAATATTGCCGGTAATAATCGCATAGGAAACACCCTCTGCGGATCCGCCGTACACACGGAAAATACCGGTCAGGATACCAAGGAAAATACCGAACAGAATCTTACCCGCCGGCGTAATCGGGGAGGTAACATAATCTGTTGCCATAAAGAAAGCCCCAATCAGCAGACCGCCGCCGCACACCTGCATTGCAAGATATTCTGCATCAAAGCCGTGACCGCCGCATAGTCCCATAAATACAACAAAGCTTAAAATATAAGCCGCCGGAATACGGATGGAAATAACACGGCGCACCAGCATATAGATACCACCGATTAAAATCAAAAACGCACTGGTCTCTCCAATGGTGCCGCCGGTAAAGCCAAAAAACATATCAAACAGGCTCGCACTCTCCCCCGCCTTAATTGCCGCAAGCGGTGTCGCAGAGGAAAGTCCGTCAATACCAGCTGCACCGGAAAATACCAGCTGTGCCGCATTACCAGCCTCCACCTTTTCTATGGCAAAATCCGTCATGGCACGCCCCGCAGAAATCAATAAAAAACACCTTGCCGCAAGTGCCGGATTCATGAAATTCTGTCCGAGACCACCAAAGAGCATCTTTACTACCACAATAGCAAACACTCCGCCAAGAATCGGAATCCAATACGGTACATTTGCGGAAAGATTCATACCAAGCAGCAGACCTGTTACCATGGCACTGCACTCGTAGCCGCCGTTTGGAAGCTTCATAAGCTTTTTATATATGTACTCGGAAAGCACACAGGATGTAACGGATAACACCAAAATTACCAAAGCGCGCAGACCGAACTGATAAACACCAAACAACGCCGCCGGTGTCAGTGCAAGCATTACGTCACGCATAATCGTTGCCGTCGTATCTTTTCCTCTGATATGCGGAGAAGCCGACACATTAAATTTATTCTTCATCCTTGCCCCTCCTTACTTTTTCCTTCGTTCATCCAAAATACTGCGTCTTGTCTGCTTAAATGCCTGTGTCAGATACCTGCCGGCCGGACAGACATACGTACAGGTGCCACATTCGTAACACTCCATGCCGTCCAGTCCCAAGAAGCCCTCATTGTCAAAATGCTCTGCCTGCTCCATGAGTCTTTGCGGCACCAATCGGCTTGGACATACCGAAACACATCTGCCGCAACGGATACACGGACTTGTCGGCATGGTTGCCGCCACATCCTTTGCAAAGGCCAGCAGCGCCGAGGAGGTCTTCGTCACCGGAAGCTCTAAATCAAACAAGGCCATTCCCATCATCGGACCGCCGGAGATTACCTTCTCCGGTGTTACCGTAAAACCACCTGCTGCCGCAATCAACTCGGAATAGGCAGTACCGGTCCGCACAGAAAAATTACGCGGATCCGCCACTGCATCGCCGGTCACCGTAATGATACGGCGAATGAGCGGTGTGGATTCTGCCACAGCCATATAAATCGAAATAACCGTATCGACATTATCTACCACACAGCCCGCGTCAGCCGGGAGCATAGAGGAATTAATCCTTCTTCCGGTAGCAACATGAATAATCTGACGTTCTGCACCCTGCGGGTACTTCGTCTTTGCTGCCTTTACCGTAATCCGCGGTTCGCCCTTCACCAGCGCAGAAAGCTTTTCGATGGCGGCCGGCTTATTGTCCTCAATCAGTATCACGCCCTGCGCCTTCTCGAACAGCTGCAGCATAATCTTAAGACCGGCCACAAGCTTTTCACTTTCTTCTAGCATCATACGATAGTCAGAGGTCAGATATGGCTCACACTCAGCACCGTTTACAATGACATAATCAATGGCATCATCCCTTTTCGGTGTCAGCTTCACATGTGTCGGGAAGCCTGCACCGCCCATGCCAACAATGCCGGCAGCCTTTACATACTGTCTGATCTCCTCCTTTGAAAGCTTCGTATAATCTCTCTTTGCCCCAAAGCCCTCTATCGTTTTAAACTGTCCATCATTCTCCACTACGACAGATTCACACATAGCACCGTTTACCATCAGGCGTTTTTCAATCGCTTTTACTTTACCTGAAACGGAACTAATGACATGTGCTGAAACAAAACCGGTGGCTTCACCGATGATTTGTCCGACCAAAACCTCGTCCCCCACCGCTACTACCGGCTTCGCCGGAGCGCCGATATGCTGGGACATAGGATATACCGTATCACCTTCCGGCAAAAGAACCGTGGTCGGCTTATCCTTCGACAAATCCTTGCCGTCGTACATATGAATACCGCCACGAAATGTTGCTCTTCCCATATAGGAACCTTCCTTTCACTGTTCTGTACTCTGCCGCATGCATTGCACGATTCGCTCGCCTTTTCTGTCCAAGTCATGCGACATCCTTATAAAAAATATGATACCACATCCCGTTCTAAAAGGGAACGAGAAACAAGAAAAAAATGCAAAAAAGAGCATTTAAGACAATGTTCCTAAATGCTCCCGTTTTCTCCTTTTTACCTCCTCATGTGTTCTATTCCTTATGTAAATACTTTTCTCTCGTCGCCATTCCTCCCCTGATATGCCGCTCGGATTTGTTTATGTCCAACACCTCTCTGGCAGCCTCTGAAAGTGTTTTATTAATTCGTGGCAAACGTTCGGTGACGTCCTTATGTACCGTACTCTTGCTTATCCCAAACGCCTTCGCCGTCTCCCTGACCGTTGCCTTATGCTCCACTATGTACCTTGCAATCTCTACAACCCGTTCTTCAATACATCC
>CAZAUP010000034.1:0-15223 GCA_964488415.1 uncultured Lachnospiraceae bacterium
GTGGATTTTCCTCTGATAAGGCATCATTTTCCTGTTTAATATGTATTCCAAACAAGTTGTGCTTAAACACATCTGCATAATACTGATTATCCGTATTTTTTGCGATTCTCGCAACAGAGAGTGATAAATATGTTTCCACCCTCTTTTGATATTCATTAAGTTCTTCCGCAGTTTCTGTTGACATACTAACATTTCCACTTTTATAGTTTAGATACGGATTTATACCATCAGACAAGAGTGATTTCAAAATACGCAAAGAACCCTTAGCTTCTTTATCTCCATTAATATCTACATTTTCTGTTTCTGCTAAACTTTTGTATAATTCATTCTGATTAAATATGATATCTCTACCATTATCATCCAACTTATAAACTGAATTTTCTGACATAGCAGTAAGCACTTTGCAAAAATTCATCTCGTGTTCTGGTTCCACTGTTATTTTACATCCTAGCCAACTTAAAATAACCTTATCCATATTTTCACGATTGAATTTAAACAGTACACCAATAATATCCATATTAATCGTGTAGCTTACTATTTTATTATATCTTATTCCACCTGTTCGCTCTGCACTAAAAGGTTTACTCTGATCTTCAAAACGAATTTTTGCCAATTTCCATACTAATTCAAACGCAACAAGAAGTGCTTCTATTTGCGATTTTAATAATTGGTTTTTATTAATGCAGCTATCTACTTCTTTTACACTAACAACATTACTATCATAATATGGTTTTAAATATTCAGAAATAGCTGTCTGAACATCGTCCGCAAGCTTTAGTTCATTTCCCTCTTCTTTAGAATATAAAACCTCAGATGTTTTTTTCATAGACACCCATATTAAAATCAGCAAAGCCAATGTACTTTTTACATTCGGCAACGATGATTTAATTCCTAATTTTAGATCCACCTCTGGGTATTGCTCAATTTCACTTGGTCGTACCATCTACTATATTCTCCTTTCGCATATCATCCAAAATTACTTTTGCAATGGCCTTTGCTAGGTTAGGTGGTACAGCATTTCCAACTTGTTTCATTTGGGAAGTTTTTGTACCAACAAAGTGAAAATCGTCTGGGAACGATTGGATTCTTGCGGCCTCTCGTACCGTTATTGCACGATTCAAATATGGATGAGTGAATTTACCTGATGATGGAGTATCAAATCTTGTAGTTATTGTTACAGATACCTCATCCTTTACCATTCTAGTCCATGTTCCGCTATATATTGACTTTGTTAAATGCTCTTTAGGAAGCACTTCTTTTCCACAATTTGGCGGAATCATTGCCAATCGCTCTAATGCAACCTTTGAATGCTTAGTTGCAATATGGTTATAAAGTTTAGTACTATCCTTTCTCATTTCACGCTGATATAAGCTTTCAGGAGAATTTTTATATTCCTGCACTTCTTCCCCTTCACCAGACTCAAGATATGCCAAATCACTAATTGCATCCCATATAGTCACTTTTTGTTCTATTGGTGCTGGCAATTCGGGAGCCTTACACTGATATTTTCCAATAATAACTGCCCTACGCCTATTTTGTGGTACACCATAGTCTGCAGCATCCAAAACCCCTGTTTTTATCTCATATCCTAGTCTTTTAAATAATTCGATAATTTCTCTCTTAAAGTATCCCTTCTCTGCAGTTAATAAATTAGGAACATTCTCCATCACAAAATATTTAGGTTTAACTTTTTCCACTGCTTTAACATAGTACTTAAATAAAAAGTTTCTCTCATCATGAATGGTTTTTCTTTGTCCCTTTTGTGAAAATCCTTGGCATGGTGGTCCCCCAACTATAATATCAATATTTCCAATATATTTATCAAAAATTTTGTCAAAATCAATCTTTGTAATGTCCGCAACTAGCACTTGCGTATTAGGATGATTAACCTTATATGCATTTGCTATCCCCTCGTCAAATTCATTAGCAAAAACAATATCAAAACCCATCTTTTCAAAACCGAGAGATAAACCACCCACTCCAGCAAATAAATCCATTAGTCTAGGCTTCATCGCAAGCTTCCTCCATCCTTTTTCTTGACATTTCAAAATATGTTTTGTTTAGCTCAATTCCAATGAAGTTACGTCTTCTTCTATTGCAGACTACTCCCGTTGTTCCACTACCCATAAATGGATCTAACACACAATCCTCTTCATTAGATAATGTACTCACAAAATGATCAATCAATTGCTCTGGTTTTTGTGTAGGATGTTTCCCGCATTTTCTCTCGCTGGCAGGTGTCACTGCAGTCTCAATAAAATCATGTAACACTTTTCCATCATTATTAAATGTACCTGTCCTTGTTTTATAGGTAAAGTAAATCCAAGACTCCGTAGAATTCACAAAATGTAAATTCATATTTCGTGGCATTGGATTTAATTTATGCCAGACACCTGTAGTTTTATAATAAAATCCATGCTTTTCTGCAAGTCTTATAACAGTTTCTACTTTAATTACCGCCATAAATATAATAATTGAGCCACCTTTTTTCATGACTCGTGCAGCTTGTTCAAGAAAATTATCCATACACTTTTCCCAATCTGCAAACTCCAAATCATCCCAACCGGCTGCACCAAAAAAATTATCCCGCATCTTCACAAGATTTGTATCTCTATTTTTCATGAAATTCCCCAAATTATATGGGGGATCTGTCACAACCAAGTCAACTGTATTATCATGAAGTTTCTTCATTTCTTCAATACAATCTCCATTGTAAATTTTATATGCCACTATTTTATCCGCCTTTCTTGCATTCACACATTAATTATCATTATCCGGTACCATTTCCATTATGTCGCTGACATCGCATGATAATGCCGTGCATATTTTTTCCAAAATCTCGGTATTAACATTTTCATTTTTACCTAACTTTGTAATTGATGCCGAACTGATATGTGCTAATTTCTGCAAGTCTTTTTTCTTCATATCTTTGTCAATTAATAATTTCCAAAGCTTTTTATAACTAATCGCCATCTTTATACCTCAACTCATACATAAATCCTTTATGTTGCGTTTGTCACAAATAACAGTATACTCTTTTTTTCCTTAGTATGCAATTTTTTTCTTTAAGAACGCACGATTTTATATGAACATATGTTTTGTTTTGTAAACTAAAAGGCACTGTCTCTATGACAATGCCCATAATAACTTAATCATCTTATTACAATGACATATACCACTTTGTAAACAATTCACGATGATTATATTTTTCATACCATTCTTTTGTTAATAAAACCTTATATTTACCAAAGGTAAGTATAACTTTCTTTGGTGTGTAATATCGTTGCACTCCATTAATATAATGTGGTTTGTCTTCATCCTGATCGTACAATTTAAAAAATGCAACATTAGAATTTTGCAAATTAAATAATTCCTTTTTATTGCATTCTACAGGATTTAACAACACCTGCATTTGCTCATCTGAAAATATATACCCCGATGATTCAAGATTTTTCATAGACTGCAGTATAAAATCACCTACTCCAACAATATTCTCTACCAATTCAGGAATTTGTACGCTCGTAACAGTATTTATAGAATCTATCTCTGTAATGGTCTCCTGTTTTGCACGAGACTCAAAAACCTTATACCCTAATGCACCAAGTACTAGTTCTGCCTGATCTATGTATTCTTCCAACTCGCTTTCTTTTTCTTCGGTTACTGTCCCGATAGTTGGTTCGTTTCCATTTTTTACAATAAATCTTCCAGCCTCTATTGCTTTATTATAAAAACGATTTTCCAAATACGAAATATCCGTTCTACCAAGCGAGTTATCCTTCCTTGTGAAAATTACAACTTCATCCCAACAATCTTTATGTTTATCACTCTCATGGTCAACTATTCTTTGATGTATACCTTTCCCATTTTTCCTAACCTCAGCTTGTCCTACATATACCATATTATTGCCAAAAAGGAAGTACACTCCACTCTGCTTAAATGCTTCCAACTCTTTGCATTCATCCAACAGTATTCTTGGGATTTTATAAGCTATTCCATTCCAATTAGATATGGTTGCCTTAATTTTCCCATTAGCTACCCCGTCAATGAGATAAACACTAATCACTTTTCCTCTTGCCACTTTATCACTTCCTTTGTATACACAGTTGGTTTAATTTTAGCAGCTTTAACCAATCAGGTCAATAGATTCCTATAACGATTATCCACTGTTCCTATTATTCCGTTTCATTAATCCTTAATATAATTAACCGCCCATTTTCACATTTTACTTCTATCTGCTGCCCAATATCAAATCCAAGTTCTGAGAGCCATTGTCCTTTCAATATAATACTTGGTGTCCTCTTGTACTGATATCCTGACTGTTCGTAAACCTTCATTTTTCTATATTTTTTATATGCCATAGGCTTCTTCTCCTTTTGCCATTTTATAGTCTTTCGCTGTAAGATTGCACTTACGCTAATTTATAACAACTTTTGCCATATTATTTCTTTTTTGAATTACCCCCTTGAACAAGGGAAACGACAACGAGGTAAAATTCCCTCGTCAAAGCACAGTTTTAGAATGTAAATTTCAGCAATATGTAGTGGCACAAATGCCCTGTTTATGCGGGTTTCAGCAATTAGGGGGATAGCCAAGTTTTGTATCTTAACACCGGAAATTGCAAGAATATGGGAAATACCGCCATGACGGTACAATTCCTTTGTCTCCTCCGATAGCAGTGCCCTCTCTCCTAAAAGCATGGATGAAATCACTCCTGCATTCTCTTTTCCGAGGTAAGTCACATAGCAATCCAATAATTTCTGTTTTGCCTGAAATAGTGCCTGATTTAGGCGATGATACGAAAAATCCGTAATTCGAATGGTTTCCCCCTGCATTGCTCCCACAATTCCCATGGAAAAATAATACTGCTTTGCATCAAAACCGCCCGGGTTGGATGCTTCCTTGAACTCACTCCCCCGCCCGTACAGGGAAACCCGCTGCCCATCCTTTAACGCTCCGTTCTCCGCAAGTAAATCCTCTGCATATACAAGCAATACTCCTACAGGCCGGTAAAGGGTCTCTCCTTCGTAAGAAGCGCACTCTGCTTCCTCCAATTCAAAGCAAATCCCCGTCTCTGTCAGCCGGATATGGGACACCGTTCCCATTGCAAGTATCTGCCGCCCCTGTTCCATACAGCCTATGAAGTTTGCAAGCTGTTCTTCATACGCCGCCCGTTCTCCACTCATTACAAAGGCTCCGAGCAAGAGAAAGCACGGTCCGAGAAAAAGGAACCGGTCCGACCTCGATACCCTTCTTCCTCCCTTCCGCAATCCATGCAGAAAAAACCAAATCATAATACAAGCACTACCTGCAGCACCGAATACAAACCATCCGGAACACTCCGACAGAACAATTCCCATAACAAATGCGGCGGCACAAAGTACCACCGGCCGTTTCAAAAAAACAACCCTCTTCCCTATCATAAAGCTCCTTTCTCCCTATTCTTTTTCAATTACATTTAAATTCCGCTCATAAGCCGATGTCAAATCCATCGTCTGATACACTTTTTTTTGTTCCCCATCAATCAAAAACTGCACCCTGTAAATGCCCGGAAGCTCCATTAATGTATTCACAATCGAATATATCGTAATCTCCTCAGATACCTCCGGCAGCTTGTCCAAAAACTCCCTGCTAAGATTCACGGTACAGACTCCGTCCTTAGTAGAAACCCCAAGTACCCTGGTATCCTCGGGAAGCACCGGGAACATAGACTCCTCCACCGGTCCGGCAATCAATTGGCGGAGTACAATTTGCTCCTCTGCCTCAGAACCGCTGTACGGGATTTTCAAATTAGAGGCAAGCAATGCGTTTCCTTCCTTATTTGCATAATAAACCGTAGCATACAGGTATTGATAATAATTTGTACCTGCTCCCGTGCTATCGATAAAATCATCCTCTTTCATAAGTCCGATTGGTGTATTCTGTACCCCCATCAACGGCTGTCCCGCCACATAAAACTCCACAGAATCAACTCCGTCAGCCTGACATAACGTTTTTACAATCGCCGCACGCATCAAAACCTCACGCACGCCGGTTACCATACTGTAGCTTTCATTAAACCGGAGCGTTACCAGTCCGTCCGTCTCCATATCGATTCCCGGAAAGCTCACCGTATCCGGTATCGCCGCCGTATGCTCTTCATCCAACGGAGTATACATATGCGCCAAAAGCTCCGACACCAGCGCAACACCTTCCTTCTGCTCCGGTGTATAGCCTTCGCTCACAACGCTGGTTTCCTCCGCATCCAAATAATAAACCGGAATATCCCCCTCCCATACCGTGGACTTGGGATTTTGATTACACCCTGCCAGACAAAAAAACAGCATTCCGAATATAATCCATCGTCTTTGTTTCATCCTATGCCCCCTTACTGCACCATCGGCACAAAGCTTAGCGGAATCCGAACTGTAAATATTGAGCCTACCCCCGGTATACTTTGTACCTTAATTCCGCCTCTGTGCATCTGCACTGCGTTTTTTGTAATGGAAAGTCCCAGTCCCGTACCACCGGTTTCTCTGGACCTTGCTTTATCTACCCGGTAAAAGCGTTCAAAAATAAAGCCCTGTTCCTCTTCCGGAATACCGATTCCGGTATCTTCAATTTTCACATAAAAATACCTGTGATCTGCATTTAGGGAAACCATCACCCTGCCGCCGTCGCGGTTATATTTGATTGCATTTTCAATTAAATTGGTAAACACCAGCGACATCTTCACTTCATCAATCTCCGCCAGCACCGTGCGGTAGCTTTCAAACACCATTTCAATTCCCCGCTTTAAAGCAAGCGGCTTCAGTCTCTTCATAATAATTTCCAGAAGCTCGTTGATATTCACTTCTGCAATGTGCATCTCTCCCGAAGTTTTATCCAGCTTTACAAGTGCCAGCAAATCATTTACGATTTTTGCCTCTCTGTCAATCTCTGAATTAATATCCGTGATAAACTCCCGGTACATCTCAATCGGCACATCCGGCTCCAATACAAGAGAATCCGACAATACCTTAATGGCAGTTAACGGCGTTTTTAACTCATGGGACACATTGGATACAAACTCCTGCCGAGACTTCTCTGTTGCCGCTACCCGTTCCATCACACGTCCAAAGGTTTCCGCAATCTGCTCTACCTCATAGTAGCTCCCTCCCTGCACCATTCCGGCTCCGTCATAGGACTCCGACATCTGGCCGATACGACTTGAAAGAGTGCGCAAAGCTTTGGTCATTCCCCCTGAAATCATCAGGGCAATCACCAGCAGAAGCACTGCTGCACCAATCATCAGTACTGCAATATTTTCCAAAAACAGCTCCTGCGTCTCCGCAATGTCTGCCATTGAGCCATACACTATCATAACTCCAATAACCTGTCCCGTACCTTCCGTACCGGCCCCTATCACAATCGGAAGCGTTACCTCTGCCAGCCGTGTCTCCTCATTGTAATAGGTCTGCACTTCACCCCTCATCGCATAAATCGGTTCCTCGGAAATAAGTGTTTTTCCTTCCTCCCGTCCCGCAGTATCCTTTACGATTACAAGATTACTGTTTACCAAAACAATACGTCCGTCCAGCAGCGATGCAAGTGCCTGCAGCCGTGCAGTGACCTCCGGCTGGGTCTGCTGCCCCAAATAACCGGTTTGCGCAATCAGTCCCGCAAGTGTTGTCCCCTGCTCCTTCATCTGCTCCAGACGATTTTCATAACTATAATTCCAGTATAACGCCCTCATGGCATGCATGCCCGCATACAACGGCAAAAGACCGATCATAAGCAATACACACAGCAAATGAACACGCATACTTTTCCATGCTTTTAGCTTTGCTTTAAATTTTGAAAAAATAGCCAACCCCCCATTTAGTATGTATATAGCTCGGCTCGCTCGGATTTTCTTCGATCTTCTCGCGAAGCCTTCTTACATGTACATCCACCGTTCTCACATCTCCCGGATACTCATAGCCCCAAACGGTATTCAACAGACTTTCCCTGCTGTATACTTTATTCGGATTTGTCATCAAAAGCTCCAGTAAATCAAATTCCTTTGCAGTTAAATTAATCTCCCTGTCCTTTAAGAATACTCTCCTGCCATCCTGCTCCACACAAATATCCCCAACAGACAGCCTTTTCTCCTCTTTTGTACTCTCCGCCTGCTTTCTGCTACGGCGCAGAATTGCTTTCAGCCTCGCCTTTACCTCCAGAATATTAAAAGGCTTGGTAATATAATCATCTGCGCCATATTCCAGCCCCATAATTTTATCAATATCCTCACTCTTTGCCGTCAGCATGATAATCGGCACATCTGAAAATTCACGAATCTGCTGACATACCTCAAAGCCGGACAGCTTCGGAAGCATTACATCCAAAAGAATCACATCATAGGTATTTGCACGCACTGCAGTCAATGCTTCTTCACCGTCATACGCACAGTCAACCAAAAGTCCCTCCTGCTCCAGACTAAACTTAATTCCCTTTACAATCAGCTTTTCATCGTCTACCACCAAAACCTTCTTATCCACGTAACCACCTCGTCATTCTACCTTTATACTGTTCTTTACCCGTTCAAACAAGGCATCTCCGATTCCCGAAACCTTCTTTAGCTCCTCCGCACTCTGAAACGGTCCTACCTTCTGCCGGTAGGCAAGAATACTCTCCGCCTTTGCCTCACCGATACCATTTAAGGACATCAATTCTTCTTTTCCGGCAGTATTTAAATTAACCCGGTCATTTTCTCCTTCCACCGCTTTGCTGCCGCCCGGCTGTCCTGTTTCTGCCGCCATACCATCATCAGCACGCTCCGCCACAGACAGCTCCTTTGTTTCCGTAAGTGTAGGTACATATACCTTCTGCCCGTCAAGAAGCAGCGCTGCCAAATTGTGATACGAAGTATCCGCCTCTTCCGTGAATCCGCCTGCTGCCTTCACTCCGTCCATCAGTCTGCTTCCGACCGAAAGAGCATATACCCCTTCGTTTTCTACTGCCCCGCAAATATGCACATAAAGCATTTCCTCGTTCGCGCTTAGCTGCTTTGCGTCTGTACCGACACTCGTGGCACCGCTCTGTGCATCCGCTGTCTGCACCTCCCTGCCGGTCTGTTCCTCCACGCTCCTCTGCTCTTTTGTTTTCTCCAGCACAAGCTTTCCTTTTCCCTGCGTCCCGTAACAAATCCCCAGGGACACAACTCCGCTGATTACTACAAAGCAAACCGTCAAAACTATTTTTACTTTTTTTCTGTCCATGCTGCCTCCTGTTCAGAACTGCAGCAAGCCTGTTCTCTCATTTTCTATTTTAACGGAACTTGTGAAAAAAAACAAGTGGTTTCCTTCCGCAATTCCAACTACCTTTTCCGGCTCTTTTTTATTCTGCCCCCGTTGCCTTAAACCATATAACACCTCCCACGGTTACCGCTGCCGCACAAAGCTTCTGCCATGAAAAAGGCACTTTCTCCGTTCCGAACAATCCGAACACCTCAATCAGATAAGACACGATAAGCTGTGCCGAAACAATAAACATAGCAGATTTTGCCGGCCCTAGAAATTCCACACTTTTGATTACCGTAAAAGTAATAAACGCTCCTAAAATCCCACCCAGAAGAAAATATCTCGGACTGACGGACAGCAATGCCCCAGCCCCCTTTTCCTTTCCTGAAATCAGCCATGCCATAATGCAGACCAAAAGAGCAGAAAACTGTACAAAGCCTGCTGTTGTCCATATTCCGGTCTGTTTTGTCGCGCCGGAATTCCAAACGCCCTGTATACTCATTAATGCGCCGGAAATAATTGCCACTAAGAATCCAAACATTTCATTTCCTCCTTTGTAACGGAAGTATGTGCATATTTTTTGCAAATATTCGGTCAAAGGACTTGTATTTTCCATCCGGATATGACAAGATAAAGAAAAGAACAGCTTTTTGAGAGGACCTATGAAGAAAAATAACATTACTTCCGGCTTACAAATCATCTATAAACGCCACCCTATCGTACAGACGCTTGCCCTGCTTCTTTTATTCTGTCTCTCTCCTCTTTCCCGCGTTTTCTGCAGTATGGCGGTGATGGGAGTTTACAGCAAAATAAATGAAGCTGACAGTCTTATAAAAACAGAGGATATCCGTCTTTCCATTCCGGGCGGTCTGACGACATCCTGCTCTGACTGGTATCCATTTGTTATGACTTTTACGGCAGATACAGGCTTTCGCCGTTTTACGGGGGATTCCTCCCTTTCTTTAACCATCCTGTATAATTTTCCTGCGTTCTCCCCTACAAAGGGCTGCAGCAGGCTTTATGATACGGGCTCTCCCTATTACAACAGCTTTTATGGTGCTTATCTTGTAAAGGACAGTGACGGCACACCTTACGGCTTTCTGCCGGACGACAGCGGCACTTTATATCCGGATGCCGCCACAGTGGCAGAGATTCCGAAATACGACTTTTGGAATCTTGTCCTGTCTGAATTCGGTCTGAACCGCGACAACGCCGTCTTTGACTGGAGAATCACGAGCCTGTCCGAACCGCTTTGCTACGCCGGAATAGAGGGCTTCTACCGTATGGATGCCACCCTCACTGTAAACGGAGCCGCCCACACCTATGATGGTTTCACCCAGTCCTATCTGCAATACGGTCGTCCGGGCTTTCCTGTTTCAGCTCCACTTGCTCCGGTACAGATGTATGGCAGACTGTACGGAACATATTTGGAGGAAAAAGGGGTCTCGCTCTTTTTTTATGTCGTAGCTTCCGACCAGACTGTTCTGGACACATGTGACAAGCAGCTCTTGTCCAAAAGTACTCTTGACTACTGAGATTTACCAAAGCAAACTCTTCTCGTCAAAAAACCGGAGCCGCCGCACACTGCGACAGCTCCGGTTTTCTGCTATCTGACCGCATGATTCTTCTTTTTTTCCCTATAGCTCAGTACCGAATACGCCACCATGCATACTACCGCTCCAAGCAATACACCACCAAATATCATCCATGCACAATGCATAAAAAAGGTATCCGGAAGAATCGTTATCACCGGATCGGTGTTCGGATCAAACAGCCAGAAATCATTGTCAAAAAAAAGCGTATGAAAAATGACAAACACCTGCTTCCAGCAGACTGCCACCAAAAGACCCAGACCCACTGGAAGGACACCGGCCACAACCGCCGTCATTTTCAGATACCGGTATTGCTTTCGCCGTGTCATTATTACGATTCCCGCAAGCCCGCTCAGCCCGCCGAATACCGCCAGATACTTAAACATATCAAAAATCTCTTTTACCTCTTCGAAATGAATTTTTCCGTTTTCCGACATCGGCAGGGACGGAAAAGACAACTCCCCGTCCTTCCATGCCATATTATACGCAATGAGCGCATCGTAATTCTCGCGGATTTTCTCCTCGGAATAGCCGGATTTTTCTGCAAGGTTCAGCTTCTTCATATCCGCATAATACAGCGGTCGGAACACCAAGGTTCCCACTACCGCTACACCAATGATAAACAGTGTCAGCACAATCGCCAAAACAGCCTGTGCCCACCAAATTGCTTTTTTCATTACTGTGCTCTCCTATCCCCATCAGGTTGCAAAGCCCGCAAACTGGTTCTGATACAGCTTCTCGTACTCGCCCTTCTGCTTCAGCAGCTCCTCATGACTGCCCTCCTCTACAATAACTCCCCCCTTTAATACCACGATTTTATCCGCATCGCGAATCGTTGACAAACGGTGTGCAATAATCAGACTGGTGCGGTTTTTCATCAGGGCAAGCATTGCCTGCTGAATGTGCATCTCCGTCCTCGTATCTACGTTGGAGGTTGCCTCATCTAAAATCAAAATCTGCGGATTAGCAAGCACCGCACGGGCAATGGCAAGCAGCTGGCGCTGCCCCTGAGAGAGATTGCTTCCGCCCTCGGTTAATACCGTATCATAGCCGTCCGGCAAGCGTTCAATAAACGTGTCTGCCTTAGCCGTCCTTGCCGCAAAACGGATTTCCTCATCCGTAGCCTCCGGCTTTCCGTACCGGATATTTGCACGGATTGTATCCGCAAACAATACCGTATCCTGCAATACAATCGCAATGGAAGCTCTGAGTGTTTTCTTCGGCAGCTCCGTAATATCGATACCGTCTACATAAATCTTGCCGCTGTCCAGCTCATAAAATCTGGTAAGCAGATTTACTATCGTGGTTTTACCGGAGCCTGTCGCACCCACAATGGCAATCTTTTGCCCCTTTCTTACCGAAAGCTTCATTCCGGCAAGTACCGGCTCCTCCGGCACATAACCAAACTCAATATCCCTGAACTCAATATTTCCCTGAATATCAGTCGGTGCAGTCATCAGCGTTCCCTCATCGATTTCATCCGGCGTGTCCATAATCTCAAAAATGCGCTCCGCACCTGCAAGCGCCGTCATAATGGAAGCATACTGATTCGCGATTTCATTAATCGGGCGATTAAACTTCTTAGAGTACTGAAGCATCGACTGAATGTTTCCTACAGACATCTTTCCCTTGATTACAAAAAATATGCCAAGGGCTGCCACCAACACATACTGCAGATTTCCGAGAAAATTCATACACGGTCCCATAACGGAACCGAATACGCGGGAACGAATACTGGTCTTACGCAGGTTTTCACTGATTTCACCAAATTTCTCAATCGTTTCCGGCTCCTTACCATAAGCAACTACCGTTTTGTAGCCGATCACCATTTCCTCTACTTCACCGTTTAGTCTGCCGAGCAGCATTTGCTGCTGTACAAAATACTTTCGCATAAACTTTGCAAGCTTTGCCGAAACAAGCAGCGTCAGCGGCACCGTAACAAAAGCAACCAATGTAACAAACACATTACAGCGAAGCATAAAAATCAAAGCTCCTCCAAAGGTCAGTACACTGGAAAACAACGATGCAATGGACTGGGACACTGCATTGGACACATTCTCTACATCATTCGTCATACGGGACATCAAATCACCATGACTGCGGCTGTCCGTATCCGCAATAGACAATCGGCTGATTTTCGCAAACAGGTCATTTCGCATATGAAATACCGTATCCTGGGAAATTTTTGCAGCCAGCACGCTCTGTACATAGGTAAACACTGCACTGACCGTAAACAAGACCAGCATACTAAGCAGCACCCTGCGCATTGCTTCTAAATCCACCGTAAAGCGTCCGTCTACCAGACGAATCGTATCAATTGCCTTCCCCTGCAGGGTTGGACCAAATAAATCCATCACTGTTACCGCACTCATGGTAACAAGAAGTCCGATCAGCAAATACCTGCTCTGACCGATTACTTTTAGGAGCCGTAGTAAGGTTTTTCCCGTATTCTTCGGCTTTTCTTTATTGATTCTTGCCTGCATGGCTGCCGGACCCCTTCGCCCTCCGAACTCAATACGCGGCGGCACATTCCCTGCCCCCTGCGGCTTTCCTGCCGGATTACTCATGTGCAGCACCTCCTTCCATATACGCACCGGACTTCATCTGGGAATCGTAAATATCCCGGTACGTCGGACTGCACTTAAGCAGCTCCTCATGTGTGCCGCAATGCAAAATCGTCCCCTCCTCCAGTACCGCAATACGGTCTGCCTGTCTGACGCTCGCAATACGCTGTGCTATCATAATCACCGTCGTATCATCAAGCTTTTCCTTCAACGCCCTCTGAAGTCTGCCTTCCGTCGCCAAATCCAGCGCCGAGGTAGAATCATCCAAAATCAACACAGACGGTTTCCGGAGGATTGCTCTTGCAATGGACACCCTCTGCTTCTGGCCACCGGACAAAGATGCGCCCTTTTCTGCAATAAACGTATCATACTGTTCCGAAAAGCCCTCAATAAAATCCGCCGCCTGGGCCGTCCTTGCTGCCTCCTGAATCTCCTCCACGGAAGCCTCCGGGTCGCCCCAGCGGATATTGTTCGCCACTGTGTCAGAAAACAGCTCACTCTTCTGCATGACATATCCGATGCTTTTACGCAAGGCTGACAGCTCGTACTCCTTTACGTCTGCACCGTCAAAATAAACCGTTCCCTCCGTTGCATCATAAAACCGCGGTAGCAAATTCACAAGGGAGGTCTTACCACAGCCTGTAGCACCGATAATTGCCAGTGTTTCTCCCTTTTGTATTTTCAGATTAATATTCTTTAACACCGGCTCACCGTGAGTCCCCGGATAACGGAATGAAACATTCTTAAACTCTACCGCAGTATTCCCTGCCCCCTCCGTTCTTGTACCTCCGGTAATCACCGGGTCTGCCTCCATTATCTCCGCAATCCGCTTTGCGGAAGCCAGTGCGCGGGACACCGACTGAAACATATTCGAGACCATCATAATGGACATCAGAATCTGTGTTACATAAGTAATCGCTGCCATTACCGTACCGGCGGACATTCCTGCATTCTCTATGGAAATTTGGAAACCACCGATGTAAATAATTGCTATTACCGCAAGATTCATCACAAACGTCATTACCGGTGTAAAAACCGCCATCAGCTTTAATACACGGAAATTGGTGTCACGAAGCTCGCTGTTTACACCATAAAACCGATCAATTTCATACTTTTCCTGACCATAAGCCTTTACCACTCGGGCTCCTGCCACATTTTCCTGTACCACGGAATTTACTCTGTCAAGCTTTTTTTGCAAAATGCTGTACAACGGTGTCGCCTTCAGCAGCACTGTGACCACCATAAGAATCAGCACCGGCAGGGCACAGGCCAGTACAACTCCAAAGCTGATATCCAGCGTCAGCATCATAATGGCTCCGCCGATAAAAAACATAGGTGCCCGGACGCACATCCGGAGCAGCATTTCCACAAACTCCACTACCATGGCAATGTCGTTGGTCATACGTGTCACCAGCGAACCGGTAGTAAAATCATCGGTCTGCTCAATTGAAAGAGCCATCACCTTTCCGTAAATATGTACCCGTAAATCTCTGCCAAAGCTTTGTGCGGCCGTTGCTGCCGTATAGGCGCAAAACACACCGAAAAAACCGCCCAGCAACACAATTGCAAGCATCAGAAGTCCGGTACGAACCACATATCCCATATCACCGTTCTGCAGACCGTTATCCACGATACCGGACATCAGCTTCGGCTGCAGCAAATCCGCAAACACCTCACCCATCATCATGAGCGGTGATATCACTGCAAAAAACCAGTACGGTTTTAAGAAACGAAATAATTTTTTCATGCTGTTTTCTCCTGCTTCTACATTTCATTTTCTAGGGAAACGCTGATTAATTAACCTTATTTTCAGCATCATCCCCGGTTGTCA
>CAZAUP010000035.1:0-913 GCA_964488415.1 uncultured Lachnospiraceae bacterium
GGTCAGGAAAAGGAGCTTTCCAAGATGGACCTTCTGATGGGGGAGGATGTACAGGAGGAAGGCGACTTTGTTGTAAATGAAAAAGATAAGAATGTAAATCTTACCGAGCAGGGTGTGGCAAAGGTAGAGCGTTTCTTCCAGATTGACAATCTTGCAGATCCGGACAATATGGAGATTCAGCATAATATTATTCTTGCGTTGCGTGCGCATTATTTGATGGCACGTGATAAGGATTATGTAGTACAGAATGACGAGGTTCTTATTGTAGATGACTTTACCGGACGTATTATGCCGGGCAGACGTTATTCTGACGGTCTTCATCAGGCAATTGAGGCGAAGGAGCATGTAAAGGTAAAGCGCGAAAGCAAGACGTTAGCAACCATTACCTTCCAGAACTTCTTTAATAAGTACGACAAGAAGAGCGGTATGACCGGTACGGCGCTTACCGAGGAAAAGGAGTTCCGTGAAATTTACGGTATGGACGTGGTAGAGATTCCGACCAATCGTCCGATTGCCCGTATCGATTTAAATGATGCAGTTTATAAGACACGTCGTGAGAAGCTTTCTGCCATTGTAGAAGAGATTATCGAAGCAAATAAAAAGGGACAGCCGGTTTTGGTTGGTACGATTACCATTGACGCATCCGAGGAGCTGAGTGACTTATTAAAGCGCCGCAATATTCCGCATAAGGTGTTAAATGCAAAGTTTCATGAGATGGAAGCACAGATTGTCGCAGATGCCGGACAGCTGGGCGCTGTTACAATTGCGACCAATATGGCAGGACGTGGTACGGATATTAAGCTTGGCGAGGGGGTAAAGGAGCTGGGCGGCTTAAAAATTATCGGTACGGAGCGCCATGAATCAAGACGTATCGACAATCAGCTGCGTGGCCGTGCCGGCCGTCAGGGCGATC
>CAZAUP010000035.1:923-14109 GCA_964488415.1 uncultured Lachnospiraceae bacterium
TTCTATATTTCCCTGGAGGACGATTTGATGCGCCTGTTTGGTACGGAACGCCTGATTTCTATGTTCAACTCCCTTGGTATTGAAGAAGGTGAGCAGATTGAGCACAAGCTGTTAAGCTCTGCCGTGGAAAAGGCGCAGAAGAAGATAGAAGGCAACAACTTTGCAATTCGTAAGAATCTGTTGGAGTATGACCGTGTAAACAATGAGCAGAGAGAGATTATTTATGCGGAGCGCAGAAAGGTACTGGAGGGTGCCAATATGCGTGAGACTATTTTTAAAATGGCAAATGATGTGGTAGAGGGCTGTGTGGACAGCTGTATCAGTGATGATCAGGATGCCGAGAACTGGGATCTTCATGAATTGAACAGCCTGCTGCTTCCGATTGTTCCGCTGGAGCCGATTCGTCTGATGGAGGAGCAGAAGAAGCATATGCGTAAGAAAGAGCTTGTGCAGCAGTTAAAGGCGGAGACGGTAAAGTTTTATGAGGCAAAGGAAGCAGAGTTCCCGGAAAAAGAGGCACTTCGTGAAATTGAGCGTGTAATACTGCTCCGCGTGATTGACAGAAAGTGGATGGATCACATTGATGATATGGATCAGCTTCGTCAGGGAATCGGTGTACAGGCTTACGGTCAGAGAGACCCGCTTACCGAGTATAAGTTCCAGGGCTTTGATATGTTTAATGCCATGACTGCAGCCATTAGTGAGGATACAGTAAAAGCTCTGATGAATGTCCGCATTGAGCAGAAGGTAGAGCGTGAGCAGGTGGCAAAGGTAACAGGTACGAACCGTGATGACAGTGTTGCAAAGGGACCGGTAAAGCGCGCCGATAAAAAGGTACAGCCAAATGACCCGTGCCCGTGTGGTTCCGGATTAAAGTATAAGAAATGCTGTGGCAGGAATATATAGCGGATAAGCCAAACAGATGTGGAAGCATCATAAAATAAGAAAAGCATATCAGGTGCAAGGAAAGAAGGTGAGCAGATGGTAGAGTTGGATGCAATTAAGTTTGAACTCGCGGAATATGATAAGCCGCTGCTTGAAATGGGGGATTCACTTTGACCTCGCAAACAAGCGTGAAAAGATTCAGGAATTAGAAACAATTATGCAGGGACCGGGGTTTTGGGATGATGCGGATAAATCGCAGGGCTATATGAAGGAGCTGAAAAATCTCAAGGACGCGGTAGAGGATTACGAAACACTAAAGACTGAGTATGAGGATGTTCAGACTTATTTGGAAATGGGGTACGAGAGCGAGGATGCTTCTCTGATACCGGAAGCACAGGAAGCCATGGAGCTGTTTAAAAATCACTATGAACGTATGCATCTGGCAACCCTGTTAAGCGGCGAGTATGATAGGAATGATGCTATTTTAACGCTGCATGCGGGTGCCGGCGGGACAGAAAGCTGTGATTGGGCAGCTATACTTTGCCGTATGTTCCAAAGATGGGCAGATAAAAAGGGCTTTACTACAGAAATGATTGATTTTCTGGATGGAGATGAAGCAGGTTACAAATCGGTAACGCTGGAGATCCACGGTGAAAATGCTTACGGCTATCTGAAATCCGAGCGGGGCGTACATCGTCTGGTGAGAATATCCCCGTTTAACGCTGCGGGAAAGCGGCAGACATCGTTTGTTTCCTGTGATGTTATGCCGGTTCTGGAAGAAACAGCAGAGCTGGAGATTGATGAAAAGGATTTGCGGATAGATACCTACCGTTCCAGCGGAGCCGGTGGTCAGCATGTCAACAAGACCTCCTCGGCGATTCGTATTACGCATATTCCGACAGGGATTGTGGTGCAGTGTCAAAATGAGCGCTCACAGTTTCAAAATAAGGACAAAGCGATGCAGATGTTAAAAGCAAAGCTGTATTTGCTGCAGGAGCAGCAAAACGCGGAGAAGGAGTCCGGTATTCGCGGAGAGGTAAGAGATATTAATTTCGGTAATCAGATTCGTTCCTACGTATTGCAGCCGTATACACTGGTGAAGGATCATCGTACCAATGAGGAGGTGGGCAATGCCCAGACGGTATTGGACGGTAATCTGGACCCGTTTATTAATGCGTATTTGAGGTGGAGTGCAACGGGAAAAACAAAAGATTAAGGAATCGGAGGAGGTAGTTTTATGGCAGAGAGAGAGATTATTTTCCTGGTCGGTGATCAGGAATACGGAATCGATGTACAGAAGGTGACTGCAATCGAGCCGATGATGGACATTGTTCCGGTGCCAAGTGCGCCGTCATGCGTGTTGGGGCTGATGAATTTGCGCGGTGAGGTTATTCCGGTGTACAGCCTGCGGAAACGTTTTTTACTGGAGGAGGAAAATGATCCGGCAAAAAACAAGCTCATTGTAACCCGGTATGACGGAACGTCGATTGCCTTTAAGGTAGATGAGGTTTTAGAAATGTATGACTTTACCGATGAGTTGCTTTCGGATACTCCGGCGATTGCGAAAAGCGCACAGACAGCATATGTCCGTGCGATAGCGAATAAGCATGGGAAGCTGGTGCTTTTGCTGAATCCGGCCACGATGTATCAGGGGGATGAGGAGGCAAGGATGGCGGAAGTGTTAAAGAAGATGCAGTCCCCAGAAGCATAGCTATTTCCGGAATACGTTGTGTTTATTATAGCCTGCCCGATACTCCGACGGGGACAGTCCGGTGATTTTTCGAAAGGCGTTGGAAAAATTGTGCGCATCGGAAAAGCCCAGGCTGTAGGCGATCTCGGAAATGGGTCCATTGGTTTCCGAAAGGGAGGTCTTTGCTATTTCCATTTTGGAAAGTAATACTTGTTGTTTTAAGGTGATACCTGCGTGTTTTTTGAAAAATGTAGTCAGATACTTTTCGTTATAACCGAAGTGGGCTGCAATTTCAGGAATACGCAGGTTTTCTTGACTGTGCCAGGAAATGAAATTTAAAATGTCCTGATACAGCTGTTCCTTTGGATGAGTTTCCTTTTTGAAAAGCCGGCTGCTTTGAGCACTGACCTCGGAAAGAATTGCGCTGCATAAGTAGCGGTTTAAGGCTTCGTCCTTGTAACGCCGGTCGGAATCCTGCAGCTGCTTCATCAGAATGATAATGCGTTCGGGAGAGCTGAGGGAACCTGCATCGGGAATCATAAGATGTCCGGGGATATGCTCTGCAGCAGCGGTAAGCAGTGTATGGTCCTGCTGTTCCCGGTGATAGCCGAAATGAAGCCAGTAAAAGCTGCAGTTACCGGAACGAGTACCATGTTGAAACGGGGTAGGCTCCATGAGGAGATACTCTCCCCTCTGCACAGCGTATTCCTGAAGATGACTGCCTATGTATAAGGTGCCCTCCGTGACCACCATTAGTTCATAATCCGTATGGTTCCGGGTCAGATGAATCCATTCATTGTTGGGAGAGTGGAAGGTTCCGCACCAATGGTAGGTAAACTCGTTTATACTGTCAAAATCAAGAATCATAACTATTCCTTTCATGTATAGAGACGGTGTTACGGTCAGAAAACGCATTTTGGGGAGGTGTCCTGATAGTATTATATCACATCTCTGCAAACTGTGAAACTGACTTTTTTACACCTTTTGTAACTTTTCGGGATTTCTTTTTGAAGGAAGGCGTGGCATACTGTCGGTAAGAGAACAATAAGGTGCATGGCACGGAAAGGAAAAACGATGGATTTAAAAAATAATAAAGCATTTTCATTGCGGAGAGTAGAATTAAGGGATCCATATTTATTAAATGCATTTAAAAAAGAACTGTTGTATCTGACCGCCCTTGATACTGACAGACTTTTGGCGGGCTTTCGTGAGACGGCGGGTCTGGACATGCGAGGCTGTGTGCGTTACGGAGGGTGGGAGAATATGTTAATTGGTGGTCATACCATAGGACATTATATGTCAGCCTGCGTCAGGGCGTGTGAATCGGTAAACTGTGGGGCAGAGGAACGGCGGGAGCTGCTTGAAATACTAATGCGGCTGACAGAGGGGCTGTATGAGTGTCAAAAGGCTGGAAAGACCGGATTCCTATTCGGGGCGGTGTTACCGGATAAAAGGAACCCGGAGCAACAGTTTGATTTTGTAGAAGAAAATAAAACTGACATTATCACACAGGCATGGGTGCCGTGGTATACGATGCACAAAATATTTGAGGGACTGGTATCGGCAGCAGAGCTGGAGGAAGAGGAAGAGCCTGCAGAGGAAATCCGTAAAACAGCGAAAACAGTGCTGTCCGGACTGGCAGATTGGGTATATAAAAGAGTTTCCGGATGGAGCAGGGAGACACGGCGTACCGTACTGGGGATCGAATACGGCGGAATGAACGATTGCCTGTATGATGTATACCGGTTGACGGGAAAGCAGGAACATTTGGAGGCGGCACGCGCATTTGATGAGACGGAGCTCTTTGAACGTGTAGGAAAAGCAAGGGCAGGAGAGCATGTGCTGAATCATCAGCATGCCAATACTACCATACCGAAGTTTATGGGAGCGCTGAAGCGTTACACGGTGACCGGGGAGGAAGCCTATCTTTTCTATGCGGAGCGTTTCTGGAAGCTGGTAACGGAGCAGCATACCTATATCACCGGAGGAAACAGTGAGTGGGAGCACTTTGGCGAGGACCGGATTTTAGATAAGGAGAGGACGGAATGTAACTGTGAAACCTGTAATGTGTATAACATGCTGAAAATGACAAAGCTGCTGTTTATGATTACGGGGGATGTGAAGTATGCAGATTGGTATGAAACTGCGTTTGTGAATTCGATTTTGTCTTCTCAGAATCCGGAAACGGGTATGACGACCTATTTTCAGCCTATGGCAAGCGGTTATTACAAGGTATACGGGGAACGCTTCGGTAAGTTTTGGTGCTGTGTCGGAACCGGTATGGAAAATTTTACGAAGCTTCAGGAAAGCTTTTATTTTGAGAAGGACGATATGCTGCTTGTGAATCAGTACCGCTCCTCTTCTGTAGGACTTCGAGGTGCAAGGCTGATTCAGGAGGCAGATTTGCTAAGGTCGGAAAGGGTAACCTTCCGGCTGGAGGGAGCCTTAGAGGGAAAGCTGCTGTTTCGTTTGCCGTACTGGCTGGCCGGAGAGGCGGGGATTGAAGTGAATGGAATCCCGTATGCTTATGAAACAGTAGGAGCAGGGGGTGATACGGCGGTTGTGGATGCGGTAGATGATAATAAGGCAGGCAGGGGCTATGCATTGGTAGAGGGACCGTTTGCGGATGCAACAAAGATAACGGTGATATTACCGATGAAGGTGACAGCATACCGGCTGCCGGACGGAAAAAGCACCTTTGGGTTTAAGTATGGTCCGGTGGTACTGAGTGCCTGTTTGGGAACAAGGGATAAGAAGGATTCTGTGACCGGTGTGGGGGTTACGGTTCCTGGCAACCGGGTGATAGAGACAGCCTATGTGCCGTCGGGCACGGAACAGATTCGGATTTTGGCGGGAACAGTGGAGGAGTACATGAAAAATATTGAGAAGCATTTGCTGCGTCAGGGAGAGGAGCCGGTATTTGTGCTTACGGGAACCGATGCAACGCTTACCTATGTACCCCACTATACGCAGGATAAAGAACGCTATGGTATTTATTTTAAATTTGAAAAAGCAAAAAGCAAGTGACCTGAAGCAGAACACTTGCTTGAGCTAAGAACAGAATAAAACGGGAAGCTAGTTGCCCCAGGAACCGGACCAGTACGGGTTGTTTTTCTGGGCTTCCTCATAAGGCAGACCATTGCCCTCCCAGTAATCATTGTGGCAGGTGCCAAGGTCAGGCTGGGAAGTCTGGATGCCGCTGATGCTGTCTTCAATTCCGGCGGTTGCGGTATGGGAAAGGCTTAACTGCTCAATGCTTGGTGCAATCCATTGTTTCATTGTAAAGTCTCCTTTATGGAAAATGGGTAAAATTTTATGTAACAAGATTATAGCATGGGAACTACGAAAGGTAAAGAGGAAGTAACAAAATTGTAAGAATTTTGTTACTTCCTTTTTGGAGGCTGCTTACGGGCGGAAGAAGCGGAGGAGCCCTTCAAATGCACAGAAATGGACAAAGTCACCGGCATGCTGCATTGGTGCAGCTGCAAAGTTTTCCAGCAGTGTTTGCAGTTCCTTTTTGTTGATGCAGTACTCCGGAAGACAGTCAAGATGGCTGAGGAGTTCAGGCTTCAGCCTGTCCCAGTCCCGGTATACACGGTCGATCCAGTCTGCATTTAAAATACCATGCTGTGCCCAGGAGTCGAGAAACGAAGTGGGAAGTAAAGACTGAAAGGAGCTGCGCATAAGCCATCTCGGTGTCCCGCGGCGGGTAAAAATGGAGAAGGGCAGACTGCGGCAGAAATCAATCATACGCACATCCTTGGTGGGATCCCGGAGCACCATTCCTGTGGCAAGTCCGAACTGGGTTTCGAATACGCCGAGATACATAAGAAGACTTGTTGCCTGCAAAAAGGCAGGGTAAGTATCTCCGGTCAGAAATCCCTCCGACAGAAGATGCCGCGGGTCTGCCAGAAAGCGGGACTGTAAAGGATAGTTTTGTTTTATGGCAGGCAGAAGAAAACGGTTGGCAGGAATAAAATGCGCCGGGGAAACGGCGGTCTGCCTTTGAAATTTGCGGAAAAGCCGCACGGTATCACAAAGATATTGCTTTCTGCTGATTTGTTCATGCTTTGCATAACCGTTGAGCTGTGAAAAAAACGTCACCCACCTTTTTTTATGGTATAAATGATACAGACCGTTGCGGATATGACCAAAGGAAACGGTGTTATTTCCAAAGCCGCCGTTTAAGAAAACCTTACAGCCGGCGGTGGCACCAGCGGCACACATTTCGTAATGATTCGGAAAAGCTCCGGTTTTGTAAGGCATTTCAAGGATGGACGCACAAAATGCCATATCGTCAAAAAGATTCTTTCCGCTGTTATCCAAAAAGGTGGCAGTAAGGTTTGGATATTGCTCTGCCAGCTTTTTTACAGCGGGAGCTTCGTCTGAAATTACATTTCTATTTTGAGAAGACCTGTGTGCAAGGTGAGGAACAAAGGTATACGAGTGAAGCTGTTTTTTTGATTTTGCAAGCTCCTGTGCGGCAAGTGCGGCGATGCCGGAGGAGTCCAGACCGCTGCTGAGAGCAATGCCGGTTTCTCCGGAGGTGCGCAGGGCATCCCGTACACAGTCCCGGTAAAGAGAAAGAAAGCGGGTACGTGTTTTTTTGGCACTTACCATATGGAAGGGCCTGGAAGGCTCCGGAATCCGGTAAACAGTGGAAGCTGCTCCGGCTGCAGCGGCCTGCAGGCGGGTTGCCGGCGGCATAAGAAAAATGTCCCGATACGGTGTTTCGCCCGGAACAACGTAAATAACGGAGGGGTTCGCCAGAAGAAAATCCTTGCAGTAATCAATATTTGGTGTTACATCCGGAAATAATTTTAAAAGAGGCTCCATCCGGGTGGAAAAGGCAAACAGACCCTCCCTTTGTATATAATAGAGACTCCGGGCAGCAACCGGGTCGGAAAAAAGGGTCAGGGTGCGGGTGTGCTTTTGCCATACGGCAAAGGAAAAAAGTCCCCGGAAGTGAGAAATACAGTCGTTTCCAAAAGTAAGATAGGCAAGGTACATAAGTGTTCCGTCCGGGGCAGTCAGGAGCTCTTCTTCTGAATGTCCAGCGGAGTGCAGCAGCTGAATGAGCTCAGTGCGATTGTCTAAAATACAATCGGCTGTAAACAAAATACCGCGTTCCCTGTTTACAATCGGGAGACATTCCCGCTCTGATTCTGTTGTAATGTATTGAATTCCGCAGCCGAAACAGGCATCGTCCATGCAGATGCTTTCGTAGCGGTTGATTTTACAGGAGCTTTGATAAGCTGCTTCAAATAATTGCCGGCAGTGCTCCGGTACGGTCTGTTCCGGCTGAGTCATAACGATTCCCCAAATTGCTGACATAAGCTCTCCTTTAGAAACGGTACGATATGTGCTGATTCTATTATAGACGGAAGCAGAAGGGAAAACAAGATTAAAAAAGTGACAGAACTTTTGTTCTGTACTTTTTGCTCATTCTGTGTTATGATAAAGGTGTTCACGATTGATGAAAATACGGCTTTTGGGTGATACTGAATCCATACAAGTCTTTTTACTATAATGTCCGGAGGTGGTTTTTGTGCAGAATACACAAAGCAGGTTCAAACTTCATAGTGACTACGCCCCGACCGGTGACCAGCCACAGGCGATTGCGGACCTGGTGAGGGGCTTTGAAGAGGGCAATCAATTCCAGACTTTGCTTGGTGTTACCGGCTCCGGCAAAACCTTCACGATGGCGAATGTCATTGAGAGGCTGAACCGTCCGACCTTGATTATAGCCCATAATAAGACTTTGGCAGCGCAGCTTTACGGGGAGTTTAAGGAGTTCTTCCCGGAGAATGCGGTGGAGTATTTTGTGTCCTACTATGACTATTACCAGCCGGAGGCGTATGTGCCTTCCACGGATACGTATATCGATAAGGATTCTGCCATCAATGATGAAATTGACAAGCTGCGTCATTCGGCGACGGCAGCACTGACGGAGAGGCGGGATGTCATTATCGTGGCAAGCGTATCCTGCATTTACGGACTTGGGAGCCCGATTGACTATCAGAACATGACAGTGAATCTGCGGCCCGGAATGCAAAAGGACCGAGATGATGTGTTACGGCGGCTGATTGATATACAGTATACCAGAAACGATATGGATTTTAAACGGGGTACTTTCCGTGTAAGGGGGGATGTGGTGGAGATTTTTCCGGTATCCTCTGCGGATACGGCACTCCGTATCGAATTTTTCGGAGATGAGGTGGAACGTATTACGGAGATTGATGTGCTGACCGGCGGGATAAAATGTACGCTGGAGCATACCGTGATTTTCCCAGCATCTCATTATGTGGTGGAGCAGGAGCAGATGAACCGGGCGCTTGGGGAAATTGAACAGGAAATGATAGAACGGGTACAGTTCTTCAAAAGCGAGGACAAGCTGATTGAGGCCCAGCGTATCGGTGAGCGTACTGCCTTTGATGTGGAGATGATGCGGGAAACGGGCTTTTGCTCCGGAATTGAGAACTATTCCAGGCATCTGGCGGGGCTACCGGCGGGCGCAGCACCGCACACGCTGATGGATTATTTTCCGGATGATTTTCTGATTATTGTGGATGAGTCCCATATTACGATTCCGCAGATACGGGGGATGTTTGCAGGAGACCGTTCCAGAAAGACTACACTGGTGGATTACGGGTTTCGTCTGCCGTCGGCGCTGGATAACCGTCCGTTAAATTTTGGTGAGTTTGAAGGTAAGATTAATCAGATGCTGTTTGTTTCTGCAACGCCATCGGAATATGAAGCAGCTCATGAGCTGCTTCGGACAGAGCAGGTGATTCGTCCGACCGGTCTTTTGGATCCGGAGATTGATGTGCGCCCGACTGCAGGTCAGATTGATGATTTGTTAAGCGAGATACGAAAGGAAATCGATAAAAAGAGCAAGGTGTTAATTACGACCCTTACAAAACATATGGCAGAGGATTTGACCGATTATCTGCGCGAGGTGGGGGTGCGGGTCAAATATCTTCATTCAGACATTGACACGCTGGAGCGTTCAGAGATTATCCGTGACATGCGTATGGATGTGTTTGACGTTTTGGTCGGTATTAATTTGCTGCGAGAGGGGTTAGATATTCCGGAGGTGAGTCTGGTGGCGATTCTGGATGCAGATAAGGAAGGCTTTCTCCGCTCTGAAACATCACTGATTCAGACAGTTGGTCGGGCAGCGCGGAATGCGGAGGGGCGGGTTATTATGTATGCAGATATAATGACGGATTCCATGCACAAGGCGATTTCAGAGACAAATCGTCGCCGTGCCATCCAGTCTGCTTACAATGAGGAGCATGGGATTACGCCGCAGACAATTAAAAAGGCGGTGCGGGATTTAATTAGTATTTCCAAAAAGGCAGAGGAGGTTACCCGGGGGATTGAAAAGGATATGGAGTCAATGTCGAAGAAGGAACTGCTTGCGTTGGAAAAGAAGCTGCAAAAGCAGATGAGCGTTGCGGCAGCGGAACTGAATTTTGAGCTTGCGGCGAAGGTGCGTGACCAGCTGTTTGAGTTAAAGAAAAAGATGTTGGAGTGAGATTATGTCAGAAAAAAAGTTTATCAAAATACGTGGGGCAAGGGAGAATAATTTAAAAGGGATTAATATTGATATCCCGCGGGATGAGTTTGTAGTTTTAACCGGGCTTTCGGGCTCCGGCAAGTCTTCTCTTGCGTTTGATACAATTTATGCGGAGGGACAGCGGCGTTATATGGAGTCGGTATCTTCTTATGCAAGACAGTTCCTCGGTCAGATGGAAAAGCCGAATGTAGAAAGCATCGAGGGGCTTTCTCCGGCCATTTCCATCGATCAGAAGTCCACGAACCGTAATCCTCGTTCCACTGTGGGTACGGTAACGGAGATTTATGACTATTTTCGTCTTTTATTTGCACGTATCGGTGTTCCGCATTGTCCGGAGTGCGGAAAGGAAATCAAGAAGCAGACCGTGGATGAGATGGCGGATGAGATTATGTGTCTGCCGGAGAGGACAAAGATTCAGCTTTTAGCACCGGTGGTTCGCGGCAGAAAGGGAGAGCATGTTAAAGTCTTTGAGCAGGCAAAACGCAGCGGTTATGTACGTGTGGTCGTTGACGGACAGCTTTATGAGCTTTCGGAGGAAATTAAGTTAGAGAAAAATATAAAGCATAGCATTGAGATTATTGTGGATCGTCTTGTAGTGAAGGAGGGGATTGAGCAGCGGCTTCGCGATTCCATCGACAATGTTCTGCGTCTCAGCGAGGGTCTGTTGATTGTGGATGTTATCGACGGGGAGCCGCTTCGCTTCAGTGAAAGCTTTTCCTGCCCTGACTGCGGTGTCAGTATTGATGAAATTGAGCCGAGAGTATTTTCCTTTAACAATCCGTTTGGTGCCTGTCCGGAATGTCACGGTATCGGTATTAAAATGGAGTTTGATGAGGACCTGCTGATTCCGGATAAGTCTCTTAGTATTTCTGAGGGCGCAATAGCGGTGCTGGGCTGGCAGTCGGCGACGGATCCGTCCAGCTACACCGGGAGTACATTGACGGCACTGGCAAAGGAGTACGGATTTGATTTAAATACACCGTTTGAGCAGTTGCCGAAGGACATTCGTGATATGCTTTATTATGGTACCGGTGGACGTGTGGTGAAGGTGCATTACCGCGGTCAGCGTGGTGTTGGTGTGTATGATGTGGCATTTGAAGGGCTTATTAAAAATGTAGAGCGCAGATACCGTGAGACTGCGTCAGATAGTACAAAGCAGGAGTATGAGAGCTTTATGCGTACTACGCCGTGCAAGCTGTGTAAGGGCAGGCGTTTGAAGAGAGAGGCACTTGCGGTTACAGTAGGAAACCGTAACATCGCCGAGATAACGGAGCTTTCCGTGCGGGATTTGTATGAGTTTATGACACATCTGGAGCTTACAGCGCGGCAACAGCAAATTGGCGAGCTTGTATTAAAGGAAATTCGTGCCCGTGTAGGCTTCCTGATGGATGTCGGTTTGGACTATCTGACGCTGGCAAGAGCGACGGCATCCTTATCCGGAGGTGAGGCACAGCGCATTCGTCTGGCAACCCAGATTGGTTCCGGTCTGGTGGGTGTTGCTTATATTTTGGACGAGCCGAGTATCGGTCTGCACCAGCGGGATAATGACAAGCTTCTAAAGACCTTGAAGCACTTAAAAGATTTAGGCAATACCCTGATTGTGGTAGAGCATGACGAGGATACCATGTATGCTGCAGACCATATTATCGATATTGGTCCGGGAGCTGGCGACCATGGCGGCGAGGTGGTTGCCCAGGGAACGGCAGAGGAGATTATGAACGTGCCGGAATCGCTGACCGGTGCGTATCTGTCCGGAAGACTCCGTATTCCGGTGCCGAAGGAGCGCAGAACGCCGACAGGCTTTTTAAAAATTAAGGGGGCCAGAGAGAACAACCTAAAGAGTATTGATGTGGAGGTTCCGCTTGGTGTATTCACCTGTGTAACCGGTGTATCCGGTTCCGGTAAGAGCTCTCTTGTAAACGAGATTTTGTATAAGCATTTAGCGAAACAGTTAAACCGTGCCCGCACGATTGCAGGAGACCATGATGCCATCGAGGGAGTGGAACAGCTGGACAAGGTCATCAATATCGACCAGTCCCCGATTGGACGTACACCGCGTTCTAATCCGGCTACCTATACCGGTGTATTTGACCAGATTCGGGATTTGTTTTCTTCTACACAGGATGCCAAGGTGAGGGGGTACAATAAGGGGCGTTTCAGCTTTAATGTGAAGGGCGGACGCTGTGAAGCCTGCAGCGGTGACGGTATCCTGAAAATTGAGATGAATTTTCTGCCGGATATTTTTGTGCCGTGTGAGGTATGTGGCGGAAAACGCTATAATCGTGAGACGCTAGAAGTAAAGTATAAAGGGAAAACCATTTATGATGTGCTGGAGATGCGTGTGGAGGAGGCAGTAAGGTTCTTTGAGAATGTTCCGTCCATTCGTAAGAAAATCGAGACGCTGAATGATGTTGGACTGTCCTATTTGAAGCTTGGGCATCCATCCACCTTGTTGTCCGGAGGTGAGGCACAGCGCATTAAGCTCGCTACGGAGTTAAGCCGCCGCAGCACCGGCAGAACCATCTACATTTTGGATGAACCGACTACCGGTCTGCACTTTGCAGATGTACACAAGCTCATTGAGATTTTGCAGCGCCTGACGGAAGGCGGTAACACGGTACTTGTCATCGAGCATAATCTGGATGTCATTAAGACTGCTGATTATATTATTGATATTGGTCCGGAGGGCGGTGATAAGGGGGGAACGATTGTGGCACAGGGGACACCGGAGGAGGTCGCAAAGAATAAGAGCTCTTATACCGGACAGTATTTGAAAAAATATTTGACGGAGAAATAGGGAAGGCAAGGAGCTTTGTTGCAGACGTGATATTATGATTAATATAAAAATATAAACAAAGAAAGCTGTTGCGACGAGGCAAAATGCGGGAATTGAAATAATTGCTAACGTAAAAGGGACTGCGGAAAACCGCAGCCCCGATTTGTGCCTGTCATCCATGTACGAATTACTGAGAAATAGACTCAGTCGGGCAGGTTGCTGCACAAGCACCGCACTCTAAGCAAGCGTCAGC
>CAZAUP010000036.1:0-13930 GCA_964488415.1 uncultured Lachnospiraceae bacterium
AAGATAGTTGCATTTAATCTGACGATGAAAGCATCATTTAATTTGCCGAACAACAGCAAACAGATCTTGACAAAAGAGCAGGCCTTACATTTTGCATTATATTTTACCTTCGGCGTAGGTGACCCGCAAACGCGGCTGCCAGCATACCTCTTTTATACATTTCTATCATTCCTGCTGTTGAGTGATCCACCATTCTCTCAACACTTCCCCGTATTCTTTTTTGAAACGCCTCTGAATACTTCCCGATATCATGTGCCAAACCGGTTGTCTCTGCATAACGTAAAACATCAATATTTTCATAAGAATACTTTCTAACAAATTTTTTTATTTGTTCCGCAACATTTTCCAGATGCTCCCGTATCATCTCTTCTTCTCCCTGCTGCGAAATATGGGCAATTTTATGGTCCATCTCCTTCTCCTTTTTGACTTTTATTGTTAATCATTTTAGCACTCTTTTAGGGGACTGTCTATCCTTTCTTACTTCTCTTTTATCTCATATTTACTGTCCCATATTCTGTACTTTTCATTATCGCAAAAGCCATAGGAGAACCCTTCTTTCTTCCCCCCTATTCCATAGAAAACAGTGTCAGCTCCTTCTTGTCATCGCAAATGCCGAGAAAAATCTCTTTTGCATCCCGATACCCCTGCGCTTCAATCTGTTTTTGCAGCCACTTTACATTTAGACCCATACGGCTTAAATTTTCCTCTAAAACCCGCCCATCCATAATTACCTCGGTACAAATATACTCCGGCTGCGGCGACAGTTCCATATCCTCCGGATTCATCGGCCGCTTTGTGCTAAGCGGCAAAACAGACAATCTTCCATTGTATTCAAAAACTGCGGTCTGAATATCATTTAAATTAAAGTATCCCTGCTGGCGGCACATCATCATAAATTCACTCAAATCCAGTTTGGCTTTTTTCAGATTCTCCCGATACAGTCTTCCGTCATTCATAAGAATTGTCGGCGTTCCGTTTACAAATTTGCGAATCCGCGGAAGCTTCCCTGTTAAAACGCTAAGTCCCAGTGCCACAAAACCATATACCAGCATCGCAACAAGCGGCTTCCACGGCTCCTCTAACTCAGTTGCAAGCTCCGCCGCAATAGAGCCGATGGTAATTCCTGTAATATAATCAAAAAAATCCAGCTGCGACACCTGCTTATGCCCCATTATCTTTGTAAGCACAAACAATACAGCCACCGACAGTAACGCAGTAAGTATCACATTTAATATATCCATTTTGCACCTCCGTTTTTTTACTTAGTATTCCCGGCTGCGCACAAAAAATGTATCACCGCATTCATGGAATAATACCTCCGCAAAAGAAAATGTCTGCTATGAGCATTCCGGCAGAGCAATTCCAGAGGCATTTCCGGCATTTCCGGCAGCATTTCCGGCAGAATCAAATTTTCTTGACAAATTCCAAATCCATGCTATACTTAAATAAGTGATACCTAAAATCCTTTGAGCAAAAGTAAGTAGCATTTATAACGGCGTTTCAGAGAGCAGGGCAATGGTGCGAGCCTTGTACGGACGATAGATGCGAATGGGTTTGTGAGGAGCAGGGCGAACAATTTTTTCAGTAGCCTGTGCCGTCGTTTCCACGTTACGGAAAGGAGTATTGACCGATACTTACCGAGAGTGTGATTACACTGAAACAGGGTGGCACCACGAAGGATTTTAAGCCTGTCGTCCCTTGAGCCTACAGAATACTGCAGGTTCGGGAAGACAGGCTTTTTTATGCAAATAATGTGAGCATACAAGCAGCGTCGGCGCTTGCTTTCCTATGCAACACATCGGCTGCAAAAATAGTTCAAAAAAATAAGAAAGGAACACTACCATGGAAAGAGCAGGAAGATTTGGAGAATACGGCGGACAGTATGTGCCGGAAATCGTAATGAACGCAGTGCATGAGCTGGATGAAGCTTACCGCAGGTATAAGAATGACCCGGAATTTGTGGAAGAGCTCCGCGCCCTTTATCACGACTATGCAAACCGGCCGTCGCTGCTGTATTACGCAGAAAAGATGACAAAGGAGCTTGGCGGTCCGAAAATTTACATTAAGCGTGAGGACTTAAATCATACCGGTGCCCACAAAATCAATAACGTATTAGGTCAGATTCTGTTGGCAAAGCGCATGGGCAAAAAGCGAATTATCGCAGAAACCGGTGCCGGTCAGCACGGCGTGGCAACCGCTACCATTTGTGCACTGTTTGGTCTGGAATGCTGCGTTTACATGGGCGAAGAGGACACAAAACGCCAATCCTTAAACGTATACCGTATGGAGCTTCTTGGCGCAAAGGTTGTTCCGGTTACCAGCGGTACTGCAACCTTAAAGGATGCAATTAACGAGGCAATGCGTGACTGGTGTGCCAACATCGAAACCACCTTCTACTGTATCGGTTCCGTTGTCGGTCCGCATCCGTATCCGGAAATGGTACGTGATTTTCAAAAAATCATTGGTGAAGAAATCCGCGCACAGATGCTGGAAAAGGAAGGAAGACTCCCTGATTGTATCGTGGCCTGTGTTGGTGGCGGCTCCAACGCCATGGGTGCTTTCTATGATTTTATTGAAGACAAATCCGTTCATCTGGTTGGTGCGGAAGCCGCCGGTGACGGCATAGATACCGAACGGCATGCTGCTACACTTGCAAAGGGCAGCACCGGTATTTTCCACGGCATGAAATCCGTGTTCCTGCAAAACGAATACGGTCAAATTGCACCCGTGTTTTCCATTTCCGCAGGACTTGACTATCCGGGTATCGGTCCGGAGCACGCAAACCTTTGGAATACAGGCAGAGCAGACTACATTGCCATTTCTGACGAGGAAGCTGTAAGCGCGTTTGAATATCTCTCCAAAACCGAGGGTATTATTCCGGCAATCGAATCCGCCCATGCGGTGGCCGCAGCCTTAAAGGTGGCTCCACAGATGAACAAAAACCAGATTTTGGTCATCAATCTTTCCGGCCGTGGTGACAAGGACGTATATTCCGTTGCACGCTATCGCGGACATAACATCGAAAACTCATAAGGGAGGACGCTCAGATGAATCGCATTGACAAATGTTTTACGCAGTTAAAAGAAGAAAAAAAGAAAGCATTAATCACATTTTTGACCGCAGGCGACCCAAGCCTTGACATCACCGAATCAGCCGTTCTTACTTTATTTGAAAACGGGGCTGACATTGTAGAGCTGGGTGTACCATTCTCTGACCCGATTGCGGAAAGTGCGGTGATTCAGGAGGCTTCCTTGCGCTCTCTCGCAAATCACACCACACTGGACAGCATCCTTGACATGGTAAAACGTCTTCGTAAAAAGACCGACAAGCCGTTGGTGCTTATGATGTATTTAAACACAATTTTCGTATACGGCACGGAAAAATTCTTTTCTCTTTGCGCAGAATGCGGAGTAGATGGTGTTATTGTACCGGACATGCCTTATGAGGAAAGAGACGAGCTTCTCCCATATTCCCTAAAATATAACGTATACTCCATGAACCTCGTTTCTCCGTTTTCCAAAAACCGTATCCGTGAGATTGCAGCCAGCTCCGTCGGTTTCCTGTACTGCGTTACGTCAAACGGCGTGCCGGACGCAGACAGCCCGGACGCAGAAGCCTTTGACGAGTTTCTTTCCCTTGTGAAAAAATCCAACGCGTGTCCGTACTGCGTCGGCGGCGAATTAAACAAAACATCTCAGATTATCGCCACAGCAGCACAATGCGACGGTGTTGTCATCGACAGTGCCATCGTGAAAATGTTGGCAAAAGGCGGTGCTGCTGCCGAAAAGGAGATTGGAGCCTTTGTAGCCGGTCTTCGTGCAAATCTTTAACTGACTATTTACTGCAATGCCGGCAAATTCGGTCACTAAGTCCGCAAATTCTGCGGCACACCTCATGCCAAGAACGGCGCAGACAGCTACACTGTCTGCGCCATTTTTCATTTCCTGTATTTTTTTTGCAGCCATTTTGAATGCCGTCCTGCATAACAGCCTCTTTCTGCACCGCTTCAAATATTTTCTATCTTCCCGGTGCAAACCTTTTATTCCATTCTATGCAGCTTCCTCCAAAAAGCTCCTTGCTTTCATACCTTTCCGTGCAAAATACCCATTTTAAAGGCTTCGCCGGACTCAGCGCAGATTTCTCTCCATGGCCTCTGCAAGCACCGTCCGTGGCACTGCTCCCATGATACGCTCGCTCTCTGCACCATCCTTGAAAAAAACCAGCGTAGGAATCGACATCACCTGAAACTGTGTCGCAATTTCCTGTACCTCATCCACATCCAGCTTGTACACTGCAGCCCTGTCTGCATACTCCTCTGCCAGCTGCTCTACTACCGGTGCAAGCATCTTACACGGACCGCACCAGGTCGCAAAAAAGTCCACCAGAACCGTCCCCCTTCCGTCCAGTACCCTCTCCTTAAAATTATCTGCTGTCAGCTGCTCTGTCATACGCTTCTCCTTTCTTTTCAAAGGTCTTTCACATTTATTCTGCCCACCTATACAAAATTTCATTACTACCGTTTATTTCCTTAACGATGTAGCTTTCTTGCTACCATACGGTGAATCGGATTACCCATGGAGGAAAATTTTTCCTCGTACTCTGTCATCACATTTCCCTCCGCATACGGACCATGGTGCAAATCATAGGTCACCTCGGTCAGCTCCCAGCCCGCATTCCTTGCTTCCTCTACCGAGAAATCAAACAGCCCCCGGTTATCGGTTTTAAAACAAATCTCACCCTCCGGCTTTAAAAACTGCTCATACCGTGCCAGAAACTCCTTGGATGTCAGTCTGCGTTTTGCATGCCTGTCCTTCGGCCACGGGTCAGAAAAGTTCAAATAGATTCGGTCTACCTCTCCCGGCGCAAAAACTTCCGGAAGCTCTGCTGCATCTGCCGAAAGAAAGGTCAGGTTCGTCAGCTCCTCCCGCTCCCTCTTTTTCTCAACGGCCCGAATCAATACACTGGCGTATTTTTCCACACCTATGTAATTAATATTCGGATTCTGCTCCGCCAGGGTCGTAATAAACCTTCCCTTTCCCATACCAATTTCTACATGAAGCGGTGCAGCATTGCCGAAATACTCTGCCCACTTTCCCTTTTGTTCCTGCGGCTTTTGTGTGACATATTCGCTTACCGCAATTTCTTCTTTTGCACCTTTTATATTTCTGAGTCGCATAATTCCTCCGGTTTGTCGTCTTTCTGATTTTGTTTCAGTGTAACACATTTTTTTTCAAAATACAACTTGCACTTTTGTACAGTCAGTGATATAATAACTGTACAACTTGTATACAACTTTTTGTTTTTTTACAAAGGAGGTGTACATCTTATGCCAATCAAAAATTTGATGAAGCACAGACGTATTTCCCAATGGATTTTAAATGCTATTAATACGGGACAGTACAAACCGGGTGACAAGCTGCCCTCGGAACACGCTTTGGCACAACAATTTGATGCCAGCCGCCAAACCGTCCGTCATGCGACGGAGGAGCTGGTGGAACGCGGTCTTTTGACGCGGCAAAGAGGCAGTGGCACCTATGTCTCCGGCAATGCCTTTCCTAACGGTTACGAGCCTAAGCGTGTCGGTATTGTGACCACCTATGTTGACGACTACATCTTCCCCGGTCTGATTCAGGGCATCGAGGATGTTTTAACCGAACAGGGCTATAGTATCTCTCTCGGTATTACCCATAATCGTCACGCAGATGAAACTGGTTGTCTGAAGCGTATTTTAGACGACAACCTTTGCGGACTGATTATTGAGGGTACAAAATCCTCCCTTCCGAGTCCGAATCTTCCTCTGTTTGAAAAGCTTCGCAGCCGTGGCGTTCCGATGGTTTTTTTAAACGGCTATTACCGGGAGTTTTCCCAATGCGGCGTATTCCAGGATGACATCAGTGCCGCAAAGCTTTTGACCGAGCATCTTTTGGAAAATGGTCACAGAAACTTTGCCGGCATTTTTAAATCCGATGACCTGCAGGGCTTAAAACGCTTTGAAGGCATGTGCCATGCGCTGACCGAAAACAACGTTCCGGTTAAGGACGAAAACATCCTCTGGTATACTACCGAGGATTTGCCGGATTTATTTTCCGGTGCAGCAGATTCCATCCTGTTAAAACGCTTTGGTGATGCTACTGCCCTTGTCTGTTATAACGACCAAATTGCAGCTTCGGTCTGTGAACTGTTGAAGCGGAACGGAAAAAGCGTACCGGAGGATATGTCCATTGTCAGCTTTGACAATTCCCCTATCGCCGCCGAAAATGCATACAACCTTACCTCTGCGGTATATCCATCCACAGAAATCGGCAATACCGCAGCAAAGCTTTTAGTCCGCTGCCTCAGAGACACCTCCCTGCGGGAACACGTCCGCATGCAGTCGCAAATTTGTTATCGTTCTTCCGTCCGTAACCTTACGGAAGACTAATATATGTCACATTCATAGGAGGCCTGTTATGGCAAAATACACGATTGGCGTTGACTTCGGAACACTTTCCGGCCGCACACTTTTAGTAAACGCACAAACCGGCGAGGAACTTGCCGACGCAACTTTGGAGTACCCGCATGCTGTCATGGACGAAGCTCTTCCGTGTGGAAAAAAGCTTGCTCCGGACTGGGCCTTAGAGCACCCGCAGGACTATTTGGATGTCTTTGCATACACCATCCCGGAGGTTCTTAAAAAATCCGGTGTGTCCGCAGAGGATGTCATCGGCGTAGGCATTGATTTTACCGCATGTACCCTGCTTCCGGTCAAGGCAGACGGCACGCCGCTTTGCTTTTTAGAACCGTATAAGGAAAATCCGCATGCCTACATTAAGCTTTGGAAGCATCATGCAGCACAGGATAAGGCAAATAAATTAAACGAAATCGCAGCAACGCGCGGTGAAGACTGGCTTGCGCGTTATGGCGGCAAAATCTCCTCCGAGTGGATGTTCCCGAAAATCTGGCAGACCTTAGACGAGGCTCCTGAGATTTACGAGGCCGCTGACTTCTTTATTGAAGCAGCCGACTGGGTCATCTGGCAGCTCACAGGTGTACAAACCAGAAATTCCTGTACCGCAGGCTACAAGGCTATGTGGCATAAGCAGAAGGGTTATCCGGAAAAGGAATTTTTCAAAGCTTTAGATCCACGTCTGGAAAATGTAGTAGAAGACAAATTAAACTGCCCGGTTTCTCCGTTAGGAACCAAAGCAGGCGAGATTTGCGAAAAAGCTGCTGCACTTACCGGTCTTAGGGCGGGCACCGCTGTTGCAGTAGCAAATGTAGATGCCCACGTAACGGTTCCTGCCGTAAAAATTACGGAGCCGGGCAAGATTCTTGCCATTATGGGAACCTCCACCTGCCACATTCTTCTCGGCACGGAGGAGCACACTGTTCCGGGTATGTGCGGCGTGGTAGAGGATGGTGTCTATCCGGGCTTCTTCGGCTACGAAGCCGGTCAGTCCTGTGTCGGCGACCATTTTGCATGGTTCGTGGACAACTGCTGTCCGCCGGAATATTATGAGTCTGCAAAAAAGGAAGACTTAAACATTCATCAATACCTGACAAAAAAGGCAGAACAGTATAAGGTTGGCGAAAGCGGTCTTCTTGCCCTTGACTGGTGGAACGGCAACCGCTCCGTTTTGGTTGACGTGGACTTAACCGGTCTGATTCTCGGCATGACCCTCCAGACCAAGCCGGAGGAAATCTATCGCGCACTTATCGAAGCAACCGCTTATGGCACAAGAAAAATCATCGAAACCTTTGTCAATAGCGGCGTTCCGGTAAACGAATTTTATGCTTCCGGCGGTATTTCCCAGAAAAACCCGATGGCAATGCAGATTTACGCTGACATTTTAAACCTCCCGATTCGCATCGGTGGCACCACCCAGGGTCCGGCTCTCGGCAGTGCAATTTTTGGTGCTGTAGCAGCAGGTGCCAAAGCGGGCGGCTACGATTCCGTATTCGATGCCGCCAAGGTTATGGGAAAGCTCCGTGACACGGTATACACTCCAATTCCGGAAAATGTTGCCGTTTATAATAAACTTTATGCAGAATACTCTGCGCTCCACGACTATTTCGGCAGGGGTGAGAATGACGTTATGAAACGTTTAAAAGAAATTAAGAAGGTACAATCCAAATAATATTTGAAAGAAAAAAAGTATCCCCGCAGAAGATTTTTCAAATCCTCCCTTGATTTTAAATCCGATGCGGGGTAAACTTATGGAGGAAAACGTATGCTCGAACAATTAAAAAAAGAAGTTTACGAAGCCAATCTGCTTCTTCCGAAATACGGTCTGATTACCTTTACCTGGGGCAATGTTTCCGGCATCGACCGGGAAAAGGGTCTTATGGTAATTAAGCCTTCCGGTGTTGAATACGATAAAATGGCTGCGGAAGATATGGTTGTTGTGGATTTAGACGGCAACCGCGTGGAAGGATACTTAAACCCTTCCTCCGACACCCCGACCCACCTCGAATTGTACAAGGCCTTCCCAAATATCGGCGGAGTTGTTCACACTCACTCCCGCTGGGCCACGACTTTTGCACAGTCCGGCCGCGGCATTCCGGCGTTCGGCACCACCCACGCAGACTATTTCTACGGTGAGATTCCGTGCACCAGAAAGATGACACCGGCAGAAATAAAGGGCGCATACGAAAAAGAAACCGGCACCGTAATCATCGAGCGTTTTCACGAGCTTGGTCTTCAGCCGGACGATGTTCCGGGCGTAGTGGTTTACAGCCACGGTCCGTTCACCTGGGGCACCGACCCGCACAACGCAGTACACAATGCGGTAGTCTTAGAAGAGGTTTCCTTTATGGCATGGCATAATCTTGCCCTGGCAGGCGGCACATTCCCACAAATGCAGCAGGAGCTCTTAGACAGGCATTATTTAAGAAAGCACGGTGCAAACGCTTACTACGGTCAGAAAAAATAACACAAAGGAGTCCTTCCATGGAAAAATTTGAGCGAAACGCTCCCTGTTGGTGCGGCAGCGGCAAAAAGTATAAGCTTTGCCATTCCGCATTTGACGACAAGCTAAAAAAATATGAAAAGGAGCCCTATCCGCTTCCCACCAGAGACCTTATCAAGAACGCCGCACAAATTGAAGGCATTCGCGCCAGCAGTAAAATCAATATCGCGGTTCTTGACTACGTAGCGGAGCATATCCGCATGGGTATGTCTACGGCCGAAATCGACGACATGGTTTATCAAAAAACCACGGAACTCGGCGGCATTCCTGCACCCTTAGGATATGAAGGCTTTCCCTGCAGCTGTTGCGTTTCAATTAACTCCGTTGTATGCCACGGTATCCCGGATGAAGAAACCTTTTTAGAAGACGGCGACATCGTTAACGTAGATGTCTCCACCATTTACAATGGATATTTTTCCGACTCCTCCCGTATGTTTCTCATCGGCAGCGTAAGCGAAGAAGCAAAACGGCTGGTAAATATCACGGAACAGAGTCTGCAGGTCGGATTAAAGGAGGTAGGTCCATGGAGGCGGCTCGGTGACATGGGTGCTGCCATCCACGATTTCATTCGCAAAAACGGCTATACCGTTGTAAAGGAAATCGGCGGACACGGCATCGGTCTCGAATTTCATGAGGAGCCCTGGGTCAGCTACGTTTCCAAAAGGGGTACGGAAATACTCCTCGTTCCGGGCATGGTATTTACCATCGAGCCCATGGTAAACATGGGAAGTGATTCCATTTTTATTGACGAAGACGACGACTGGACCGTATACACCGAGGACGGAGCACCCTCTGCACAATGGGAAATCACAGTACTTGTTACCGAAGACGGCTATGAAATCTTAACTTATTAGGCGCTTCTTTTCCCTCTCGACAACAGAGGATTTTTGCACTATAATAAAGGCGTAGTGTGTCTGATGCACACTACGCCATTTCTTTTCAGGAGGCTACCCTATGTTTTTTTTACATACACATTATAAAAAGAGAACCGCAAAAGCAGTTGTTTTTTCCCTATTCCTTTCTCTTTCCCTGTTCACCTCACTTTTTACACCGGCCTTTGCTGCTGCGGAAGCAGAAGCAGAAGCCGCTGACTCCTGCCACTGGCCTGCAGGTCCTGAGCTCTCCTGCGAGGGTGCCATTTTAATTGAAGCCGAAACCGGTACTGTCCTGTTTGAAAAAAATGCCACCGAAATGCTTTACCCTGCAAGTACAACAAAGCTCATGACTACTTTGTTGGCCTTGGAAAATGCCGCTCTCGGAGAGACCGTCACGGTTTCCCATAATGCGGTTTATGATATTGACGTGAACTCCAGCCGCATCTGGGTAGATGAAGGAGAAGAGCTTTCCATGGAAGACGCACTCTATGCCCTGATGCTTCCCTCCGCAAACGATATGGCCTATGCTGTTGCAGAGCACATTGCAGGTAGCAAACAGGCCTTTGCGGATATGATGAACAGCCGCGCAAAGGAGCTTGGCTGCGTAAATACTCATTTTATGAATCCACACGGTTTGGATGAAGACGGACACTATACCTGTGCAGCCGACCTTGCAAAAATCATGCGCGCACTCATTAAAAGTCCAACCTTCCTCAAAATCTCCGGGTCCCGCAACTACGAAATTAAGCCAACCAACCTTTATAATGACTCCCGATGGATTTTAAACACTCATTTAATGATTCGCGGCTCCTATTCTTACGATGGTGTCATTGCCGGGAAAACCGGACATACCGACCTTGCCGGAGCAAATCTTGTCACCTGCGCAAAGCGGGGCGGAATGACTTTGATTTCCGTTATTTTAAAGGCTCCCGATGACACCGCGTTATATGACGAAACCGCTGCCTTGTTAAACTACGGCTTCAATAACTTTACCACCTACAGCATCAACGACGAACAGCTTTCTCTGGACAGCACCTTCCCCCCGTTGTTTACCTCTGAGGATACGGTACAGTTTCAAAAAAGCAGCATTGTGAGTACCGAAGCAGGACATGTGGTACTCCCGTTTACCGCGGCACTTTCTGATACCAAGAAAAGTGTAGCCTTAACGCAGCTGACCTCCTTTTCAGCAGGAAAAAATATAATCGGTAGGGTTTCTTATACCTACGGCACCCATACCGTAGGCTCTGCCGATATTGTGTACTACAACGAGGAAGAAGCCTTTTCCTTAAATCCTTCTCCAACACCGGTGATGCCTCCGGAAAGCACCCCTGCCGAAACAGATGCCGCGCCAACCTCTCCGGGAAGCGCAAGCCCCGATACAGATGCCGATACAAATGAGCAAAATAATACCGGGGAAACTCCAAAAAAAGAGCGTAAACCTCTCATTATCGGAATTGTCCTCGGTTGTATCTGTTTCTTTATCGGAATGTATCTCGTTTTAGTTGAACTTCCGTATCGCAGGAAACGTGCCGCCTATCTTGCAAAGCATAGAAACAGCCGCCGCTAATTGCCCATCGCGGCAAACAGTGCCGCAATATCATCGGCTGACAATGTCTTATTCGGGTCAGAGAAATCCACTCCGGAAGCACCCATCAATTCTTCAGAAGCCACTTCTGACACCGGTTCCGATGCTTCTATCGGAGCCGGTTCTTCTATTTCCTCCGGCACAATCTCCTCCGGCAGCCCATCAAACCTCTGCGCTTCCGGCTCCCCTGCTTCCTCCGGTACACTCTCCTCCGGCTCATCTTTTAAGCTCTCCGGAGAAACTACCACATCCAACGGTACACGCGGAAGCTCATTTACCAGATTATTAAATTTTTCATGTACATTGCTGTGCACCAATTCAGACAGCAGCGTCTGCAGCTCTTCTATACTATCCGTGATACTTTGCAGCTCAGCCAAAACCGTTTCATTGCTCTCATGCAGCTCTTCGTAAATACGGTTACCGGTCTGTTTTGTTGCTTCTACAGCCGGAGAAGTAAGCGCTTCAACAAAATTCTTCTCCTGTAACTGCGTGATTAACGCCGCAAGTCCGTCCTTCCATTCCTTGCATAAGCGCTCTAGCTCCTCTCTCTCACTCAGTGCAATTTGTCTTGCATTTTCTTTATTGTAAAGAACTAAGGTTTTCATTGCACTTTCCTGTGCCTTCACCACTTCATTCAAACGTGCCTCCAGCATTGCCATGCCTTCCTCCATAGCCTCATGCTGCTTCTTTACGGCAATATAAACGCCCTTCTCTGCCTTTTCGTTTCCTCGCATCAGCTCCGCCATACGGTCCGCAAACAAAATCTCCGATGCCTTGTCCGAAGCAGACTGCTCCTTCTCTTCCCTGTCCCAAATAAAAAAGCAGGCTGCAGCAAACAACAATGCGCCCGAAGCAAGCAGTACCCAAACGCTCTCACGAAACACCGTTAATGCGAGTCCCGCAAAAAATACTGCCATTACAAACATCACAAAACTGATTTTTTTTCGTTCTTCCCTTCTCATAAGCTCTCCTGCCTTTCTTTTTCCGCCCTCCGCAGTTCTTCAACCCTCTTCTTCACTGCCGCCAAAGCTTCCTTTTCATCCGTTATCGCCTGCACCGTCAGTTCCATCGGGCAAACGCCGTCTCCGCTCCGGTTAATAATCGCCTCCACCTTTGTCCCATAATTTACCTGCACACCATGCTCCACAAGCCATTGATAAGCCTTCCGGCTCATGGTCATGCCGTAGCACGCCTTTACACCGCCAAGCGTCAGAATCATGGCAGATGCCTTCCCAACAATCCTGTCTACTACAAATGCACCCTCCAGCATACCTTCTTCGTACAGCTTTATCACCGGTCCGATGCCCCGTTCAAGCTCCGTCCGCACAATGGTATTATCCTTTATCACCACGCAGCTTGCCGTCCCCTGAGAAATCAAATTTATCGCGGAAAGGAGCATATTCCGCTCAACCTTTTTCCGGTCATGTCTAAAAAACATTATAACCGGCAAAATCACTAAAAACCGAATCACAATTCCCACTGCAAACAGCATTCCGGTCATTGCAAGCTTCTCATTTTTGGTTTTTAAAAGAGTCCGGCTCATCGCCAAAACCTCCTGCATTTTCACACATTTTCCCCTTTATTATAAAAGAACTCCCCTATAAAGTCAAGGAAATGAAAAGCCGGAGGAACTCCGTCATATAATCATATAATACTGGTAAAAAGGATTTTGTATACCTATTCACCGAATCGGGAGCCGACGGTAGTGCCCTTTTGTTATGTTCTTTTGGTAATGTTTTTCAAGGAAGGGGTCGAATGTGGTTGGCAAAATAACTTTTGTGTGATAAAATAATAAAGTACATGAGAAGTGTGCAGATGGAACGAGCAAAACATACATAGTGTAGGGTCTGGGAGATGATATAGTAGAAACTGTAAAGAGCGCATTACAGCGTAAAGAATCCAGGGCGTACACTTTGGATTCTTTTCTTTTACAAAGTTATGTGTAGGTTTTGCGGGAGAAGGAAATCGTTGGGATGAAAGGAGGCACAGATGAAACACAGGAAAAGAGAAAAGCCTGAACACTCGTGTTGGCCGCACGAATGACAGGCTATCCTCGATACATGAGATACACTATCCCAAAATCAGTGTATCATGTATCGGGAAAAAAGGCAAGAAGCAAAAGGAATCCGTAAAAGACGGAAAATTGCAATTGAAAAGGAGAGAAATGTATATGAGAAACTACGCGAAAAGAGCGCTTGGCCTGATGCTGGTACTTTGTATGACCGCGAGCAGTTTGCCGTATATGGGAAAAACGAAAACGGCAAAGGCAGAGGTGGTTGCAGGTTATACCGGGAGTGAGGATATCGTTCACGGTTTTGGAAGCAAAATTAAGGGCAAGAAGCAGAAAAATGAAAAGTTTAAGGTAAACAAGGAGGACAAGAACGGTAAGGCATGGAATCAGCAGATGATTCAGGCAGAGCTGCCGGAGACCTCCAAGGAAGTAATAAAGGTAGCAATCATCGACTCAGGTATCAATTTCAGTACCGACTTAAATGTGGTGGAGCGAAAAAACTTTATTCCGG
>CAZAUP010000037.1:0-13861 GCA_964488415.1 uncultured Lachnospiraceae bacterium
CGGATTAAGGGGTATTTTACGTTTAAAACAGAATATACTAACAAGTAAGGGAAGGTTTTGCGGAGGCGATATGGCAGGAAATGCAGGGCACCGATGCAGAAAACGAAAGAGATACCGGGAGCTTTACCGGGATCTAAAGCGGACGGAAAAGCAAGAAAGAAAAGAATACACCGATTTTTATGAGCGTTTGACCGAGGCCATTTCACTGACCGACGATATAACGGGTGAGATGCTGTGCTATCTTGCCGGAAGACATTGTATGCTGGTACGGAATTTCACCTCCGTTACCGAATATTCCGCAAATCGAATCCGGTTAAAAAATAAACAGTACGAGATATGTGTTGAGGGCGAATATTTGCGGTTACAATATTTTTTGCCTGAAGAACTACGTATTGTCGGCAATATTATCGATGTATCCTATCGTTCGTAAAAGAGGGTGAGAGTGAATGAAACGATTGTTTGATTTCTTTGGTGGTATGGTATTTGTGGAAGTATGCGGAAGCTCGCCCGAACGTTTTTTTAATGTGTGTCGCAGCAGAAACATACCGCTTTATGATATAGGTACTCATGTGACGGAAAAGGGTACAGTTACCGTAGCAAGGATGAGACTGAAGGATTATCGGAGAGTAAAAGGGGCAGCAAAGAAGTCCCATTGCATTCCATACATAAAAAAACGTATTGGAGTTCCGTTTTTGTGGAAAAGATATCAAAAACGTGTCGTATTCTTTGCGGGAGGCGTGTATTGCTTGTGGCTGATGTGGCTGCTGTCCAGATTTGTCTGGGATATTTCCGTAACCGGCGGTTTTTTGCATACGGAGGAAGAAATGCTTTCTTATTTGCACAGGAATGATGTGGTTTGCGGAATGCGGAGAGATGCGATTGATTGTGCGGAGCTTGAGAAAAAGCTCCGGATTGATTATCCGGATATCGGCTGGGTATCTGCAGAACTAAAAGGAACTAGGCTGATTTTGCGGCTCGCTGAAACAGATATGCCATCCGTGCAGGAGAAATCGGAAACTCCTGTACATTTAGTGGCAACGTCGGATGGTATTGTAGAGAGTCTTATATGCCGAAGCGGAACGCCTCTTGTAAAAAAGGGAGATGTAGTGAAAAAAGGGGATATTTTGGTGAGCGGTGTGATATCCGTGATAGGGGATAATGACACTCTTGTGAACCGGTATGCGGTGGCTGCGGATGCTGATATTTTTTTAAAAACCGTGAAACAATATGAGCATGGCTTTTCGAGAAAAACAATAGAAAAGAATTTTACCGGAAAAAAGAAAACCGGCTATATATTTTCTTACGGAAATCAAAAAATATTTTCGTATATGCCTAGTCATTCTTATACAAATTATGCTATAATAACAGAAGATGTGGTTTTGGCATTGCATGAGCATTTTCCGCTGCCCTTTCGGGTTGGAAAGCTGGTGTGCGCGGAGTATACGCCTGTGACTCGGAGTTACACCGAGGCTGAGGCTGACGTGCTGGCGGCAAAAGCTCTGGAACGTTATGTGACGTATCTTGCCGAGCATGGAACAAAGCTGCTTTCAGCAGAGGTCGGGACAACGATAGGGGAAGATACGGTGCAGACAAAAGGAAAATTGATTCTTCTGACCGCTGCGTGGGAACGGCAGGAGGTACAGGAAGATGAGTGGAGGATGCAAAATTCGGATGAGTATAGTAGAATTGATGATGGAGCTTCAGGCAGAGCACAGTAAAAATATTTTCGGTCAGTTTGATGCGTATGCCAAGCTGATAGAACGAAGTTTGGGCGTAACGCTGATTGCCAGGGATGATAAATTAAAGATTTTAGGTTCGGCGGATGCAACCGAGAAGGCAAAAAGGGTAATTGAGCAGCTGTGTCTTTTGGCTGAGCGCGGTAATACAATAACAGAGCAGAATGTGACCTATGCGCTTTCTTTGCTTCCGCAGGAAAAGGAAGCAGAGCTTGCAAACATGGATAAGGAGCTTATCTGCCATACCATTCAGGGAAAGCCGATTAAGCCAAAAACCCTTGGCCAGAAGCAGTATGTGGACATGATTCGGAAGAAGATGATTGTATTCGGAGTGGGTCCTGCGGGTACGGGTAAGACCTATCTTGCGATGGCAATGGGGATTACCGCTTTTAAAAATGACGAGGTAAGCCGTATTATTCTTACAAGACCTGCTATTGAAGCAGGAGAAAAGCTTGGCTTCCTGCCGGGGGATTTACAAAGCAAGGTAGACCCGTATTTGCGTCCTTTATATGATGCGTTGTATCAGATTATGGGAGCAGACAGCTTTACAAGGAATATGGAAAAGGGCTTAATTGAAGTGGCACCTCTGGCATATATGAGAGGTAGAACCCTGGACAATGCCTTTATTATTTTAGATGAAGCGCAGAATACGACACCTGCCCAGATGAAGATGTTTCTGACACGTATTGGTTTCGGCTCAAAGGTTATTATTACCGGCGACCTGTCCCAAAAGGATTTGCCGACAGGTGCAGCCTCCGGTCTTGATGTGGCTCTTCGTGTACTGAAAAAAATTGATGATATCGGTATCTGTGAACTGACCTCTCAGGATGTTGTGCGTCATCCGCTGGTGCAAAAAATCGTACATGCCTACGATGAATATGAACAAAGAGCCGCAAAGCGGCAGGAACGTGCAGCTGAGTTCAAAAGAGCAGAGATGAAGCCTGCTGTAAAGACAGGTGCGGGTGTAAGGACCGGATATGCGGTGAAGAAAAAGGGGGAGCGCTTTTTTGCGCGTAAGTAAAATGAAGCTTTTTAAGATTGGTTTCAAACAAAAAACAGTACTTTTATTATTACTTATGGTGGCACTTATGATGGGCGGAGCGGTACTGGTTCCGGTGCTCAGGGAAACGGATGAGACAGTTTCCGGGATGTATTATGTATTTGCGGCAGTCCTTTCTGTCGGTGCTGCGGTTTATGCATTGTACTTTGAACAAAGGATTTCAGAGGGTATTTTGTTATGGCTGCTTCCGTTAGCATATGTGATTTCACTGGCATTACTGCTTTTGGTGGACGAGCCGCTCAGATTGCCGTTTTGGTGTTTTGGTGGGATTTTACTGCTGGGTACTTTTAAAATACGTTATGCAGTACTGATGAATTATTTCCTTTTGTTTTTAATCGGAGGCAGTCAGGGGACTCTTTTAAAGGAAGCGCTCATAATGCAGCTTCTGTGTCTGGTACTTCTCAGCTTTGTGATACCGCTCGTGAAGAAGTGGATGGATGCAGTGAATGTGATTTTTTCGGTAATTTCCCTTCTTGTCAGTGTACGAATTATATTCTTTTTTGTAGCAAGGCAGGAGATTCGGAATGATGATTTATTTGTTATTGCTTTGGTTTATATTGTAATTATTCTGTCGGCAACGTTTTTTTCAAGGCTGCTTCAGGAAAATGTTTTACAAAACGACGGTGCAGAAGCATTTGACTTTTTGGAGGAGCTGGCCGTGAGCAGTGAAATGCAGGATGCTGCACTTTTAGCGGAGGGGGAGCTGTCCGGAGGTTTAGAAGAAAAATTTGCAAAGATTTTGGAAGTGGAGCACAGGCCTGTGACAGAGAAGCTTTTTTTGGCAGATGAAAGGAAAGCAAATTGTATTTCTTCAGAGGCTGCAGTTGCAGTGCAGACGGATATTGAGCTTACGGAGTGCCTTGAAAAGCTTTGTAATGAAGAATCGGAGCATCTGGCAAAGCTTTCCGCGCAGTATCCTGCTGCCTTTCTGCATGCCCGCCGTGTGGCATTGATTGCGTCGGAGCTTGCGGAATACCTGGATGAGATTAACGTCGCATTGGTAAAGGCCGGCGGATATTATCATGAAATCGGCAGATTACTTGGAAAAAACACATTGGAAAACACATTGCTTGTGGCAGAAGCAGAGGACTTTCCGGCTCCGCTGGTGTCGGTATTGCGGGAGCATACATTAAATGGTGACAAGCCAACATCCAGGGAAGCTGCGTTAGTGTTTTGGACCGATAATATATGCAGCATGTGCGAGTATTTAAAAAAGTCTCAGGGCGGGAAGGTGCTTGTTGAAAAGGTGGTTGACAAGGCGTTGAACCTTCGCATTGCAAAAGGAGATTTCAATGCAAGCGGCTTGTCCGTGAAGGATTTTTCCGTCATCCGGAATGCGATGGTGGATATTATAAAGGAGGATATGTTTTGACGATTCACATTGAGGAAGAAACTAAAATACCCTTTGATTTTGAATACACTGCACTGATTAAACAGGTAATCGAAGGAACGCTCGACTATATCGGTTGTCCTTATGAGGCGGAGGTAGAGGTATTGCTTACGGATAATGCGTCCATCCGTGAAATTAATATGGAAAACAGAAATATTGATGCACCTACGGATGTTTTATCGTTTCCGCTTGCAGAATATAAATATCCCGGAAATTTCGATACACTGGAGGAGGAGCAGCCGGAGGTGTTTCATCCGGATACCGGGGAACTGATGCTCGGAGACATTGTGATTTCCGTAGAACGTGTATTATCCCAGGCGGAGGAATTCGGACATTCCGCAGAGAGAGAGCTTGGTTTTTTGACCGCACACAGTGTTTTGCATTTGTGTGGCTTTGATCATATCGAGGCGGAAGAACGGGCTGAAATGGAAAATAAACAAAGAGAGATTATGGACTCTTTGAAACTATATCGATAAACGGAGTTTTTTTGAGATGGCAGAAAAAGAAAAACGAGCTAATTTTATTACGCAGGGAATTATTCTTGCAGCAGCATCGGTCATTGTCCGAATCATTGGATTGATTTACCGGATTCCGCTGGCAAGAATCATCGGTGATGACGGCCTTGGTGCATATTCGAATGCATTTGAGGTGTATAATATTGCGCTTTTGTTGTCTACCTACAGTATTCCCACTGCAATATCCAAGCTGATTTCGGAGCGGGAGGACAAAAAAGAATATGGAAATTCCTTTCATTTGTTACAGGTAGGCATCGTTTTTTCTGCGTTTATCGGATTGCTTGCCTCTCTTTTGCTGTTTTTCGGAGCTGATTTTATTGCGGAAAAGGTTTTTAAGGAAGCTGATTTCAGTACGGCGATTCCATTAAAGGTGCTTGCTCCGACTATTTTTGTGTTTGCGGTAATGGGAGTAATCCGGGGATATTTTCAGGGGAAGCACACGGTAATACCAACCTCGGTTTCCCAGATTTTAGAGCAGGTTGTAAATGCTGTAGTCAGTGTTTTGGCGGCAAAGCTATTAATGCGTCACTTCAGCACATCAGGGAATGCTTCGGCATACGGTGCGGCAGGCGGTACATTAGGTACGCTTTGCGGCGCGGTAACAGCTCTTTTATTTTTACTGTTTATTTTCTTTAGTTATTTCCCGTATTTAAAACGAAAGCTTCGGAAGGATGCTGTCGGAGCCTATGAGGACAGAGCATTTCTGTTAAAAATTTTGTTGATGACGATGATTCCGATTATTCTGAATCAGACCGTTTATTCCATCAGCAGCTTTTTGGACAGTGTTCTGTTGAATCAGATTTTTGGTGCAAGGGGTGTGGAGGAGCTGGTGCGTCGGACTCTGTTTGGTCGTTATTCCAGTAAGTACCGTCTGATGACAAATGTTCCGATTGCAATTGCGTCCTCTATCGGCATGGCAATTTTACCGAGCATTGTACAGGCACATACGATGAAGAACCGGGAGCTGTTACATGCGCGGATTGCGCAGGCCGTGAAGCTGAATATGCTGATTGCGTTTCCCTGCGCGGCAGGTATGGCAGTACTTGCGGGACCGATTATGCAGTTTGTATTCGGTGATACGGGAGAGGCACTTGTCATGACCTCGCGGATGATGTATATCGGTGCTGCATCCATCGTTTTTTTTGCATACTCCACTGCCACCAACAGTATTCTGCAGGGTGTGAACAGGATGCGGCTTCCGGTTATTCACGGTCTGATATCACTGGCGATTTATTTAGTGTTAGATGTGGTGTTGCTTTTGTTTACGCCTCTCGGTGTGTATTCGCTTGTGATTGGTAATATGATTTTTCCATTGGGAATCAGTGTTTTAAATTGGCGGACACTGCGGCGGGAGCTTGGATATGTGCAGGAGCTTGATCGTACCTTCCTTCGTGTCGGGCTTTGTACTGCATTTATGGGAAGTCTTGCTCTGCTGGTTTATAAGGGGCTGTTTTTCCTGAGCAGGAGCAACTCATTGTCACTGCTTGTGGCAATCGGGCTTGCAGTGGTTGTTTACTTTGCAATGCTTGTGGCGTTTCGTGCCGTAGATGAGGAAGAGCTTTATGAGATGCCAAAGGGGGCTTTTTTGGTAAAGGTTGCAAAAAAGCTGCGTTTGTTGTAGAAGACTGGTATAAAGTATGGTTTTACGGAAACACTTCTGATAGGAGGTGATTTTCATGAAACGATGGCTTGGGTATATCGGTGGCTTTGCAGCGGTGAGCTTTTTGTTTTGTATTTGCTATTATGCAAGCTACCAAAATGCTTTAACGGATTTTAACAAAGAGACAAAAGAGCAGAAAGAGAGCTTGTACAGTGAGCTGGTCAGGGTAAGTGAGGAAAACAAGTCGTTGCTTTTGGAGCTTGCACGGAAAGAAAAAGAAATGGAAGAGCTTGCAGCACTGCCACGGCAGACGGATATGGTGGAAGCGGGGGTAGTTCCGCGGAATACCGTACTTCCGACGGTGTCTTATATTGAGGAAACCTATAATGCGGCTACCGGAGCACTGGATTCCATGGAGAAGGTGGCACCGGGCTTTTTGGTTGGGATGACAAAGGAAGAGCTGACAGCATACCTGGCCAATTATATGGACAACCTTTCTATTACAGAGTATGAAGCGGGATTGCTTGACTACGAGATTGTGTCCTTTTCCGAAAACAGGGTGATTCTTCGAAAAACCTACGATATTACCAAGAATCCATATAAATATTATGTAAACATATCTGACGGTATGGTTACGGTATACTACAGTGATTTTAAATCAGTATTTGAATATACTCATATTCCGGCAGTCGATTTATCAGAGGAAAATCGAATTGCGCTGTTGGAGGGGATTTATGTGAAAGACAGGGAGGAATTATATTCTTTGCTGGAAGGCTTTTCCAGCTGAAATTCCGGAAAGGAGTAGCTTTGGCAAAGGAATTATTTGATTTGATTGTAATCGGCGGCGGAGCTTCCGGCATGACGGCTGCAATTTTTGCGGCAAGAGCCGGAAGCCGAGTGCTTGTGCTGGAGCAGAAGGACAGACTTTGCAAAAAGATTTATGCCACTGGTAACGGAAAATGTAATTTTACCAATAGGGACTGGCAGGCTTCGTATTTCAGAGGGAGTAATTCCTCGCTTGCGGAGCCGGTTTTGCGTTCCTTTGACCTTGCGGAAACGATTTGCTTTTTTAAAGAAATCGGGATTTATCCAAAGGAACGAAACGGCTATTTTTATCCGAATTCCGAGCAGGCGGCATCGGTAGCGGAGGCTTTGGTCCGGGAAGCAAAAAGAAATTCGGTACAGTGTCTTACGGAGCAGAGAGTGACCGGCGTAAAGAAAACAAAGAATGGTGTGTTTTTGGTTGAGACGGAAGGAGGGCATTTTAACGGGAAGAGCCTTGTGCTTGCAACCGGCGGAAAGGCTTCTCCGGTGCACGGCTCTGATGGAAGCGGTTATCCTATGGCAGAGTCCTTCGGACACAAAATTCTTCCGCCTCAGCCGGCAATTGTACAATTAAAGGCGGAAGGAGCGTTTTTTAAGACGCTTGCAGGTGTCCGGACGGAAGGACGCATCTGTTTACATATCGGAGAAGAGTGTTACAAAGAAGAAGGTGAGCTTTTGTTTGCTGCATACGGTATTTCCGGCATTCCGGTGATGCAGGTGAGCCGTTATGCCGCAGTAGCACTGTCGGAAGGAAAAACGGTAACAGCGGAGCTGGATTTATTTCCGGGAGCAACGGAAACGGAGCTGACAGAGGAGCTGGTAAGACGTTTTTCGCGGATGCGTGATAATACGGCAGAGGAAGCAATGGCTGGACTTTGCAATCATAAATTAAACTTTGTTCTGTTAAAGGAATGTAACATTTCTCCTGCCGAGCCGGCAGGAGGGCGAACGATTCCGGAGGCAGTGAGGCTTGCGGAGAAGCTAAAGCATTTTACGGTAAAGGTGACCGGCACAAACGGCTTTGAACAGGCGCAGGCCTGTGTGGGAGGGGTACCGCTTACAGAGCTGACAGAACATATGGAATCAAGGCTTGTACCCGGATTGTTTATCACCGGCGAGCTTACGGATATTGACGGCACCTGCGGCGGGTATAATCTGCAATGGGCATGGAGCAGCGGTGCGGCGGCAGGAAAAGAAATCGGAGGAAGATATGCTTCGAATACAGCAGTTAAAAGTAAACGTGAATCATAAGCCGGAGGAGCTTTTGGAAAAAGCGGCAAGGGTGCTTGGAATTAAATCGGAGGAAATTATAGAACTTCGTCCGGTAAAACGTTCCCTGGATGCCAGGAAAAAGGATGATATTCATTATTCCTATGTATGTGAGGCTGAGCTTGTGTCTGAAAAGCTGGAAGAAAAGGTACTTCGCAGGGTAAAGCCTTCGCTTGTGGTACGTGCAGAGTGCCTGCGGTATCACCCTGTTCCGACAGGGACGGAGGAGCTAAAGAACCGTCCGGTCATCGTGGGTGCAGGACCTGCGGGCTTGTTTTGTGCATATCGTCTGGCACTTGCGGGATATGCACCGGTTTTGCTGGAACGCGGGGGAGCCATTGAGGAACGTGTGGGGGCAGTGGAGCACTTTTGGGAGGCAGGGACGCTGCTTCCTGATACGAATGTGCAGTTTGGAGAAGGCGGTGCGGGCACTTTTTCCGACGGAAAGCTAAATACAATGGTAAAAGAAACTACCGGGCGGATTCATTCGGTTCTGGAAACCTTTGTAAAATTCGGTGCGCCAGAGGAAATAGCTTATGTCAACAAGCCACATATCGGGACGGATTGTCTCCGGAATGTTATAACCAGTATGCGAAAGGAACTGCTTCGTATGGGCTGTGAGATACGGTTTCATGCGAAGGTAACGGATCTTGTCATTGAAAACAATCAGGTAAGGGGTGTCTGTATCGGAGAAGAGCTGCTTCCCTGTGAAGTGCTTGTGCTTGCCATAGGTCACAGTGCCAGAGATACCTTTGCCATGTTAAAAAAACACGGCATACCGATGCGGCGAAAGGCGTTTGCGGTGGGAGTGCGCATAGAGCATGAGCAGGAGCTGATTAACCGTGCTCAGTATGGTGCAGCTGCGGAATATCTGCCGGCGGCAGATTATAAGCTGACTCACACGGCGGCAAACGGCAGAGGGGTATATTCGTTTTGTATGTGTCCGGGAGGCTTTGTTGTGAATGCTTCTTCGGAACCGGAACGCTTAACGGTAAATGGAATGAGTAATCATGCCAGAGACGAACGAAATGCCAACAGTGCCCTGATTGTAACGGTTACACCTGAAGATTTCGGCGGGGCTGACGGGGATGCTTTGGCGGGAGTAGAGTTTCAGCGTAAGCTGGAGGCGGCTGCGTATCGCGTCGGAGCGGGAAAAATTCCGGTTCAGCTTTATGGGGACTTGTTAAATCACAAACCATCTGTTACAATAGGGCATATCGTTCCGAATACAAAGGGGGCTTATGCACTTGCGTCGGTAGAGGAATGTCTGCCTGGATTTGTTACAGAGGCATTAATCGACGGAATCAGGGCGTTTGATAAAAAAATTAAGGGCTTTGCGGATGAAGAGGCGGTACTCCTTGGTGTAGAGGCAAGAACCTCATCGCCGGTTCGTATTGAACGGAATGAAAACATGGAGTCGGCGATATCCGGTCTTTATCCCTGCGGGGAGGGAGCCGGCTATGCGGGAGGCATTACCTCGGCAGCAGCAGACGGACTCCGGGTATTTGAGAAAATCGCAGAACGCTATCGTGCGGTTGTATAGAAAGGAAATAGCGATGGATTACAGAAAAGCATTAAAGGATAAGAAAAGGATTGTGGTAAAAATCGGTTCCTCTTCCCTGACGCATGAGGAAACCGGTCATTTAAATTTAGAAAAGATGGAGCGTCTTGTGCGGATTTTAACAGATCTCCGTAACAGTGGAAGGGAAGTTGTTTTAGTTTCTTCCGGTGCGATAGCGGTAGGCAGAAAAACGCTCGGCCTTTCCCACAAACCAACGGAAACCTCCGAGAAGCAGGCATGTGCTGCTATCGGTCAGGCAAGTCTGATGACCGTATATCAGAAGCTGTTTTCCGAGTATCATCAGAATGCGGCGCAGATTTTAATGACGAAGTATACGATGATAGACGATACCAGTCGCAGGAATGCTGTAAATACCTTTGAAAAATTAAACGAGTTAGGTGTAATTCCGATTGTAAACGAGAACGATACGGTTTCCACTGATGAGCTTGCCCTTGGTGATAACGACACCCTGTCTGCAATTGTGGCGGCACTGATTCATGCGGATTTGCTGATACTGTTGTCTGATATCGACGGGCTCTATACGGATGATCCGCGAAAAAATCCGGAGGCTGAGTTTATTGAGCTTGTTCCGGAGCTGACAAACGAGTATGTCAATATGGGAAAGGGAGCCGGTACGACACTTGGAACCGGAGGTATGCGGACGAAAATTTCTGCTGCACGTATTGCTGCAGATTCAGGCTCTGATATGGTGATAACCAACGGAAATCACGTAGATAACATTCGCCGTATTTTAAACGGAGAGCAGGTAGGAACGCTTTTTCTGGCACATAAGGTTCCGAATTTTCATTTGATGAACTACATATCCGAAAAAGGAGAGTGATTGTGATGACAATGGACGAACGAATTGCAAGGATTAATGAGCTGTACCATAAATCAAAAAATGAGGGCCTCACCGAAGAAGAAAAGGCGGAGCAGGCGACACTTCGTAAGGAGTATGTGAAGTCCTTCCGGGATAATATCCGGGCTACATTAGATCAAATAGAGATTTTGGAGCCGGATGGTTCTGTGACGAAGCCGAGAAAAAATTTAATGAATTAAGTAAGGTCAAAGGGGGATTTCGGAATGGAAGCTTTGGAGATAATCGGACAGCGGGCAAAAGAAGCGAAGGTGGAGCTTGGACTTCTTGACCAGAAGAAAAAAATTGACGCATTGAATGCCGTGGCGGATGCACTATGTGCGGGGACGGAAGAAATTTTGGCCGGTAATGCAGCGGATACAGAGGCAGCAAGGAAAAACGGAATGTCAGAGGGACTTTTGGATCGCCTGACCTTAACAGAAGCCCGTATTCAGGCTATGGCACAGGGAGTACGTAAGGTAGCATCCCTGCCGGATCCGATAGGAAGTGTTCTTTCCATGGAGCAGCGTCCGAACGGTCTTATGATCGGTAAAAAGAGAGTACCGCTCGGTGTTGTTGGCATCATTTATGAGGCACGGCCAAACGTGACCTCGGATGCCTTTGCACTTTGTTTTAAAACAGGAAATGCAGTGATTCTGCGGGGCGGCAGCGACTGTATTCATTCCAATATTGTGATTGTAGAGCTGATTCGTAAGGCATTGACAGGATGTGGTATTTCTGCTGATGCGGTACAGCTTTTAACCGATACCGGAAGAGAAACCGCAACAAAGTTTATGAGACTCAATCAATATGTAGATGTGCTGATTCCGAGAGGCGGTGCAGGACTTATTTCCACTGTGGTGAACAACAGTACCATTCCGGTGATTGAAACAGGGACCGGAAACTGTCACATTTATGTGGATGAATATGCGGATTTTTCGATGGCACTTGATATTATTGAGAATGCCAAGACGCAACGTCTCGGTGTTTGCAACGCCTGTGAGTCTTTGGTAATCCATTCTAAGGTGTTGCATGAGTTTATGCCGTTGGTTTACAAGCGTCTTTCGGCAAAGCATATTGTATTTCGTGCAGATGAGCGCGCAAAAGCGGTTTGTCCGCTGTGTGAGACAGCAACGGAAGAGGATTTTGGCAGGGAGTATTTGGATCGTTTGATTTCTGTAAAAACCGTAGATACCGTGGAGGAAGCCATTGCGCATATTAACAAATATAATACCGGTCACTCCGAAGCCGTGATTACGGAAAATTATGATGTGGCGATGAGGTTTTTGAATGAAATTGATGCGGCGGCGGTGTATGTAAATGCCTCTACCCGTTTTACCGATGGCGAGGAGTTCGGCTTCGGGGCGGAAATCGGTATCAGCACTCAAAAGCTTCATGCAAGAGGACCGATGGGGCTGGAAGCGCTGACGACCACAAAATACATTATTTTCGGGCATGGACAGGTCAGATAAGTAAGTTCAGGAGAGGAATATACACCTATGGAAGAGGAAAACAGAATGGGTCTGGTTCCGGTGACAGAGCCGGAACGCCAGTACTATTTCATGGAGCTTTTGCGGGAGCATAATGAAAAGAAAAGTGCAGAGCTCGGCAGAAAGCTTACCTATCATATCGAAACCTTTGGATGTCAGATGAATGCCAAGGATTCAGAGAAGCTGGCAGGAATTTTGGAAGCGGCAGGCTATGTGCCGGTGGTCTCCGAACAGGCGGATTTTGTCTTATATAATACCTGTACCGTGCGGGAAAATGCGAATACAAAGGTGTACGGGCGCATCGGATATTTGGGTAATTTAAAGTCGAAAAATCCGGATATGCGGATTGCACTGTGCGGCTGTATGATGCAGGAGCCGCATGTGATTGAGAAGATAAAAAAGAGCTACCGTTTTGTAGATATTGTATTTGGTACGCATAATATTTATATGCTGGCAGAGCTTATCTGGCGGAAGATATGTGGTGAAAAGCGGGTATTTGAGGTGTTAGACGGTACGGATAAAATTGTGGAGGAGCTTCCAAGCGAGCGCAGATACGGCTTTAAGGCGGGTGTCAACATTATGTACGGCTGCAATAATTTTTGCAGCTACTGTATTGTTCCGTATGTGCGGGGCAGAGAGCGTTCCAGAAAGCCGGAGGATATTTTGGCAGAAATACGGAAGCTGGCAGACGAGGGCATCGTGGAGGTAATGCTGCTTGGTCAGAATGTAAATTCCTATGGAAAGACCTTAGAACATCCGATGAGCTTTGCACAGCTGCTTCGGGAGGTGGAGAAGGTAGACGGTATCAGACGGATTCGTTTTATGACCTCCCATCCGAAGGATTTGTCCGATGAGCTGATTGAAGTGATGAAAGGCTCGAAGAAAATTTGCCGTCATCTGCATTTGCCGATGCAGTCCGGCAGCACGGAGATTCTTCGCCGCATGAACCGTAAGTACACAAAGGACGATTATTTGACTTTGGTGGATAAAATCAAAACCGCGATGCCGGAGGTTTCTTTAACCACAGACATTATTGTAGGCTTTCCGGGGGAGACAGAAGAGGATTTTCTTGATACGCTTGATGTTGTGGCGAGGGCAGGCTTTGATTCTGCTTATACGTTCCTATATTCCAAACGTACCGGGACTCCGGCAGCTACCATGGAAAATCAGGTGCCGGAGGAGGTGGCAAAGGAGCGGTTTAACCGCCTTTTGGCATTGGTAGCCGAGCAGTCAGCAGCGCTTACCGCAAAGCACACCGGAACGGTGGCGGAGGTGCTGGTAGAGGAGCAAAATGAGCAGGATGGTACGCTTTTAACCGGGCGCTTGAGCAACAATCTTTTGGTGCATTTTCAGGGGGAGGTTTCTTTGATTGGTAAATTAGTTCCGGTAAAGCTTTTGGAATGTAAAGGCTTTTACTATATTGGTGCATTGGAACAGTAATTTCAAATTTGAAAAAACAATTCAAAAAAGTAAAAACAATTCATGGAATGCTTGACATTAGTTCTAAAAAAGTATAAAATTATTATGTTGTATTTTGTACAATGAAAATTGAATAAAGG
>CAZAUP010000038.1:0-13640 GCA_964488415.1 uncultured Lachnospiraceae bacterium
AGGCGGCTCCGGCACAGCATGAGCTTGCACCGATTTATGACATAGCCAATATTGCCACTGACCATAACCAGCTGATTATGGAGTGTATGAAAAAGGTGGCAAACCGCCACGGCATGGAGTGTCTGCTTCATGAAAAGCCGTTTGCAGGAGTTAATGGTTCCGGTAAGCATAATAACTGGTCTATTGTGACAGATACAGGGAAAAATCTTTTAAGTCCGAGCAAGAAGCCACATGAGAATACGCAGTTCTTGCTGTTTTTGGCGGCAATTTTAAAGGCAGTGGATGAAAATGCGGAGCTTCTCCGTTGTTCCGCCTCTTGTCCGGGAAATGATCACAGACTTGGTGGACATGAGGCACCACCGGCAATTATCTCCGTATTTTTGGGAGAGCAGCTGGAGGATATTTTGGTTCAGATTAAGGAAAACGGTGTAGCAACTGAGTCCAAGCAGGGCGGTAAGTTAAATACCGGTGTACATACGCTTCCGGAATTAAAGAAGGATGCGACGGACCGTAATCGCACTTCGCCGTTTGCGTTTACCGGAAATAAGTTTGAGTTTCGAACCGTGGGTTCGTCCATGTCCATTGCAGATGTGAATTCCGTGCTGAATACCATTGTGGCGGATGCGCTTTGTGAATTTGCGGATGAGCTGGAGCAGGCAGAGAATTTTGAAGTGGCTGTGAAGGAGCTGATTGCCAAGACTGTGAGAAAGCATGAGCGAATTGTATTCAGCGGTAACGGTTATTCTGCGGAATGGGTAAAGGAAGCGGAACGAAGAGGGCTTCCGAACATTGCTTCTATGGTGGAGTCGATTCCGGCTCTGGTGAGTGAGCGCACGGTGCGTATTTTTGAAAAGCATAAGGTATTGTCCGAGGCAGAGCTTCATTCCCGCGCAGAGGTTAATTATGAAATTTACTCTAAAGCAATCAATATTGAGGCGAGAACCATGGTGGATATGTCTGCAAAGCAGTATATTCCTGCGGTAATCCAGTATACCACGGAGCTGGCAAATTCTATTAATACCATACGCCAGGCTGTGCCGAATGCAGATGTATCTGTGCAGGCTTCTATGCTGTCTGAAATTTCGGAGCTTCTTGTGTCGGCAAGAGAAGCCCAGAAGAAGCTGGAGATTTGTATTGCAGAGGCATCGAAGAAGCCTCAGGGGAAAGAGCAGGGGCTGTATTTCCGCATGGAAGTGGTTCCGGCAATGGATGCATTAAGAGCACCGATTGATAAGCTGGAGATGCTGGTAGCGAAAAAGGACTGGCCTGTGCCGAGCTACGGGGATCTTTTGTTTGAACAGTAAAATGTTTGGAAGCTGTTGCTTTTTTAGAAAAATGGATGTACGCCGTGTTTTCTTAGAATTCGATTAGAATATGATGAAGTCTCTTGCTTTTCGAAAAATTCTGTCATACAATAAGCTCAGAATAAAAAATGGATTAGATGATTCGTTTTTTTGACGGAAATGAGGAGGAAGTGTATGGAGAGCTTTAAAAGGTGGCTTTATATTTTTGTTGCACTGGTTATGATTGGTGCGGCTGTGCTGCTGATTGTGTTTCGGAAGGATCAGAACAGCGGGGAAGGGAGGAAGACATCGGAAGCTGAGATATATACAGGGACATTTACGGAGCTGGTATTGGAAGCGGGTGCCTGTGAAATTGAGATTGTGACCGGCGCGGCAGAGTGCGGTGTGGGCGAGGTTGATGTTCATTTTGATTAAGAACCAAAATAGAGAAAGAAGGAAGAGCGTATGAATATCGAAAATAAGAGATTAACAAAATCAAGAACCGACAGAAAGCTTTGCGGTGTGTGCGGTGGTGTAGCTGAGTATTTAAATCTTGACCCTACGGTGGTTCGCCTGCTGTGGGTGTTACTTGCAATTTTTGCAGGAACCGGTTTGCTTGTGTATATTGTAGCTGCATTTATTATGCCGGAGGAATAACAAGAGAAGGTACACAGAGGCACGGGATACAAAAAAGACATCTTTATGGTAGTTTCCAATAGACAGTAGGAGACTGTTACTGACATAGGGCAGCTACCGCGCGGGGGTGTCTTTTTTTGATTTTAAAGAATAGTTGAGGTTTATACACTTTATTCACTGTAAAAACTGTAATGAAAGCATTTAAGCTGTTTGTGGCAGACGTTGGTTTCTTTGGCTGTATGGCTGGACTTCGTCAGTGTACTTTGCTTGATGGCATCGTACAATGATTCTTTGCTCCAGATACTTGTACTTTTTCGCAGAATATGGTATCCTAGAAAATGAGTTAAACCGAAATATAATTTTTGTCTCTAAAGGAAGGAAGTAGCGATGAAGAAATTAATTGATGTGATTGCTGAAGACGTAAGGGAAGCGTTTTTGGTTTGTGGATATGATGAGAAGTTTGGTATGGTGTCGTTGTCCAATCGTCCGGATTTGTGCCAGTACCAGTGTAATGGTGCTATGGCAGCAGCAAAGCAGTATAAGGTGGCTCCGATTGAAATTGCGAAGGCGGTGGCGGAGCAGTTAAAGGAAAGTGATACGCTATCGTTTGTCGATGCGGTTATGCCAGGCTTTATTAACATGAAGGTGAATGAGGAGTTTTTGGCGGCATATTTACAGGAAATGTCGGAGCAGGATGCGTATGGCTTTGAAAAGACAAAGCAGCCGCTGACCATTATTGTGGATTATGGCGGACCGAATGTAGCAAAGCCGCTTCATATCGGACATTTGCGCTCTGCAGTTATCGGCGAGAGTATTAAGCGTATTTGCCGCTATGCAGGACATAAGGTGATTGGTGATGTTCATTTGGGCGATTTGGGCCTTCAGATGGGACTTGTAATGGAGGGACTCAGAGAGCGTGCGCCGGAGCTTCCGTATTTTGATAAGAATTTTACGGGAGATTATCCGACGGAGCCTCCGTTTACCCTGGCGGAGCTGGAGGAAATTTATCCGGCTGCTTCAGCACGTTCCAAGCAGGAGGAAGCCTTTAAGGAGCGGGCACAGCGTACGACGCTGGAGTTCCAGCTCGGTGAACCGGGCTATGTGGCATTGTGGCATCACATTATGAATGTCTCCGTGCCGGATTTAAAGAAAAATTATGATAACTTAAAGGTTTCTTTTGATATCTGGAAGGGTGAAAGTGATGTGCAGCCGTATATTCCTGCCATGGTACAGGATTTGATTGATAAGGGACTGGCGTATGAAAGTCAGGGTGCTATGGTGGTAGATGTGCAGGAGGAGAGTGATACAAAGGAGATTCCGCCATGCATCGTCAGAAAGTCCGATGGTGCGGCACTTTATGCAACCTCTGACCTTGCTACAATTGTTGAGCGTGAGAAGCTTTATGAGCCGAATCGTTATATTTACCTTGCGGATAAACGTCAGGAGATGCATTTTACGCAGGTGTTCCGTACCGCAAAGAAGGCGGGAATTGTAGAGCCGGAGAAGGACATCCGCTTCCTTGGCTTTGGTACCATGAATGGCAAGGACGGGAAACCGTTTAAGACAAGGGACGGCGGCGTAATGCGTTTGGAGCAGCTGATTGCGGATACCAATGAGGAAGTGTTAAAGAAGATGACGGGAAACCGTGAGATGAGCGAGGAGGAAGCAAAGGAAATTGCGAAGGTTGTCAGCCTTGCTGCAATTAAGTATGGCGATTTGTCGAATCAGGCGACCAAGGATTATATTTTTGATTTGGAACGCTTTACTTCCTTTGAGGGCAATACAGGACCGTATATTTTGTATACGATGGTTCGTATTAAGTCGATTCTTGCTAAATATAACGGAGAGGGTGAGAAAAAGGCGGTAGCCATTAACGCAAGTGTGCGCAGCTATGGTGAGGACGAGCTGAACCTGATGCTTCTTACGGCACGTTTCAACGATATGCTGGAGCATGCGGTCGAAGAAATTGCGCCACATAAGATTTGCCAGTATATTTATGAGCTTGCGGATGCGTTTAACAGCTTTTACCATAATAATAGGATTATTGCGGAGGCAGATGCAGTAAAGCAGGGAGAATGGATTGCTTTGATAACGCTGGTGCTTCATCTGTTAGAGGTGGGGATTGATTTACTTGGTTTTTCAGCACCTGACAGGATGTAGGGAAGAACACGGAGAAGAATTATGTTTGCAGGACGTACACAGGAACTGGAACGATTGGAAGGGCTTTATCGGGCGGAGCGAAGCGGTATCATTGTGCTTTATGGACGAAGTGGTATCGGAAAGACCACCTTGGTCCGGCGTTTTGTACAGGATAAGCCGGCGGTTTATTATGCGGCACGCCGCGTAACGAAACGGGAGCAGCTTTTTTGCATGAAGCAGGAATGGAAGGAGGCTGCGTCCGCACAGGATTTTTATGAGGTGCTGCAGGCAATCTATATGGCTCATTGTGTAGCGGGGCAAAAGCTGGTGCTGGTGCTGGATGAGTTTCGTAATTTACTGGAGGAGCCGACGGAATTTTTAACAGCCTTTGTCCGCTTTTATACAGAGCATCACGGAGACGGGGCACTGCTTGTTTTGCTTCTTTCCTCTTCGGTTCACTGGGTAGAGAATGATATGGCGGGGGTACTCGGAACTGCGGCAAGACTGTTAAACGGCTTTATAAAGCTGAAAGAGTTTTCTTTTATGGAGCTGGCTGGCTATCATAAGCACAGCAGCGTGAAAAATAACATTTATACCGGTGCGGTGCTTGGCGGTGTACCGGCATATTTAAAGCACTGGAAGGAAAAGGAAAGCTTTGAGGAAAATGTGAAGCGTCTGTTTCTGACGGAGGATGCTCCGTTGTTTTTAGAGGCAGAGCATTATCTGAAGCAGGAATTGCGGGAGCTGTCGGCATATAATACTATTCTTGCGGCATTGGCTCAGGGAAAGTACAAATTAAATGATGTGTATGAGCATACCGGCTTTTCCAGGGCAAAAATCAGTGTGTATTTAAAAAATCTGACGGAGCTGGATATTACGGAAAAGCTGTATTCCTTTGAAACAAGGGAGTATAAGGAGGTACAGAAGGGGCTGTACCGTATCAGAGAGCCGTATCTCAGGTTTTGGTACCGTTTTATTTATCCGAACCGCTCCGCTATTGCCATGGGGCAGGGGGAACGGATATACAGGGAGAGCATAGCACCGCATCTGACCGAGTATGTCGGGGAGGCCTTCCGGGATGTTTGCGGTGAATATTTACAGGTATTAAACAGCTATCAGCAGTTAAGCTTTATCTATGGAAATTTCGGTGTGTGGCACGGAAAAGCCGGAAGCATCGATGTGCTGGCAAAGGTAGACAGCGGTGAATATCTTGCAGGCTTTTGCGATTGCAGCGATGCACTGACCGGTGTAGAAAGCTTTCGGAAGTATGAGACAATACTGGAAAGTGCGGGAGTAAAGCCGGAGGAGCTGTACTGCTTTTCTATGCAGGGCTTTACCAAGGAGCTTTGGGCGGCAGCAAAGGAGAAGGGAGTTTGTCTCGTATGTGCAAAGGATATGTAAGAAGGAAACAGGCAGGTGGAGAATACCGGAAAGGGAATCAGTGATGTACGATAAGATAGCAAAACTAATTATTTACAAAGAGATTGCGGGAGCAGATATATTAAACGGTGTCGCAAGCTGTATCAGAGAGTATAAGCAGCAGAGGGCGGACAGAGAGCAGACGGTGACAGGCTTGTACGGACAGATGCACAAGCTGCTTGACCTGGCGACGGCCTATGGCTTTGACGAGAATCTGTGGCAGGCATATCTTGCCTATCTTCTGGCGATGGCAGAGACTCCGTTTTCCCTGCTTTGTGAAAAGCGCGGAGCATCGGAGGGTTCGGTGAATCGTTTGGCAAAAAAGGATTTTGCGATTTTTCGTGAGCTGTTTTTTTATGATTTTTCCGAGCTTGAAAAGGAATTGTCTGTAGATTGTTTTTCGATAATTACAAATTATACCTCTGTTCCGAAGGCAGAGCATTATTACAACAAGAGCGTGGCAGATAAGGTGAAGGAGTTGCAGCACGCGATTGCAGCAGCCTGTGACGAGGAAGAGATATTTACGGCGGTGACGGGCTTCTACTGTAAATATGGTGTTGGTCAGTTCGGGCTGAATAAAGCCTTTCGTCTGGTGGGCGAGGGAGAAGATTTTGTGCTGCAGCCGATTACGAATACAGAAGTGGTGCAGCTGACGGATATTATCGGTTATGAGTCCCAGAAAAAAGCATTGGTAGATAATACAAGAGCCTTTGTGCAGGGAAGAAAAGCAAATAATGTACTGCTCTACGGAGATAGCGGTACAGGTAAGTCTACCAGCATTAAGGCGATTTTGAATGAGTTTTATGATGACGGTCTGCGTATGATTGAAATATATAAGCATCAGTTTAAACAGCTGTCAGCACTTATTTCAAGGATTAAGAACCGGAATTACCGTTTTATCATTTACATGGATGATTTGTCTTTTGAAGAGTTTGAGATAGAGTATAAGTATTTAAAGGCTGTGATTGAAGGCGGCCTTGAGATTCGGCCGGAAAATATTTTGATTTATGCCACCTCAAACCGCAGACACCTGATCCGGGAAACTTGGTCGGATCGTTCGGATATGTCTCAGGATGAGCTGCATCGTTCGGATACCATTCAGGAAAAGCTTTCCCTGGTTGCCCGTTTCGGCGTTTCTATCAACTATTCGGCACCGGATAAGCGTGAATTTGAAACGATTGTAAAAGGAATTGCAGCCAAATATCCGGAGCTGGCGGGGAAGGAGGAGGAGCTGCTTGCGCAGGCGAACATCTGGGAACTGCGGGGCGGCGGTCTGTCGGGAAGAAGTGCGCAGCAGTTTATTCATTGGATATTGGGGAAAAAGGAATAAAACGAATGTATTCGGATAAATTACATTGAAAGGAGAACAGGTATGAAAAAAACGGTCAGGAAGCAGATGAAAAGAATATTGTGTGCATTGCTGTGCGGCGGTATGCTGTTTGCAGGAAGAGCGGAGGCGTTTGCGGCGACGGAAGCGGTTTACGAATATGATGTGGAGCGTGGTGAGAGTAATGTATACCGCGGAGTGGTAAATACCGCAGGCTTGAATGTGCGTTCCGGTGCAGGAAAGGATAATCCGGTGGTTCAGCTGGACGGAAAGAATGTAACACTGGATCAGAAGGATGAAGTGGCAATTTTAGATCAGGCAATCAGCAGCAATCAGGTGTGGTATAAGGTGTCCTTTTTGAAAGGTGAAGCCATTGTTGTAGGATATGTTCACAGCAGCTATGTACAGCTTACGGTAGATGTGATTACTCCTTTGCCGACACCGAGTCCGATACCGACATTGTCTCCGACACCTAAGCCGGCAACCCCGACACCGACAGGATTTCCGGCAACCCCGACGGCGGCACCGCAGGAAACATCAGAAAATGGCAGCAGCGGTGGCGGTCTGATTGCAATTCTTGTGGTTGTTTTGATTGCGGCAGGCGTTTTTGTGACACTTTGGTATTTGAAAAAGAAAAAGGATGATGCCAAGGGGAGTGAAGCAAATGAAAAAATTGATAATTTGAAAAATGTGAGGCTATCTCATGCGCCGTTATCTATGGATGGCACACCGATTCCGGTAATGAAGCGCCGCGAGACGACGGCTTTGGAGCCGGGAGATGAGATGAGGAGGCAGCCGGCGGAGCGTCAGGATGAAGCAAGCCTGTTGGCGGATAAGGAACGTGCCCGCCTGATGAATGAGGAAATGATTCGTCAAAGCAGAAGCGGCGAAAAGGAAGAAGAGGATGCAAGACTTCGTGAAATTGCGGCAAGTCTGAAGGAAAAGGAAGTATTAAAGGAAGAAATTGACCGCTTGCGTATCGGGGATATGGTATATCATGAATATTTTGGAAAAGGAATTGTCCGGGATAACAGTGATGTAAAGGTAATTGAAATCAGCTTCGGTCAGGATGTTCGTTTCCTGAATAAGCAGTCCTGTGCATCGAAGAGATTGTTAAGAAAGCTGTAAGGAGTATGTAACCGGCTGCGACTTTTTTTGGAAAGTTACAGCCGGTTGCTTCAGTTTGTTCTAATATCTCTCCGTAACAGGTGTATCGGTCAGATACAAATAGAAGGTAAGCAGATAAAGACCGCTTAAACCTACAAGTGCATAAACGATACGGGAGATCCAGGACATGGAACCGAACAAAAATGCAACTAAATCGAAATCAAAGAAGCCGATTAAGCCCCAGTTGATGGCTCCGATGATAGCGACGGTAAGTGCAGTTGCATCCAGCGCTTTACTTCTCATGGTTGCCTCCGTTCTGCCGTTAGCGGCTGTTGCGAATTGTTTGCAAAGCTTGAATAAAAACACTTCACGTTTCTTAGTTTGGTTATTTACATTGAAAAGTAAACAGCCAATTTTTGAGAACCAAGACAGCAGCGCAGCAGAGGCAGGAATGGAATCTGCAGAAGATTTGAAAAAAACAGGGATTTTTGCGGAGAAACAGAAAATGCAGATTTCTCTGCTTTTTTTACGCTTTTTTAAGAGAAATTTTTCATGGATTTCGGAATGCTTTACTTGACGGAGGACAAAAGGAAACGTATAATAGAAAGCGGTAGCTTATTGCTATATTTTGGGAGAACGGAGGGACACTTATGTTAGAAATCTTTAAAAGAGCAGAGACAGGGGAGCTCATGCATCTGGAACGGATTGAGAAGGATTGCTGGATTTCTCTTACTGCACCTACACCAAGGGAGTTAGAGGAAGTCGCAGCCTGCACAGGTGTAGAGATGGATGCCCTTCGTGCCGCGCTCGATGAAGAAGAACGGGCGCGTGTGGAATTAGAAGATGAGTATCATTTGATTTTGGTTGATTCACCGGAAATTGAGAAGGAGATGGTGGATGAAACGGAGCGGAGCCGTTATGTCACCCTGCCGCTTGCAATTATTACCGCAAAGGATATCGTAATTACGGTAACATTGCGGGAAACACCGATTTTACAGTTTTTTAAAACCGGAAGAGCAAAGGATTTTTATACCTTCAAAAAGACCCGCTTTATCATGCAGATTTTTTACAGGGTATCGACACTTTATCTGCAGTATCTGCGTGTGATTAACAGAGAGAGCGAACGGCTGGAAGATAAGCTGAAGGAGTCTCAGAGAAATCTGGAAATTATGGAAATGCACGAATTAGAGAAAGCACTCGTTTACTTTACGACGGCGTTGCGTTCCAATGAAGCGGTGTTTGAAAAGCTGCTTAAAACAGAAAAGGTAAAGCGTTACCCGGAGGATGAGGATCTGCTTGAGGATGTTATTATCGAGAACCGTCAGGCATTGGAGATGGCAAACATTTACAGCGGCATCCTAAACAGTACCATGGATACGTTTTCTTCGGTTATTTCCAATAATCTGAATTCTGTTATGAAGGCACTTGCAACAGTGACGATTGTAATGTCGATACCGACGATGATTGCGAGCTTTTACGGTATGAATGTACCGCTGCCAGGACAGAATCAGCCGTATGGATTTCTTGCAGTGCTGGGAATCGCGTTGGCAGTTGCATCTATTGTAGCTATTATTTTTAGAAAGAAGGATTTGTTTTAATGAAGTTTTTAAATAAGCTGGAACGGAAATTGGGACGGTATGCGATTCCGAACCTGATGATGTATATGATTGCTTTATATGCTGCCGGTTTTTTGCTGGAACTGTTTACTCCCGGCTTTTATGAGCGCTGGCTGTCTTTGGAGATTTATTATGTGTTACACGGACAGATATGGCGTTTGGTTACCTTTGTATTAAAGCCGCCGAGCACCAATGCGTTGTTTTTGGTTATTGAGCTGTATGTATACTATTCCATCGGACGTTCCCTTGAGTCCATGTGGGGAACCTTCCGGTTTAATGTGTATTATTTTTCGGGACTGTTGTTTCAGCTGCTTGCTGCCGGTTTATTTTATGGGATTGTATGCGTAACTCTCGGAGGCGGAGTTCTGCCTGTTTCCACAGCCGATATCGGCAGCCTGTATCAGGTAAACCGTGCGATGTTTTTAGCGTATATTGTGATGATGCCGAATACGTCCTTTTATCTGTATTTCTTTATCCCGATTAAGGCAAAATGGCTTGGTATCATTTATGGCGTTTTGATGGTATATGAAGTGATTTTCTATTTAAGACAGGGTCTTGCAGTGGGTGGACCGTATGCACTGGCGATTGTTGTATCCTTTGCGAATTTCTGGATTTTCTTTTTTACAACGAGAAAGTACCATAAAATTTCGCCATCGGAGCTGAAGCGGAAGGCAACATTCCGGAAAAAAATGAGGAATGCGGAGTGGGATTCCGGTACGGTGGTGGAATTTCGCGGAAGGAATGTGATTACAAGACATAAGTGTGCAGTGTGTGGAAGAACGGAGTTAGACGATGACAGTCTGGAGTTTCGGTTCTGTTCCAAGTGTGATGGCAATTACGAATATTGCTCGGATCATTTATACACCCATACCCATGTAAAAAACGAAACGGAGACAAAGGAAGAATAGGAAGGATGCTATATGAACCAGGAGTTGATTCGGGCGCGAAAAGAGCTTTTTGCGGGAAGGGATACGGAGAAAAATCTGCCGTGCTATTTAAGGGGGCTTGCCGGAGTGTATTACCGTCTGGCCAATTATAATCTTGCCATGCAGTATGCAGCCTTTGCTGAAGCAGTGCAGGATGGCACGCTGGTATTGGAGGAGCAGACGCAGCGCTATCGGATGCTTATAAAGGAGCAAATCGGTGCACTGGCAGAGAAAAAAGCAGCCTCTGAGGAGTCTGTGCTTGCCGTGCAGACGATGCAGAAGGAGATTACCGCGGCAATGCAGGTGTTGACGGCGTACACGGATCAATTGTATCTGCATGAGTATGTTCTGCGCCGTTTGGCACCGGGAATGGAAGGTACGGTGGAAGAGGTAGACAGTAATGCGGCATTAGAGGAGATAAGCCGCTTCCTGTTCCATGACGAGGAGCAGGAGGGGCTGCTTGCCAGAGTTGCCCTGACGGTGGCAGAGCTTCCGGTGCGCATGACAAAGGCAAAGTTTTTGGAATGGATAAGAAGTACGGCCTCGGTGTATCAGGATGCAGATGCGGAGACGCTGGACCGGGTGTTTTATATGCTATATTCTGTGTCCGGTTTGTATGAGCCGGCGGGGATGGAAGGGTTTTCGCAATACAGGGAGGCATTGGATTTTTTCAATCGTCTGGATTATCGGAATATCTCGGAAGAACAATATTTTGCGGCAATGAACCGTTTGGAAGAGGTTACGAAGCAAATGAATGCTGTCAGTGAGGTGTATCTCAGTCTGATGGAGCTTGCAAACAGCCTGATGACGGTGCTGTTGACCGGTGCCTATGTAATGCCTGCCGATGTGGAAGCCGTAAAGAAATGTGCGGTTGTGTTTGGTCTGCTTATGGAAGAGAGAGACTTTGCGGATGAGGAGCTTTTGGAGGCGTTTGAGTCTTTTGAAGGAGCACCGGAGGAATTGGAGGAGCTTTTGTTTACGGAGGAGAGGTATTTCGAGGAGCTTCCGGTAGATGAAAAGCTGTTGGAGGCAATGCTGCAGAAAACATTGTATAACAGAGTGCTTGTAGCAAAGCGTCTGCATTCCTCCAGCCTGTTTACGGATTTGGAGCATGTGGTGGAGGAAACGGAGGAGTATGCTGCCGCATTGGAAAAGTTTTGTACGGCGATAACGGAGCGACTGGAAAATGGCCAGAGAGTGCTTAACCGTGCGGTGATGGCACAGGTGATTCATAATCTGCCGTTGCCGTTTACAAAAAAGTCAGACATACAAAAGTATATTTTAGCTGCATTGGAAAATTGTCATGATATGTCGGAAAAGACGGCGGCAATGCAGGCGATTCGCGAATTGGCAGAGGGGATTTCGTAAATGATTGTATGGAGGGAAGCGTTATATGTAGCGGGAATTCCGCAAAAAAAGCAAAAACGTATTATGAGTGCGGTTGAAAAAGGACACCCGGTACGTGACATATATCTGATTATCGCGCCTTCCAATGAGAAGAATTGTCTGGAGTACATGAAGGCAAATCAGATGCGGCAGCCCTATTACCGGAAGCGAGAGGTTCTGGTGTACGGTCTGGCAGCCGGGGAGGAGGCAGCAAAGGAGCTAGTGGCTTCTATGCTGTGCGTAACGTATCTCGCGACCGGAGGGTTTCAGGTGATTCCCTATCTGGACCGATTCAGTAGTGTTAAGGCAGGTGATTCGGCTTGAAAGGGATACTTGAAGTGCTTTGGTTCGTATTAAAAGGGAGTGGTATGTTTCTTTTGCTTTTGCTTGGACTTGTCCTTATTTTACTGCTGCTGGTGCTTCTGGTGCCGATTCGTTACCGTGCAAGAGTAAAAAAGGAAGAGGTACCGGAAAACGCAGTTTCTGCAGAAGGGCTGGTTTCGTGGCTGGACCCTTTGGTGCGGGTACGGCTTCGATTTGCTGAAAAAAAGCTCTGTTACACGGTAAGAGTGTTTGGTATCTGTCTGACGGACAGTGAAAAGCCGGGGAAAAGAACAAAGAAAAAAACAAAGAAAAAAACAAAAAAAGCCCAGCGAACAAAAAAGGATAAAAAGAAGAAAGAAAAGGGTGCAGAACCGGAAAAAGAGTGCAGGTCTGTGACAGTACCTGCGGACAGCGGAAAGCTGCCGGCAGAAGAAATGCTGCAGCTGCCGGGAACAGCGGAAGCGGAGAAAGGGCGTAAGACGGAGAAGTCGTTTTTGACCTGGTGGAAGGGTTTGTTTAAAAAAATAAAGGAGTTTCCTTCCAAAATAAGAGAAAAGGTGCGTAGGCTTTGGAGGCGAATAAGGCTTTTATGGAAGAAAAAAGAAGCAGCAGCGTCTTTTTTTGAGGATGAACAGCACAGGCTTGCAGTCGGAAAGGCTGTTAAGGCAGTGAAAGCACTGGCTGGGCATTGTCTGCCGAGGAAGCTTAAAGGATGTGTAGAATTCGGCACCGGAGATCCGGAGTCTACCGGAAAGGCATTGGCGGTGCTTGGAATTGCTTACGGAATATATGGAAAAAAGCTTACGGTGATACCGGATTTTTACGAAAAAAGAGTTGTAGCGGATGTTTCGTTTCGCGGACGAATCCGTACAGGGACGGTGCTCCGGATGGTATGGCATCTGATTCGCGATGAGCAGATAAAGGCATTTTATAAGGATTGGAAGCAGTTTACGGAAGGTTTAAGGGAAAAAGCAGAATAAGGAAAGCGCAAGGGGCGCGGAAAGGACAGGAATATGGCAGAAAACAGTTTTAATGCAACCGTGGAGGCTTTGTTTAAGGGGATGGACGGATTTCTTACTACCAAGACCGTAGTAGGTGACGCGGTGAAGTTTGATGACGGCACTATTATCCTGCCACTTGTGGATGTAAGCTTCGGTGTGGGTGCAGGTGCATTCTCCGGTACATCGAAAAACAACGCAGGAGGCGGCATGGGCGGAAAGATTTCTCCAAGCTCCGTACTTGTGATTAAGGACGGGCATGCAAAGCTGGTGAATGTAAAGAATCAGGATGTAGTGACAAAAGTGATTGATATGGTGCCGGATGTACTGGATCGTTTTAAAAAGGATAAAAAGGAAAAGAACGATTTGGACCAAAAGATTAACGAGGTAATGGAAGATATCGAATAACGGAAGAAAACGGGTTTTTTTGGGAAAAAATAAAATTTTAAAAATTTTTCTTGCATTCTTCCGCTTCTTCT